>CAYSWH010000019.1:0-33497 GCA_964434775.1 uncultured Candidatus Saccharibacteria bacterium | reverse complement strand
ATACCCTAGATTGTGAGAGTTTCATCAAGTTTGTCTTGAACATCGGATAGCCCTGTGTAATACATAATTTCCCTTGACAAATAATACTTCAAATAGTACTAAATATTACGTTGTCCTTAATAACAGCAATCTTTCAAGTAAAGTAAACCGGAGTTGGCCGAGCGGTCAATGGCAGCAGACTGTAAATCTGCCGGGTTTGTCCCTACCGAGGTTCGAATCCTCGACTCCGGACCAATTGATTTAAGAAGAAATTAAGATTTGCGGGTTTGGTATAGTGGTTATTACCTCAGCTTTCCAAGCTGATGAGAGGGGTTCGATTCCCCTAACCCGCTCCAAAAGATATTATTACAAAAAATAAAAATTCTTAATATCCGATTACATAACCGAACACTCACCCAAACAAACCCTTTATTTATCATCCAAATCAAAGCTTTTTCAACTTTGTTATACTAAACATTTTTTAAGCAATTGAAATAAGCGGAAACATTAAAGATATTTTTTATGTCGGGAAAAATTAAACTGGACGATTTCAAAGGATCCAAAAAGGGTCATAAGAAAAAGACTAATATTTACAACCGTGACCATAACCAAGCTCAGCAATCCTCCAAATATAATGAAAAAAACCAAAATTATTCCTCCAACGACCAAGCTTCACCTGAAGAAGGTTTACAACAAACTAATCCCAATAATAGTAACAAAACGGAGGAATTAAATCAGAATTTTAATCATGACAGTCAAAATAACGAACTAGACCAAGAAAGCGTGGAGACTCCTAATAATGATAACCTTTTAAGCTTGGAAAAAGAGATTGTCGACCTGAAAGAAAAAAACTCTTCCTTGCAGCAAGAAAATAATTCTTTGAAAAATGAGATTGAGGATTGGCAGAATAAACTTTCCAGATTAAACAGTGAACTAAATAATATCGCTAAACAAAATCAATTAGATTTAGCTCAAGCAAAGAAGAAAGCCAAAAAAACTGTTATTTCTCAATTACTTGAGTTTATCAATACCCTACATTTAGCATTTTTGAATTTACCGAAAGAACAGACTCCGGAAACCCAAAAATTCATCTCCACCCTACAAACTAGCTTCCAAAGGTTAATTAGAGATCTTCAATCTGATCAAATAGAAATAATTTTCCCCCAGCCGGGACAAGATTTTGATGCTCAATATATGGCATTACTGGAAGGAACTGAAATACGAGAAGATCATCCTAAGGTTAAGCAGGTAGTTAGCCTGGGAGCAAAAATTGATGACCAGGTCATCAAGCCGGCTACTGTAATTGCCTAAAATCTACCCTAGGCTTAGTTTTTAGACCAAAGTCCAAAAAAGAAATATTTGAATTTCTTATATTAAAATTAATAAATTATCAAAAAAGCCGATTATTTACAAGCTTATTTTAATTAGATTATGGCCGAAGAAGAAAGGTTTTTGCCGAGCAGTTTTTCCAGTCATGAAGAAGAGCTAAGTTATTTGGAGTTGATAGGATTTTCTACCAACCCGTTAAATAAGATTGCTAAGAGTTTGCAAGAAATTTGGGATTATTCTCAGGAAATGGAAAAGAAGAAAGACGATTTACAGTACCAAATTGACGGTATGGTGGTTAAACTGGATGATAACAAGTTGGCAGAAAAATTGGGGGTAGTGGGTAAAACTCCTCGGGGTTGGTGTGCCGTAAAATTTAAAGCTGACGAAGCTGTTACCAGAATTTTGGATATTACCTGGCAGGTGGGCAGGACCGGCAAGCTTACCCCAGTAGCTGAATTAGAAGAAGTATTACTAAACGGAACCAAGGTCAAAAGAGCAACCTTGCATAACTTCAAGGAAGTAAAAGAGAGAGAAATTAGAAAGAATGACTACGTAGTTATTCGCAAAGCCGGAGATATTATTCCTGAAGTAGTTAAGGTTATGGAAAGTTTGAGAGAAGAGAAATCCGATATTTTTCAGCCGATTGACAGCTGCCCCTCCTGCCAAACTAAACTTACCACTTCCTCGACTGACGTTGATTTGATTTGCCCCAATCAAGAAAATTGCCACGACCAAATACTTTTGAGGTTAAGCTATTTTAGCAAACGCAACATTGCCAACATTGTAGGCCTATCCGAAAAAATTACTGAGAGATTTATGGAAGAATATGAAATAAAGGATATTCCTGATCTATATAAGCTTCCTTGGGAAAAAATATTTGAATTAGAGAGGTTTGGTAATAAGTCGGTGGAAAATCTCAAAGAATCCATTGATAACTCCAAAAATATTGAAGATTATAAGTTCTTGGCCGGAATCGGCATCGAAGGTGTCGGACCGGAAGTTGCTAAACTAATTTGCACTAAGCTCAAAAAAAAGCAAAAAGAAGATGGTTAATTATGGTTAATTATTCTATTGACTGGTTTAGGAGAAAGTGTTTAATCTAAACTGATAGGAAGATTATATGAAAAACACTGAAAAAAAATATTTAACTTCATCTCAAGATTTGTATCTGATAAACAAGAGAAAATTAGGATTCTTGCCAAGACTTTTTGCCTACTTTGCTTTTGCACTAATTTCCTTTATCATAATTTCATATTATCTAGACACCAGATCTTCTTCACAAGGATATTCACCGTACACTATGGCTTCAAGGCAAGAATTGTATGATAAAACTACTGCTTCTCAAGGGCAATCCTTATTAAATTCAACCTACCAAGAGGACACCGAAGAAGATAACATACAAGCTGAAGACAAGCCTGTAACAAATTTTACTATAACCAATGAAGGGAGAACTTGCAGCCTACAATTTATTGATCAAAAACCCCCGCAGATTCAAACACCCTTGGAAAGTGAAATTGAAGGTTGGTGGCAAGCTGAAGAATGTCAAGACGCTAGCCTTTTATACGTACAAATTGTTAGAGCCAACCAAATAGAGCTAAACCCTTTGAAAAACTTTATCATAGAAGATAATATTCAGACTCTCAGCCAGAATGATGTTTATGCAATCATTTATAGTTTGAGAAACACCCCCAGCGGTTTCGATTTCAGAAATTACGGAGTAGAGTTAACCTCGCCTATCTTTAAAAATATGAAGTTCAGCCCTTCTACTGCTTTTGACACTCTTAGACTTGAAGAGAAGACTTATTATCTTGATGGTAAATGTGAAGGAGAAACCAATAATAGCTGTAAACTCTGGGTGATGGACAATCTTTCCGGTGACTTTGAGCTTTTGAAAACTAACATTGCCATGACAGGCAAGGGCCAAGCAAACGGCCTTACCAAAGGACAACAAATAATTTTTTCTGATAATCAGGAAGATAACGCTATCATTTTTTCTATTCTTGATGAAAGTGGCCTATTCAAGGAAATTAAAGTGGATAAAGAAAAATTCGAGCCAATAGAATAGGGCTTCAATTATGTTGAACCACACTAATAAGTCACAATAATTTGTATTTAAACACAGATTTACTGTGGTCTATAAAAATTCTTAAAGAAAATTATGCCCAAGCCACAACCTCTTCAAAAAAAGGAAATTTTGGAAATTGTCAGAAAAATTCCTCAGAATAAAGTGATTTATTTTGGCCAAATTGGTCAGCTTACCGGTATTCACCCAAGAGTTGTCGGTTGGATCATGAGTGGTATGACTCCGGAAGAATGTGAGGATTTACCTTGGTGGCGAGTAGTCGCCAAACAGGTTTTGTTGCTAGCCTTAAACTAGGTTATAAGGGGGTAGCCCAAAGAGAAATTCTCTTGCAGGAGGGTTACACTCTTTACGGAGATCATGTAGACATGGTCAAGCACTGTCTACAAAATATCTCCCTTCTGGAAAATAAAAATGGTTAAGGCAGAGTATAAGAATTATCAAGGAATTTACTTATATATGAAACAACAAAACCACCATAAAGGTAGTCTTATTGATAAAATTTAACTGTTAAATTAATTTAATTTAGGAGTTTTCCTTAACCTCTTTCTTAAGCAATTTTTCAGTTGTTTTTGTTATTTGCTCGCTAATTTTTTCTACGGAAAGATATGTTCCGGCAATTCCGGTAGCAAAGACGAATCTTTCTAAAGCTACAATGGGAATCAGAGCAGTCCAAATCTCCGCAGGTAGATTAAAAGCATAGAGCCAAGCTGCTCCTCCAACAGCATGAATGGTAAAAGTAGAGCCTAGTGCATTGGCAAATACATGATTTTTGAAGAAATAAGCAAATAATGGGATTAGCCAATATAAGGCATAATACCAAGCTTCTCTTCCTTCGGGGTGAATCCAAAAAAGAATCATGCATAGAGCAGGAACTGCCAAAAAAATCTTTGATGACAAGTCAGCCTTCTTAAGACCAAAATAAACAACCCCAAAAAGAACAGGAACAAGCCTCAAGATAGAGGCCAATTCAATTGGCTGTCCTTGGTAAACATCTAGAGCTAAATTGCTTAGGCCTACTGCCAAAGCTACGAATACTCCTCCGAAAATTCCAAGCAAAGCACCTAAAGCCGGGCCAAAGAAATCAAACAAAGTAAAGGAAATATCTGATCCTAAGATTTTAGTAAATTCTAAATGACTGAATAGTAACCCAACCGCAAAAAAGAAAATCAACTTAATTGGATCAGGTTTATGGTTTTTCCAAGCATTTTTTAACATATTCATAAAAATATTGCCTTGTAAATAGCTAGTTAAGATAAATACAGATTATATTTTTAGTCAACGACATTTCTATTTGTCTTAAATCAACTTATTAAAGAGATGTCTTTTCAAGTTTATTTACGGGAGCAATGATTCCAGTCTTTTCAAGCCTTACACCTCGTGATAGAGTTTAACAGATTATCATTGACAATTTACTATTACTTTTAAAGCTTTTCCTTGCTATGAAAAACAAAGCATTAGTAATATACGACTCATATTTCCACAATACGGAAAAAGTTGCTAAAAAAATAGGTGAGGCTGTCTCCAAAAAAATGGAAATAAAAGTAGTAAAAGTTGGTGAAATAAAACCTGAGCAAGTAAATGAACAAATAAAATTGTTGATAATAGGTTCTCCAACCAGAGGTTTTCGACCTACTCCGGCAGTTGACAATTTTATTAGAAATCTGCCGAAATTAAACAATACTAACGTATTATCCTTTGATACTCGAATTTGTGCCAAAGACATTGATTCCAAAGTTCTCAAACCTTTTTTAACTTTTATGATGGGAACCTTTGGATATGCTGCCGAGCCCCTTTCCAAGGAACTGAAAAAGAAAGGAGGGAGGGAAATTGGTAAACCGGGGGGATTTCTGGTAAAAGACAAGGAAGGTCCACTCAAAGAAGGTGAATTGGAGAGAGCCGGAAAGTGGATCGAAGAAGCTTTAGAAAAAGTAGTTTGATCAGACGAATTTAACTTCTTTCAATTTGCAAAAAGCAAAAGTCTAGACCGTTTTCATGATGTTTCTCCTGCCATGATATGTGGCCGAAATTTGAATAATCCGGGAAAAAAGCATCACCCTCAATTTGTATCTCAACTACCGTCAAGTATAACTTATCAGCCAGGTCGATTGTCTGTTTGTAGATTTCGCCGCCCCCGATAAAAAAAATTTCTTCCGGTGAGTCTTTTTTTGCTTCTGACAGTGCCTTGAAGATTGTTTCTACAGCTAGAACACTATCTGAGTTTATCTTCCAAGGACTTCCGGTTATTACAATGTTTTTTCTTTTTGGGAGAGGTCTGCCGATGGAATCGTAAGTCTTTCTACCCATAATAACAGGCTTTCCTGATGTAATTTTTTTAAAATACTTCATATCTGTCGGTAAATACCAAGGCAACTTATTATCCCTACCAATAACACGATTAGTAGAGAGTGCGGCAATTAGGCTTATTTTTGGTTTTTTAATCATAGAACTAATTCGGGCTTAGAAAGCTTGAGGTAAATTTTTTTATTTCTGCAAGAGCCTCTCCAATATCTTGATATCTAAAAACCGTAAAATCATTTTTGATGGAACCAATACCCAAGATCAAAGGAGAAACCAGAGCCTCTTGTTTGGCCAAAACAATTATCGGCTTTTTCCTTTCAAAAGCAACACCTAACTCAAAGCCGAGCTCTAGAGAAGGATAAGAACAGTCGGCCACCAAAAAATCACTAAGAATTACACTGCCAACATCATACTCGAATATCTCCTCCGGTGTGCCATTTTGCAAACCTTTATATTTTAAAACCGTAAATTCCTTTTCTAGTAACAATCTAAAATCCTCAATTTGTCTTATATACTCTGTCGGAGCATGATTAAGCGCACATCCAAAATATACTTTTTTCATAAACCTTTAAGTTCCCTTAATTTTTGTAAAATACCAGCACTCAAATCCATTTTTTTGTCTCTGGTTATCAATAAAGTAGATAAATTTTGCCCAACCTTCCAAGACCAATTTTTCCTTTGAGCATCCAAGATTTCATAGCCCAACTCCTCGGCAATTAAACTCCCCCCCAACAAATCATGTATTTCATTTTCATAAAAAAGTAAGGCTTCCAGCTCCCCCCGAAAAAGCAAGTCAAAATCAATTACAGGAGCCCATGAATGGAAGTATCTACCCTTTTTGAGTCTGCTAATGTAATCGTTTAAATCATACCATTTATCTCTTTCCGAGATGTTTTCAAAAACTCTATAGCCTGTGCAAGCCGCCACCCTCTCTTGCCCTCGCAATGACTGCTTGTCAAAAGGAGATCGGTTAAGAAAAACTCCCTGACCTTTTTTTGACACATAAATTCTGTTTGTAAAGGCATTACTTAAACCAGCTAGTACCGGTTGGCCGTTTTCAATCATAACCAAAGAGCTACCGGCCAAAGGTAGTCCAATAGCATAATTATTCGTTCCGTCCAAGGGATCACAAATCCAAGATCTGGCCACCGAATCAATCTTTCCTCCTCTCTCTTCGCCCCAAAAAAAACTACCCGGAAAGGCGGAATCTAGTGCCGAAGCTAAAAAATCTTCCAGCTCCAAATCCAGATTAGTTAAAAGATCGTGTTCTTTTTTTTGATTGACCGTGGTTTTACCAAAGAAATTTCTAATCCTGTAAGCAGATTCTTCCAAAATTTCAAATAAAATATTCACTTCAAGAGGCAGCTTGCTCTGCATAGATTTCATATCAGTTAACCAAGCTTACAAAGCTATTTGCATTCTTTCCATTTTTCCAAGAGGTTTATATTGACTTCTTAGGCTCTCATAAATTTCTTGAACCAAAGATTCGTCTTTGTGTAAAGCTCTTTGGTAAGTTTGAACCGGTAATACCAACTTTATCGGAGATTGGTTATTATAACGAGTTAAAATGTCTTTAGCATTTACATAATGATTTTCATAAATATGACAATGAGAACCGGAATAATGCAAGAAACCAGCTTCAACGTTAAGTTCCTGAGCTAAAATCAGTTGAAGTAGAGCAAAACCGGCAATGTCATGAGGCAGACCCAACATAACATCCTGAGAACGGAAGATAAAATGTATGTTTAGCTTACCCCCTACTATGTTAGCCATCCACAATGGAACACAAGGGACGTTCTTTTTCTTGGGGCTAGATAAACCGTCGCTACTAGGATCCCAAGTTATAACAACCCCCTGCCTGCTTGAGGGCTCTTCTTTGAGCATAGAGATTAAACTACTTACCTGGTCCCTCCCAAAAAAATGACGCCAGCGATAACCATAGCAGGTCTCAACACTATTCTCTTCGGCCTCGTCTTTAAAATCATCCCAAATCCGGCTGAATTTCTGAAAAAAATCAAGGTTTTTATCACCCTGTAAATACCAAATTATTTCGGCAATAAACAATTTCAAAGGAATTTTCCTCAGGCTTAAAAGCGGGAAGTCTTGAGCAGGCTGAAAGCTATGAGACACTCCGGTAACAATCTTAGTGCGTAAACCGGTCCGCTCATTGAACTCTTCTCCTCCACTCTCCATTATTTCTCTAACTAAATTACTATACCACTTGTCGAACATAAATCAAGAAATTATAAGGTAAAAATTACATCTGGATCAAAATCGGTTTGATTAGTCCCGCTATAGTAGTTTCCTGCAGGACTTGGAAATAAATGAAGCTGTTGGCAGTGGCTAAATTTATTTTCTACTTGCTTCCAATCCGAAGCCTCGGATAATAAGCTGCCTCCTTCCTTGGTTAACTTGGTTTTCCAGACCAAAAATCCGCAAAAACCGGCATCGATGGAGGCAGAGATGACACTTTCTACATATCTACTCTCTTCTTTGCCGGTACGCAGAACTCGACTACGGTTTTCCAAGTTTCCAAAAACATTCTCAAAGCGAAAAATGTATTTGCTTTTGAAGAAACAAAGATAGTTTCCGCTGTCAAAATCAGTAATTTGAATATCCGTAATATCATATGTGGGCTTTCCTGTAATTTTGATTATCGAGGTCATACAACTGCTTTTTGCCGCAAATCAAGTTAATGTCAAACTGTAGCCTGTTTGTTAATATATTGACTTATCTTTTCAGTTCGTTCATCAATAGAACCCGTTACCCGCAAATAATTATTTTTTGGGAAAAATTGTTGCAAATAACCTTCCAGAATTTCTTCCAAAGATTTCTGGCTACCGGGATCAGCTCGCAAAAATTCGTATTCTGCTTTAAATTCTACAGGTACATATATAAGATGGGTGTAATTTTTTAATCGTTCTTTTACTAAAGCTTCGTAAATCTTCTTCTCAGTCTCTGTAACTTCAGCACTTAAAACTGTATATCCAAGATTATCCAAAACGGTTCGATCGGTCACAAATCCGCCGATATCTGCCTGCTCCTCCCTTTCAATTTGAGTTAATACTGCATAATACTGAAAGGTCTTACGAACATCCCCCGGAAGCTTTTCAAAGTCGCTAATTCCAAACTTTTCCCACATATCTCTCATAGTCCTTTCCAGCATCCGCAAATTGAATTTTTCAGCAGTAATTCTAGCTAAAGTTGTCTTTCCGGTACCGTGAGCTCCACAAAATCCGATTTTCAGCATTATTTTATCTTTCTCAAAAAGTAGGTTTTTGTCAAAACATCCTAATACAAAAAACTAAAGCTTTTCAACGATAATTTTGTATTTGAATTTAGCCTAACTTGCCATTTCTAAAAAATAGTAATATACTAGAAACCAATCAAAAAACAAAAACAAAATGCAGGATATTAAAAAAGATAATTATATAAATAAAAGCGTTTTGTCCGGCTTTAATCGCTCGGTAAACAAATCCGGGATAAATGTTATTAGTGGTCAAACTCAAAGTAAAAATCCCCTGCAAAAACTAAAAGACAAGTATTCAAACAACTATTCAGCAAATCCGCCAAAGACTTCGGCAAGCAATAAAACAATTATTAAGTCTAAACCGCCAAAAATTTCTATAACCAGCGGCCCTTCCCTTTCACCTCAAATAAATAAAAAAA
This sequence comes from uncultured Candidatus Saccharibacteria bacterium, assembly GCA_964434775.1. Classification (GTDB taxonomy): domain Bacteria; phylum Patescibacteriota; class JACMRA01; order JACMRA01; family JACMRA01; genus CAYSWH01. The sequence goes on along the minus strand of CAYSWH010000019.1, from coordinate 24,139 downwards.
ACTGGACGCAAAATGACAGTACAGTCGAAATAAATAAAAGAGATTACCTTAGCAACAGTTCTCAAAATAACTCAAACAACCACAATTCTTCAAATCTAATTCAACCTGAGTCCTTATCAACTCATAAACTCTCTCAAAAAAAGATTACTCCTACATTAATCGATGTTCCCGATTATACTGATCCGGAATTAGGCGCTTCCACCTTCTATACGCCGGAAAATACCAGGCAGAACTATAAGGAGCCAATTATCACCTCAGAAAAATTATATGCCGGGAGCATGCAAGAACCTATATCAAAAGATTATTATGTTACACCTCCCGAGTCTAATATAACAAAAATTTTTCAAAGAAGTAGCAGTCGAGATATGCAAAAAGCAAAACAAAAACTAGAAAACGAGTTAAACCGTAATCCAAGAGTAAAACTAAAAACCAAGAAACAGTCATTTAACTTCAGTCAAGATTTTCCTTCCGATAAGATATACAATGAAGACTATAGTTTAAATAATGATAGATCTTCAGTTTTAACTAACCAAAACACCTCCAAAACCGAGCTGCCCGATAACAGCGGAGAAAAGATTTTAAACAATTCACCCCAGCCCAGCTCCAAGCAGTCTTTCGGGGAGAAATCTAATCACACGCACCTTTCTCCAAACAGCTCATTAAACGAAGACTACTACAATCAGCCAAACAATTATTCAGAGTCAAGTTGGGAAGAACAAAATTCTACTAGATACTCAAACCCTAATATTAGACCTCCGGAGATCGTTCCTGAAAAGTCTTTTCTTTTTAAGAAAAACCCTAATCCTTATAATTTCAAAAGAACAGAACCTTTTCCAAATAATTCAAGACCAGTCAAATCCAAAAGAAAGAATGTTCTTAAAAAAGCATTTTACTCCTTTAGTCTAATTATGCTTCCTATTCTCTTAGTGGGAGGTATTAGCTACTATTTCTTAAATAATTCTGAAGTAAGTACACCAGGTAACTCTAATAATTTGGCTATGGCCGGACAACAGGAAAAAGTTGAAGAAAAAACGGTCAATAAAACCAAAGAAGATTTAAAAAAAGAGTATATCCAATGGTCTACCGAGATATTTGGAAAAGAGGTTTCAACTGAGGAAGACAGTGACAATGACGGCTTAAATAATTATGAGGAATTTTTACTACAAACAAATCCTCAGCAAGTCTCCACATGTAATAACGGAATATCGGATATCCAGAATTTTCTTAATCTAACTAACCCCTCAACTTGTGAACCTTTTAATCTGGATGAGGAAACTGAACTAAAAAAATATAATCAGCTAATTCAAAAAACTGCAATTGAATTTGAGGTGCTTAACCTTATCTCCACTCAAAATGAAGCTGGAGAAACTGTATACTACGTTGAAAAAAGCAACTCCCCTGTTTTAGAAATATTCGGAGTAAATAACTATCAAGCTATCGATTCTTTAAGTGTAAACAGCAGCTTTAGTGAAAAACAACTTGATTATCTAAATCTGATAAAAAAAATTGATGCTTATATTACAAAAACCAGATCCTACGATTCATACAACAAAGAATATACTAGCCCCGTACACCCTGCAGTATATTTAGAAACTTCGCTTAAATACGAAATACCTCTTAAATACCTATTATCCTTGGCTCAGTTAGACTCTCAGTTTGGAACTACCAGATTTACTAATTCAGGCACCGAAACCAATACTCATCTTAGCCGAAATGTTTTTTCGATTGGCCTTGAAAACAGCAACCACCAAATTATATTTGAAGATTGGAGAGACAGTCTTGCTGCTATGGGAAACTGGTATAAGTTTTATGGAGAGAAAGGAATAGAAGACTGTCAGAAATGGGAGCTATATAGACCGGATGAAAACTTTTGCAATATCGTAAATCAAAACTCCAAAGAAATCGAAGAGTTTATGGGGGAATAAAATTCTAATTTCGCTTTCCTTCATAACATTAACCCACCCAAATCCACTTACTCCAACACTTTTTTCTCTGACCAAAACAAAACCCTGAAATATTGTCGGTCCGAGCATAACCTATACACACTTGTCACGACTAATTTGTTTCGACATCCGTTAGACATAGCAAAACCTATTTTTTTGTGCCTATTCCATATGGTTAATTTTGAGTTAAACAACGAGTCTATTTCAATTCAGATCCTGAAATAATCCAGGATGACAACTTGGCAAGCGACTGAGCAAAATTTGGAAATGTCTAGTTTTGTTGTAGTCTAGCTATAAATAGTTAATTAACTAAACCTCTTTCCTAAACAAAAAAATATTGAATATTCTTAGAAAAGTTTTAAGGAAAAAGAAAAAGTAAATAGAAAAAAGACAGCGACAAGGAAATTAAATCGGAAAATAGAACGACACCAAAAAATCGGTAACGAAAAAGAAGGTTGTAAAAACAAGTAAATAATAATTACTCTTCAGAATTTGGTTGAGATCCTTCGGAAGATTCCCGGCCTTGATCAGAGGGGTTTTCAATAGGCACGGTTTCAGTCTGAACTTCTTGATTCTCCAATTCACCTGGTTCTACACTTTCAATAGTCGGTTGTTGTTCTTGAAGAAGCTGGTTAATGTCAATTTCACTGCTGTCCGGAGTCGAAGGAGTACTTTGCTGACCTTCTTCTTGGGGCAGATAAAAGGAAAGAAAACGCAAAAATACAAAAACCGTAATACAAGCCACAGTTAGCTGAACTACACTCTTTTCAATACCACGTCGGGTTAAATATATTTCATCACTACCTCCAAAAGAGCCGGAAAGTCCCGCTCCTCTGTTTTGCATTAAAATAAAAACAACTGCCAAAACTAGACAAATCATTTCTATGACCAAAAACCAAGTTTCTATGCTACTTGCATCAAAATTAAACATATTATTACTAATCTTCTTTATATTCAGGATAATTATTTAGATGGGTGGCAACTTCCTCTTTTGCTTGGTTATGCCCGTAAACACCTTCTATCTCGCAAACTTTGTTTTGTAACCTTTTGTAATTTTGAAAAAAATCAGTAATTTCTTTGATTCTGTGTTCCGGAAGTTCGGAGATATCTTCAATATCCGCAAACCTTGGATCCTTTGTAGGAACGGCAACAATGCAATTGTCCTGATCTCCTGAGTCAATTTTCTTAATCATTCCAATCGCCCTTGATTCAATTACCACTCCCGGAGAGACAGGGTTTGTAAGTAAAACAGCCACATCCAAAGCATCACCATCCGCTGCTTTAGTGGAAGGAATAAAGCCGTAATTAAACGGATAAAATTCTGCTGAATATAACACCCTATCCAAGACAATAGCACCTGTTTTAGGGTCTAATTCATATTTATTTTGACTTCCGTAAGGTATTTCAATAATTACATTAAAAGCATCAACTTGTCCTGAGGGTAAAAAGTACAAATTTTCCATCTGCATACACAACCAGATTTAGCGGTATTCTCAAAATATTAATAATTCCTTTCATTTTCTAAGTCTTGATTAGAAAGATGTCAAGAGTATTTGCCAAAGACAACAAATTGTGCTATCCTCTAGTTAATTAATGGCTTGTTCCGGAAAACGCCCGGGAGTGCCTTTTATTATAAAAAGTTCTTATTATCTTACCCCCTTCTAAAAAATCTTTTATGTCAGGACCAGCCCAACTTGAACTTATCAAACTGGCCTCCTCTACCGAAAATACCCCGGAATTAAAAAAGTATTGGGAAAGAAGGTATCAAGAAATACTCGACCAAAAACTCTTCTTTCTAAACAATAAAACAGAAGAGATTGTCACTAAAAATCAAGAATTACAAATTAACTCGCCTTTTACCACATTCGGCGAACTTATTTTAACTAACCACTTAGATCAACAAAACGAACTGGATAGATCTAAATTGCAAAGAACCATTGAAACTTCAGTACGTCTCCTGGATAGCCTCCTCGATTGTATTAACTTTACCCCGGAAGCCAAAAAAGTTGTTCAAAGCTATCGTAAGATTGCTCTCGGTATAGCTGACTTTAGAGAGTACTTGAAGATAGTGAACCCTTCTTCCGAACTTGAAGAAATAGACAATTTAGGTAGTTTTATAAGTAGTAATGCTTATCGCTCCAGTGAGTCTTTAGCTGAGGAAAAAGGAAGCTGTGGATCTTGGAGTAACATAAAAAAGAGCCTAAGGCCAAAATCTTTTGAGTACTGGTATAATGTGGAAAACGGTGAGATTAAAAACGGTTTGGAAATTTCGGAAGAATGGGACCAAAAATCAATTCAACAAAGCAAATTTGAAATAGTTCCCAGAAGAAACAGTCACCTGCTTTCTTATCCGCCCAACTACGAATGGCAAATCTGGGGTGATCGAGAAACTAAAGTGACCCCCCAAGAGACAGGTCAAAAATCCGAGAGATCCGAAGAAATCAAACAAGCAATCTCTTCTGCCAACCAAAAGACTACTCCTGAAGCTGTACAAGCGGAACCGCGCTTTCAAGAAGGAGAGCTGGTTAAAATCAAAAATTCTGACAATTCAAGACGAGGAAAGGTTTATCAAATAATTGAAGTGGTTAGTAACGATAATCGATACAAATACAGACTAACAGGAAATAACGAGACTATTGAGAATTATCTCTGGGGAGAAATTGACCTGGAAACAGTAGATTTGGAAGAAATTTTGAAAAAACTAAATAATAGCGAGAAATCAAAAATAGAGTCTTTCAGACCTGCAAATAAAGTGCACACACTTATCTTTAATGAATCCGGAACTCATATTTTAACCGAATCCGACAATGGGGGTAAATTGGAACTGCCAGGACAAGAATTAAAACCCGAAACAACTCCGGAAAGAACAATTATTCACGCCGTTAAAGATAAATATGGAATCAAAACAAGACTAATTAAAGAAATCGGAAGCGCTACCTCCAAAGAAAAAGGGCGCACCGATTCAACTTTGCATTTGGGATTTCTATTCGAATCTGTAGAGAATTTACCTTCTAATCTTCGTTGGGAAAAAATTACCAGCAAAAAACTTTCTACTTATATTCGAATATTAATTCACAAATACAATAAAACCGCCGCTCAAGAAAAACTTACAAGAAGCAATTTGCAAAAGGAGGTTTCCAAAATTAGAGAAGAAAAAGAAAAAGAAGTTGAAAATATAAAGAATTATCTACAGACTCAGCACTCACAAGAAATAAATAGTTTAAAAGAGCAAAACCTGAGCGAATCTAATCAAAAAGTCTTCCAGCAAACAGAAAAATTGAAAGAGGATAATAAAAATTTAAGTAACAAAAATACTGAACTAAATCAAAAAATACTCGATTTGGAAAAGCAAATCCAAAGATTAAACGAGGAAAAAAAAAGCATTTTACAAGATGAAAAAAATGTGATACATTCTTATGGTAAGAGTGTTGATATTAAACAGCAATCAGTAAATTATGATGATAAAATAAGTAATTCTATGTCAAAGTATACATTAAAATTAGAACAGTTAGTTCAAACCAACGCCTTTGGAAATGTAACCGTAGTTCTTCAATATGCACAAGAGGGCCTACGAGTAGTTTCGGTTTTTGGAGAAAATGTTGATAAGGACCTAAAGCATGCACTAGATACCGTTTTAGGAATTGTTAACTTCATGTTAGCCAAAAAATTGACTCCTCAAGAGATTTCTGAACAGTTGGAAAAAGAACCTGAGGACGGAGTTCACCTCCCTCTTAACGACTTGCTGACAGTGGTTGCTGCTGCCATGAAAGAAGCCCCGGAAAACGCAGATAATATTAATAACTCAATTCTTGACGAGATAGTTGACACCGCAAAAGATGAAATTATTGCCAAAGCTATTCAGTCCAATCCGGAGCAGGCTAAACCCCAGATCCCAAGTAACGAAGGAGGAAAAAGTCAACCTCAAAACAACCAACAACAACCGAGACAGAACCAACCAAAGCAAAGTGTATTTAATCCATTTAGATAAACCCCAGTTGTACTTATCCTTATTAATTTATACAGCACCTTTATTGGTGCTTTTTTTATAGATTTTTTAATGATACAATTAAGAAAGATTGACTTTTAAATTAAATATAGCTTTGTATTTTGTTTCAATTAATTAAAAATGCCCTATCGAATCAATCAGTACCTGGCTAAACACCTCCCTCTTTCAAGAAGAAGTGCCGAAAAGTACATTACACAAGGTTTGGTGAAAATAAACGGGAAACAAGCCGCCTTAAATACTCTGGTTGAAGAGAAAGACACAGTAGAGGTTTTTTTTCAACAAAATTGGAAAAAGTTAGCTTATTCAGATAATAAAGAAAATCAAACAATTCTTTTTTACAAGCCGCCTTTTGCTATCACCGGCAAAAAAAGAGATAGCGACAAAAAAACAATTTATAATTACCTTCCGAAAATTTATCATTCACTAAATCCTGCAGGAAGATTGGACTATCTCAGTGAAGGCCTGCTGATACTAAGTAATGACGGACTTTTAATTAATGAGTTGACCCACCCCAAGTTCGGACACACTAAAACATATTTAGTAAATATTGATAAAAGGTTTTCTGAAAAAGAAAGAAAAAGTTTAGAGAGAGGAGTGATTTTGGACAATTACAAACTTCGACCAATTCAAATTACACTTACCTCAAATACCATGCTAAAGAAGTACTCTTTTCTGAAATTAAACCCAAAAGGGTATTGGTACTTTTTTGCTTTAAGTGAAGGTAGAAATAATCAAATAAGAAAAATGTGCAAACTAGTCGACAAAAAAGTTTACCGATTAATTAGAATTAGACAAGGAAAATATGAGCTGTCTCCAAAACTTTTTAAAAACGGAATTATAGAAGCTGTTTCTACTCACATAGTCTCATCGACTAACGATTAGTCAAGGCTTTTGTAATCATGATAATCAATCTTTTAATTGTTAACTTACATTACATCCACAATTTTATTCTTTTTTTGAAGTAAATCCTTGGGAATTGTGATATCATCGCTATGATCATCCGAGTTTGGTTTGTCTTCACGGTGACGCAAAAACCTGGCCGATAAGATTGTCACAATCGGTACAGAAAGTAACAAGCAAATACTTCCTATTAAAGCTCTGATTATTTCCTCTGAAATTATCTCGTTATTAATTGTAACCCAAAGAGGTGCAGAATTATAAATTGTAAAAAGAAGCAGCAAAGGAAGAGAAGATCCTGCATAAGCCATTGCTAAAGTATTAACCATCGATATTGAGTGTTCATGGCCTATTTTAATACCCCTAAAGAAAAGCTCTTTAAAATCCAATTTTGGATTAGCCCTACTTATTTGCTCGATTGCGGCTGCCTGTGCTGTTGTAACATCATCTAAAACACCCAAACACCCAATAATTATTCCGCTTAAGAGAAGTCCTTGCATATTAAGGTTACTAGTTAACTTAGTTGCCTGAAGTTGCATTACTTCTTCTGAGGACATACCGGTTAGCCTTGTAAAGTCCACGACCAAAATGGCTGCTAATGTAGCGATAGTGATTGAAATCATACTGCTGGCTATTGCTACCGTGGTTCTTTTATTGAAACCATGAGAGAGGTACAGAGACACAAGTAGAATTACCAGACTGGTAATAAAAGTAATTAGTAGAACATTTTGTCCGGTTATTATTTCCGGAATCAAAAATTGAGCCAAAACAATAATACTAAAAACCATTCCCAGGAAAGCACTTATACCCCTAAGACCAGCCAACAGAACAACCAAAAGAATGAAAAAGCCTACTACTAAATAAACACCATCCAGTCTATATGCACTAATAAAGAAAAAATCCTGCCCTTCTCCTTCTACCTCCTGTTTACTGACTACGATTTTATCTCCTTCGCTCAACTTTTGATTTTCATTACTATTCAAATTTTGCTTACTTACTTCAACGACCTGATTCTTTTCAGAACCCTCAACAATTATTGCTTCCACTTTTTGAGTAGTGGTAGGAGTTCCGGTTAAACCTTCTTCAATATTTTCTTCTATTATCTCTGTCACCTCCGCCCTAAAATATTGTGACTCGGAGGGAATATAATCTAGATTTTGACTTTTTGCTTCCTCCAGCCTGTCTTGACTAAGAAAATTTAAAGCTACCGGAGTAATGGCAACCAAAAGCAATGAAATTAACAGCTGAACTAAGTGCCGACTTATATTCTTTAACTTATTTTTGGGAAGATTGTCATGCTCTTCTTCCAAGTGAAAACCGTGCGAGTGACTCATATTAATATACTATTTAAATCGCTCTCCCAGCTTAGACAATTATGATATTTTTGACAAATAATACTCTCACTTTTTCCGAACCCGCCCAACTATTCACTTCCAGCCAGCTGTTTCCTCTCGACTTAAGTTTTTTTTGAATAGTATAGTTTAGTGACTTACAGTTAAACATTTTAGCAAATTATGGTTTGACATTTTGCTAATAAAGTCATAATATTGTAAGCTAAATTACAACTTACTTTAAAGAAACTAAAGAAATTATGGCAATCAAAAAAGCTATTTTTGTAGTAGCCGGATTTGGCACTCGCTTTCTACCTGCTACAAAGGCTCAACCCAAAGAAATGCTACCTATCGTAGATAAGCCCATTATCCAATATTTAGTTGAAGAAGCTACGGAGGCAGGAATTGAAGAAATAATTTTTATTACCGGAAGAGGAAAGAATAGTATTGAGAATCATTTTGATAAAGGCTTTGAATTAGAAATAACCCTTAGTCAGAAAAATAAACTTGAACTTTTAAAAGAGGTTCAGAAAATCGATGAGCTAGCCCATTTTGCATATGTAAGGCAGCCGGAACAAAAAGGAGACGGTCACGCTCTACTTTGTGCCAGACCGTTTATTGATCCTAACGAATCAATTCTGGTAGTTTTTCCTGATTATTTAATGCCCAAAAGTAATAAATCCATTAGAAAAATTATTGAAATATATAACGAAAAAAGAGATCCTGTCATTTGTGCCGACTCGGTCCCGAGAGAACATGTCAGTAAATACGGAGTAATCGATTTTGAGCCCACCGAAAATGAAGACATAGTAAAAGTAAATGCTTTCGTAGAGAAGCCGGAGGTTGAGAAAGCTCCCTCAAATTTAATTAATGCAGGGTACTTTATAATTACGCCCGAAGTAATAAAATACTTGGAAAACAGTCAATCAACGGCCGGTGACGGTGAAATCAGAGTAGCAGATGCCCTGGTGGCCATGACGCAGGACAATAAACCGATTTATGCACTCAAGCCTCAAAAGCCTGGATACGACTGTGGTGATAAAATTGGTTTTCTCAAAGCTACTGTAGATATTGCTCTCCAAAGAAAGGATATTAAAGACGATTTTTACGATTTCTTGAAGCAAAGAATCGAAGAACTAGAGAACTCAAAAGATTTCCCGCCGGTAACTTCTTAATTTAGACGTCATCTCTTTGGGCTAGGCCGATTGAAGTTGAAAGTTGATTGGCAACAGGTGTTACATAAGGCATCAAGCCGTCAGCTACTTTAATGTTTTTAAAAGCATTGGCGACATATACCGGTATCTCAAAATCTTTGAAAAATTCTACAAATCCGGGAGTGTAAACTCCTCCGCCGGTAAGAACTACTTTGTGAGGATTTTGAGCAACTTTTATATTCAGATCGGTAAAAGTGTGCAACTCTGACTTTAAAACCGAAAAGGTATCAATTACTTGTTTGGGAAGGTGAGAAAGATTTACTAAACCGAGGTCTCTTTTAAAATATTCCGCGGAAATCATATCCAAACCCATAGATTCTGCTAAATCAAAAGTTATTTTATCTGTTCCAAAAGGAATGTGCGAACTGGATCTTAAAATACCATCCACCACTATACTAAAAGTAGTACTTTTTCCTCCAATATCCATCAATATAGTGTTTCCCCTGTCAGGATCCAGACAAGATCGAATTTGGGAAATAGTTTGGTTTTCTAATGCCGCTCCTTCCAAATTTATATGTTCTAAAAGATTTTTACTGTTTTCTATTACAAAGTCCGGCAGAGCATTAATGATCACTCTTTGCTTACCGGTATAAGAAACTATCCTGGGATCGTTTTTGATTAAACTCCAAGAAAGTCTCATCTCATCAGGAGGATAAGGCAAAAAATAGGGTGCCTGCTTATCGATTTCCTGTTTAATCTGTTTTTTATTCCATTCAGCCTCAAAGTCCATAGTAGTAACATAGACATCTTTACTTTGAACACTCATTACTGTTCTGATGCCGGCAAAATCACCTGAATCAAGAATATCCCCGACAATCATTCCGATTTGTCTTAGCCTCGAACTATCCCAATACCCCTCTAAAGCCAAATTATGATTGGCTATGCCATATGTCACCAATTCTTTACCTTTTGATTTGAATACCACTTCCACCATTTTGATGGTATCAGAGCCGATATCCAGACCAATTATTCGTTTATCTGAAAACATTTATTTGATGCATCCTTGATCATGTTTATTGACTCTAATTATATTACAAGGCAACTATTTTGACAAGGATTATTTACAAAATAATAAAAAATCCTCTGATAACAGAGGTTGAAAAAAAATACACTTGGAGCCAGATGTCAGACTCGAACTGACGACCGACGGTTTACAAAACCGTTGCTCTACCAACTGAGCTAATCTGGCAAATAACTAAAAATTACCTTTTTTCAGTAAATTTGTCAAGAAAATCATACTAATTTCAGAATTAAGTTATAGAAAAAAAGACCAAAGAATTAGCTTATAAAGAAAATTTCTAATTAATTTTTCCTAATTCTTTTCTTAAATACATATTTAATATGTACTAAGGCTGATTATAAACTATAAATAGTGTTACTATATTAAAGTATAGCGCTTTGACAAAAATCGGCAGATAATTAATTTATTATTTATATGACTGGTAATAGTAAGATACAAGAAATTAAAAAGCAACAAACCTTTTGCATTATTAAGCCTGATGGAGTTAAAAGGAATCTAACGGGTCAAATCCTTTCCAGATTAGAAAACACCGGCCTAAAAATTGTAGCTCTAAATATGCAACTGGCTACTCAAGAGCAGATTAAAAAACATTATCCTGTAAACGATTCTGCTTGGGTTGAAAGAATCGGAGATAAGGGATTATCCACATTTGATAGTCTCGGTCTAGACCCGATTGAGTTTCTTGGAACTAACAATAAAAAAGAAATCGGCGAAAAAGTTGTGGAGAGCCTGATTGATTATATGACTTCCGGACCGATTATTTGCCTGGTAGTTGAAGGAATACAGGTCGTGGAAGTAGTTAGAAAATTAGCCGGTCACACCCTTCCTTTTAAAGCTGAAACAGGTACGATTAGGGGTGATTTTTCTGCAGATTCGCCGGCAATAGCCAATGTTGAAGGCAGAGCTATTCATAACCTATTCCACGCTTCGGAAACTGTAGATGAGGCCAAAAAAGAAATTGAGCTTTGGTTTGGAACTAACTTGGTTGATTATAAATTAGCAGGTGAAGAAATCCTTTACAATAAATTCTACTAATTATTCTGAAAGCAAAATAACGAAATTCGTAAATAGCTATGAATTTCAAATTTCTCTCTTTTAAAGAAAGTCTGGTTAAGGCAGACTGTCGATGGAAGATTTTCTTTATTACATAGGACAAGAATAATCATTTTTCCCCTAAACTTCTTAGGGCGAGAGAGATCTTATAACATTTCCATCTCAAGAATAATTGAGTTTAGAGTTATTATGACTCAGAAGAAAAAATTTATTGGTACAGTATCGAACCGTACTCTTTATTAGAAATCACTGGAAAAATTTCGCTCCGACTGCAGTTTTTATATTTTAAAATTCTGCTAATAAATCACTTTCAATCTAGATTAATTAATAGCTCCGGATAAATACAATCTCTACTTGACTTATGTCCGAGAAATATATATTTATAAAACCACCTTTTTAACTAATAACAGAAAAAATCAACTAAGTTATTTTAAAGAATCAACTGCTTAAAATCATTTTTTTATTAAATCAAAAGAGAATCTGCAATGAATAAAAAATTTTCTGAGATTTTAAAAAACTTACCAACAAAACCAGGAGTTTATAGGTTTTATTCCTTTGATGACAGTTTATTATATATTGGAAAGGCAAAAAATCTAAAAAACCGGATAAACAGTTATTTTCAAAATAGCCGATTCCATAATCAGAGAACTTCTCTGATGATCAGCCAAATCGAAAGGATCGAATACACTATAGTAGATTCAGAAAAAGAAAGTTTGATTTTGGAAGCAAACTTAGTTCACAGTCTGCAACCCAAATATAATATTTTACTAAAAGACGACAAAAGCTACATATATATAAGGATTACCGATGACGAGATTCCGGGAATTTTTTTAACCAGAAGAAAATACGACCCCAAAAGCCTCTATTTTGGCCCCTATACTCAAAAGTACTCAATAGAGGAAACCTTAAGAATTTTGAGAACAATTTTCCCCTACTGTCAAGAAAGAAAAATTCAAAATAAACCTTGTGCCTATGTTGGCATTAAACAATGTGAGGGTATCTGCAACAATCAAGAATCTCCAGAGGAATATAAACAAAAAATCGAGCAAATTAAAAATGTCCTCAAAGGAAAAACTAAACCGGTTGAATCATTTCTTCATAATAAGATGCATGAAGCGGTCAAACTTGGAAACTTTGAACTGGCAGCACTATGGAGGGACAGATTTAAAATTCTTAGGGCAACCCTTGAAACCCAAAAAATTACCCTGCCACACCCTCAAGACATAGACTTAATAACGCTAGTAACAGAAAAAAATCATGACGGTTTAACGATCGGAAGCATTTTTCTCCAAACTATTAGGGAAGGAAAAGTAACAAATAACAACAACTTTTTGTTATCAGGTAGTGAATCAGATGAAGAAAATCAACTTGAATTTTCCTTTCTCCAGCGTTTTTTAAAAAATTACTCTTCCCTGCAAGCCGATTCGGCTCCGATCCTTTTGCAAACATTTCGGCTAGCTCAGTAAATGATATATATACCCAACTTGTTTCAAATTTTACACTTGTAGAATCTTATAGCCAGCCCCCCTTAAACCTAGACACTTCCAAATTTTTCTCCGTCACTTGCCAAGTGTTCATCCTGAATTTACTTCTGGGTCTATTCGAAGAGATGCCGAAACAAGTTCGCCGTGACAAGTCTGTATAGGTTATATTCGGATCGACTGTATCTACTTTTTTGAGCTATACTCAAATAAATTCAAATTAGGATACTTAAATATTTTATTGTTATCCAAAACAACTTTGAAAAAGAGATAAACCAGTAATTTGTGGTTTCAAAAAAGTCCCAATCCGATCTGAGTTGGTTATAAATTATACAGAAGAACTTCAAACTTATAAGTCAAAGTTGGCGGCGATTTTGATGTAATAGCAAATTAACATATTTAGAAGTAAGTCTTGACAAAGACAAATCCTATAGCAAATATGAGATACTTACTGTAAATTTTTTGGTTTCTATGACAGATCAGAAAGATATCACTCAACAACTTAAAATAGGTAATTTTATCAGAGAAGTTAGAGAATGGAAAGGTTGGACTCAGGAAGAGTTTGCTAAGTTACTTTCCACATCCCAAAGCGCAGTGGCCAGAATGGAAAAGGGTGAGCAAAATTTTACTACGGAAATGCTTAGTAAGATTAGCCATGTTTTACAACGAAAGGTTGTCTCCTTAGCCTCAAATACCATAGACTTCAAGATTAGGGGAGGTCACGAACTAAATGGTCAAGTAAACACCAACACCTCCAAAAACGGAGCTATGGGAGTTATCTGTGCCTCTCTTCTGAATGATTCTAAGACCATTTTAAGAGGAATGCCTCGAATTGAAGAGGTGAACAGAATGGTTGAGGTTCTCTTAAGCATTGGAGTTCAAGTAAAATGGATCGGTGAAAGCGATCTGGAAATTTTACCGCCAAAAGAATACAATTTGGAAAAATTAAACGTAGAATCAGCGATTAAGACCCGTTCCATATTAATGTTTCTAGGACCTTTAGTCCATCGGCTTAAAGAATTTAAAATTCCCCATGCCCAAGGATGTAAATTAGGAAAACGAAGTGCTTCCGCTCATTTGTACGGATTTGAAGAAATGGGCATTAGAATAAAGGTAAGTAATACTGCATATGAAGTAAAGGTAAAAGACCTTAAGTCCAGAGAAATTGTAATGTTTGAATCAGGTGACACTGCTACTGAAAATCTTCTCCTTGCAGCTGCCAAAATCCCGGGAAAGACAGTACTCAAATTTGCCAGTTCCAACTACATGGTAAGAGATGTATGTTACTTCCTGCAAAAATGTGGCGTAAGAATAGAAGGAGTAGGAACGACAACTTTAATCGTTTACGGTCAAGAAGAAATCAATAAGACCATCGAATATCATATTTCAGAAGACCCCATTGAAAGCATGATGTTCTTAAGTGCGGCCATAGTTACCAATTCTAGCATAACCGTCAAAAGATGTCCGATAGATTTTCTCGAATTGGAGCTATATAAACTAAAGAAGATGGGTCTAAAATATAAGCAAAGTAAAAAGTATAAGTCCTATAACGGATACACTGATCTGGTAGATATTACGACCTACCCTTCAAAGCTTAAGACTCTGGATGAAAAGATATACAGCCGTCCGTACCCGGGTATCAATATTGATAATTTACCTTTTTTTGTTCCCATCGCTGCTTTGGCCGAAGGAACAACTCTAATTCATGATTGGGTTTATGAAAACAGGGCCCTATATTACATGGAGCTGACTAAGTTAGGCGTAAATATGATTCTGGCAGATCCTCACAGAGTTTTTGTTGAAGGTCCGAATTCTTTCAAACCTGCACAAGTAGTTTGTCCCCCTGCTTTGAGGCCGGCAATGATAATTCTAATCGGCATGCTGGCTGCACCCGGAGTTTCTACTTTAAGAAATGTTTATTCAATTAGCCGAGGATATGAGGAAGTGGCGGAAAGGCTTAATAAGCTTGGTGCACAAATTGAAATAGTTAGCGAAATGTAAGCTTTACTTTTTAGGAGTAACCCAAAAACTTAAATATTTACCTCTAACTCCCCTGAATTGTGAATCTAAAGCCGGAAAACTCATCAATCCGTATACAAAAGGAGAAATAATCCACTGAAGAATAATTAATAATACTGCATAACCGGTAATTTTTCTATCATTAAGTGCACTTTTAGCCACAAAATTAAATGTAATAAATCCGTAAATTATTAAAAAGAGGAAACTAATCCATGCAAAGTATTGAGAAAATAGCCACAGATTAACCGAAATAGGTTCTTCTAAAAATTGATGACCTCCAAAAAAGGTAGGCAGTATCATAATTATAGAAAACGTAATTGGCGAAATAGCCCAAAAAAAATGATTGGTAAAAAGAAGGCCCAAAACCTTTAACCTCAATTTTAGAGGAATCTTATGTTTGTTTTCATCCAAAAAGAAGTGGGTAAATAAGTAAGGAAAACTTTCCACACCTCCCCATGACCAGCGTTGGAGTTGCTTATATTGATTATTAACCGTGCCCAAATAGTCCTCAGCCTCCACTCCATCTCCCATAAATTGTCCGTAAAAATTAACTACCCTAAATTTTCCTTGGAAATGAATCAGACACTTAGCATATATCAGATAGTCTTCAGCGATAACATCTCTTGCCCAAAAATTAACTTTCTGTAAGGTAATCAAGGGTAAACTATAAGTTGCAAAGAACTCGTTTTCACCGTCTAGACTGCTTTTGCAAAGTTGATAGAGTGTAGTTTGAGTAGCAACCAGTCTGGAAATAGAAATAGATTGAAAATAGTTGTTGGAATAGATTGGCGTCGCCTGAAAACCTGCATTAAATCTGTCGGAAGTTACGCAAAATTTGTAAGAAAGCTTGTAAAAAAAATCTCGACCGACTCTGGAATCAGCATCCAAACTTGTCACCAAAATCAGCTCAGGATCAATTTTTTTAGATTTGGTAAAGAGAGATATCTGCCTCCCTCCCCAGTCTTCATTACTGGCTTTCCCTTTGATTTCACCTTTAAGTCCGTCAGGGTGTTGTGTAAAAACTATATTCAGCCTGTTCTTGGATAGTTTTACTTCCTTGAATATTTTAGAAGAATATATCAGTCTTTCATGCTCTTCAGAATAAACTTTTTCCAGATTTCTTTCTGAAATGTTATAGGTGTTTACCCACTTTTCTTGAGAAATAGACTCGTAGATTTTCTGGTTGAACTCTTCTCCGACTCTCGCTTCTTGGCTGATAAATACAACAATTTTGGACAGGTCATAGCCTGAATTATAAATACTTTTCAAAGAGGGTATTAAGACTTCCGTAGACTCTTTATACACCGCGAAAACAGGGGCATGATAAATCTTATCAATTTGGGCAAATTTTGTTCCTTGAATCTTCTCATATTCATCCAAATCAGTTTCTACTTTTATTTCCCAGTCTAAGGCACCTTTATATTTTTCTCTCCATTTTTCTAAGGACTTTTTTCCTTGTTCGTAATTTTGGGTAAGTTGTTTTACAAAAGAAGGCCATTCCAATTGATTCCACCTGGAAATATTCTTATAACCGTATATGGTGTAAATCATTATCATCGAAGTTCTCAGCAACCACATAAAACTGAAAACAATCAAAAAAACTGAGGTATGTACCGGAAATAAAAACGAAGTTGTGATTATCAAAAAGATAAATCCTATTGTACAAGTTCCCAGAAAAGCTTCCAAAAACCTGTAATGACGTTTTTTCCTGGATTCTAAAACACTAAATTCCATTAAATCCGTATTTTTACTTAATTATTCAAAAACTCCGGGTACAATCAACAAGTCTCCTTGTTTAACTGGAAAGTTGTTAATTATGTTTTGTCTAATTCGTCTATATTCTTCGATATCTTGAGGAGGGTTATCCTCTCTTAACTGACTTAACGTAATAGTTCTAATCCCGTCAGTAGCTGAAATACCTGTAGTATCCAACTCTTTTAGTTTACCCACATACTCAACAATAGAGTTTAGCTCTTTACCGTACTTCTCTAAAAAATCATCTGAAGGATTAGCGGAAATTCTAGCCAATCTGGCTATTTTTCTAACAGAGTTATCATCCAAAGCACTACTCATAAGGATTAGAGAATAGACTTAATTATAGAATTAGTCAAGATTAAACCAGTATTTTTTGATTGTTTAATTCTAAAACATGTAAATGATGAATTGCCGAACATAAGTTCAGATACAAGGATTAAAGTCATATGAGACTAATATTTTTTGATAAATCCTGCCTTGGTTTCTGCAAAATCTTCAGTGGCAAAGCAAACATGAGGTTTAACCCTGGAATAAAACTTATTTTCCTTAGTATAAAAAACATTAGCTGTAGGATCAAATTTACCTTTTATAGGGTGATCTTCAGGACAGATTGGCTCTTCTCCTGCTTTTATCCAATATACCCCTTCCACCTCCAAAGCAATGATTTCTTTTTTTTCTATCGTCCCTGCCACCATATCAAAATTTTCCGAACCAACAGTTTGCCCTTTCCCTTCATCCGAATTTTGATTGTATTCTGTACCAAAGTAAAAACCTACCGCAAAAACCACTATTGCTAAAATAAGTAAACCAATATAATTTAACCAATCATTTATTTGCTGCACATGACCAAGTCAACACTTATATTTTTTGCAAAAGGTTATAAATATTCTTTGAGTATATTTTTTAACTGTTTCGGAGAATTTGTTTTTTTCTTGAGTGTTCTAAGAGCACCGGTAGAAATTTTTACTCTTTTATTCCCTACTTTTACTCTTTGTAAATTTGACTTAAGTCTAGTAAGAGTGCCTCTCATTGATTTACTTCTTTTGGTAACCTTATGATAAGATTTTCCTGTAACTTTACATTTAGCCGGCATATAATTCAAGTTTATTCAAAATGATAATACAAGTAAATAGAATCATCATTTTTATAATAATTGTCAAGCAAACATATAAGACTTTCTGCCAAAAATTATTAAACTCAATCAGCTTGACAAAGCTTACAGCAAGTATAACATATTAGATCTATATGACGATTGACTTACCTAAAAACCCTACTATCAAAAATATTCATCACTTGTATCACCGAAAGTTAGCTACCGTTCAAGAGGTTGTTAATTTTTTCTACGGGAGAATAGATCAAACCGATACAGAAATCAATGCAATTGTTAGGAGGACTGAAGAATTGGCTCGCAAGAAGGCCTTGAAAATGGACAAAATTTTACAGGAAAAATCCGATTTTAATAGTCTAAAGCTCAAATATCCTCTTTTTGGAATTCCTTTTGCAATTAAGGATTTAATTTTGGTAGAGGGACAAGAAATTACTGCCCAATCAAAAATTTTAGAGAATTATATTTCACCTTTTTCCAGTGACGTTTATCTCAACTTGGAAAAAGCAGGAGCAATATTAATAGCCACCACGAATATGGACGAGTATGCTTTCGGATCTAGTACAGAGTATTCCGGTTACGGGCAAATAACAAAAAACCCTTTTGATAATTCGAGAGTACCCGGAGGTACCAGCGGAGGTTCTGCCGCAGCAGTGGCTAGCGGACAGGTTCCTTTTGCTTTGGGTTCGGATACAGGTGGCTCAATTAGGCAACCGAGCAGTTTTTGTAATGTTGTAGGTTTAAGGCCCACATATGGATTAGTATCAAGACACGGGATAATACCTTCAGCCAGCTCTTTGGATCAAATCGGTCCAATAAGCAATAATATTGAAGATAATCGCACAGTATTACAGATTATTTCACAAAATACTGACAAAGACCAAACAAAATTGGATTATACAAAAGATTTACTGGAAGTAAACGACGAAGAAATAACTGTTGGAGTACCTAAAGAGTGCTTCGGTCCCGGACTCAGCAAAGAAACCAAAAATAGAATTGAGGAAACTCTTAATCTGCTAAGAAAGGGGGGATATTCAATTCAAGAAATTAGCCTACCAAGTCTGGACTATGCTTTAGCCGTTTACTATATTTTGCAAACCGTGGAAGCTTCAGCCAATCTTGAAAGATATGATGGGGTTCGCTACGGAAAACAAGCTGAAGGAGAAGTATTTTACGCAACAAGAAGTAAAAATTTTGGTCAAGAAGTAACTCGTAGAATAATGTTGGGAACATATGCATCTTCTGCCGGTTACTATGATGCCTATTACAACAAAGCCTGCCAAGCCAGAGAAAAAATTAGAAGAGAATTTGAAGAGGCTTTTGATAAAGTTGATTTGATGATCATGCCGACTTCTCCTTTCCCGGCTTTTCGAATCGGAGAGAATAGTAATGAAGGAAATATTTTAGCTATGTATCTGGTAGATGTGCTTACAGTTCCCCAACCTTTGGCAAAGATTCCCTCACTCAACTTTCCGCTTGGCCTCTCTGAATACCAAGGAACCAAGCTGCCCATAGGATTACAAATAACCGGCAAATCACTAAGAGAAGACTCGATTTACAAACTTGGGGCAACTCTTGAAAAGTTATTTACCAAAGACCGATTAAATTAGTCAAAAAATTAAAGACTCCTTAACCCCTAACTCACACTCACCACAATAGTTCCTTGATAGGTACCTGCTGCGGAATAGGGAGGAATAGTAAGGGTAAAGTCGGGATTTAAGATGAATTTACCTCCACCGTTGATTTGAGTGTTTTCAAATAAGGTTACGGGTACTGTCTCCTGAGTGAATTGTGTTCCCAGACTTGGATTATTGTTTCTGCCTGAACCGGTGTTTACCTCTTGATCATTGGGAGCTATAAATAATTTATTGGCTTCTAAAGTTTCGCTGTTATCACTTTGGTTGGTTAGATTCTGATCCACGGAAATTACAGCTGTCCAGGGAACAAAGTTTTCTCTTCTGTCTGAGAAGGTTATGTTTTGGAGTGTAGTTGATCTGAATTGTTCTGTGTCTTGTACGTCTACGTCGGCAAAGTTTAGATCACTGGGTATTTCTACTCGTATGTTAGTGTTTGTAAAACCGAATCTGTCTTTTTCACTATTATAATTGTAGCTTACTTCTTCTTGGGTTAGAGCCTTGTTGTAGATTCTGACTAAAGCAATATCTCCTTGGAAATATTTGGATAGATAATGACTGCCTATAGTTATTTTATCGCTGCTCGGAGTTCCCAAGGTATTTGTAAAAGCAGCTGAATCAAAAGGATGTAAAACTCCGTTAATGTAAATATGTCCTTCGTTGGTTGAGTTATTATAAGTTAAGATAACATGTTGCCATTCGGTGTTTGGAATAAAATTGGAATTAACAACTATAGAATTATCTCCTTCACTTTGAACTTGAATAGTTTTGTCTTGAATGCCTAGACCAAGTAGACCCGGGGAATTATTATCTAAATCCAAAACTGAAATTAATCTTTCTTCTACTTGGCTACCTCCGGTGGAGTTGCTACTATTTCTTCTAAACCAGGTTTCCAGGCTAATGTCCGAACTAAAATCAGAAGATAGACCTGTTTTTAAAAAATCGTCTGAACCGTCAAAGGTAAAGTATTGTTCGCCTTCACCTATCCAAATAGGATCATCGGTATTAACTGTATCATTGTCTCCTAGAGTACCGTCATGATTATTTCCTGATAAATCTGTTATTGTTTGTCCACTTCCATTATATGATCCATTAGCGTCATAGTAGAGGGAGAGATCAGAAGCAGGATTGTCTAGGTCAAGACTTAAAAGATAAGAATCACTATTATTGGCCAAGTTAACATCCAAATCGGAAGTAGAGATGTTCACTTGATTAAGAATATCACCGGCAGAAGCTTCGGACTTAACTTTAGCTCGGAACTTGACAGCAGGAGGATTTGCGGTTTGATAACTAACTATAACATCTTCTAGAATAGGAGAGGATTTCTCATCCTCACTTGCTGTAAAATAAACGTTAAGGCACAATTTTTTATTAGAACTTGCAATTGAAGATATATCTAACGAGTCTGATATTGAAGTCCGAGAAATTAAAACATTACCACAGGTTTCATCCAGAACTTCATATTCCAAATAGGTACCTTTAGGCAAGCCCCCGTTTGGAATTAGTTCAACCCAGGATTGGATAGTTTTATTGGGTGATAAAATAGTTTGGTAAAAACCTATGGAATTGAAGTATTCCAGAGTATAATTAACCATCCCTCTGACTTCTCCGTCTTGCCCCCCAACCAAAACATCGTAATTACCATCATTGTCAAGGTCGCCTAAAGTAGGCATGGTTCTAGTCCAAACACCCTCTTTTCCCCAAATGTTTCTTATTTCCCAAGAAGGATTGCTTGCTGTACCCACGTTTTCCAATGCAACCAAATCATGCCAATAGATCCCTGAAAGAATATCAATATCCCCGTCATTATCCATATCTTTAAATGAGGGCGAGGCATTATCACCGATATCAGGCATATCCCAAGAAGGTTTAGCCATCCAAACGGGATTATTAACAGACCCCGTGTTTTCATAAGCAACACCCCGACCTGATAGTTCCCCGACAATCAGATCATAATCTCCGTCATTATCTAGATCAGCGAAGCCGGGGTCGGCAGAACTACCACTATCCGGAGTGTTCCAAAATGGTTTAGCCGTCCAAACAGGATTATTAACAGACCCCGTGTTTTCATAAGCATAAACAATTCCGTCCGTATTACCGATAAAGAGATCCAAATCTTCATCATTATCAATATCCACAACTCCGGCATAATTCACTCCACTTAACACAGGAGAATTCCATGATGAATTTACTGACCAAACTGGAGTATTTTTATCTCCTATATTCTCATAACCTATAACTCCTTGATATTCTACGGCCATCATAATATCCAGGTCACCGTCATTATCCAGGTCGCCAAGCTCCGGAGCAGAATATTGACCTAGATCGGGCAAGTTCCACTCCGGCTCATCCCGCCAAACAGGGCCATAATCATATTTTACCTCATATACGTTCGAATCACCATTTGCAGTACCAATAATAAAGTCTAAATCACTATCCCCGTCTATATCAACCATTTCCGGAGCCGACTCATATGTAAAGTTATTCAAATCCCAATTACTATTTCTGGACCAAATGGGAGTATCAACCGTTCCTATATTTTCAAACAAACGAATAGAACTAAAAAAATCTCCTCCGGCATACAAGTCAATATCTCCATCAAAGTCTATGTCTCCAAATGCAGGTGAAAATCCTCCTCCAGTACCTACGTACTCAGTTGTATTCCAAGCCGGTTTTAGAGCCCAATTAGGAGAAGTATTTGTTCCAATGTTTTCCACCCCATATCCATAACCGTTATCATCACCGACTAATGCATCATAATCATGGTCGTTGTCTAGATCTGAAAACCCGGGCCTGGCATGCCTATATGGTGTATTAGGCAAATTCCAGCCTAAGTTGATTGACCATTCAGGGCTTTTTGCCGTACCGATATTCTGATAAGCCGTAGTATTGGCAGCAGCATCACCAACAAACAGGTCAAAGTCTCCATCATCATCGATATCAACCAAAGAAGGAGAGGCTTCGCCGCTAATGCCTCCGACATCCCATATGTAATTTCTTGTCCATACTGGAGATGTAACTGTACCGGTATTTTCATAACCTAAAACGTTAGTTCCGTATCCAATCATAGCATCCAAGTCTTTATCCCCATCCAAGTCAGCAAAGGTCGGGACCGAATCGCTTCCTTCATCAGGCAAATCCCAATCCGTCCTAGCAGTCCACTCAGGTACTTTTGCGGAGAATTTGGACTTTAATCTAAGATCTCCGATACCGGTATCAACTACATCGGTAAATGTCTTGTAATCAGCCGAATTAGCAGGATTAGCTTCTTGATAGTTCCAAATCGGACCAGTTAAATCACCATTAAACTCCAACCTCCAATCCGTTACGTTACAATCTGTACCGTCCCCACTGTCTCCCGGTGTATAAGTCCAGGATGATCCATTGTCATTGGAAAAAGATAGAGTTGTATAATTTGGTTGGTTACTTTCCAAAGAATTTAATTCATAACATGTACCTGCTGATAAAGAGTCTGTAATAACTGCATTTTCCACACCATTAGGAACGAGATTATCATATGTAATATTGTATTCAACTGTTTCGCCGGGTTTTACTTCAGCACTGTTATCGTCAGAATTACCACAAATGTTATCTATTCCACACGAATAACCTGCTTGAGAAATTAGTAAATCAGCAGTTAAATTAGCCTTAGCCTCTTCAAACTCAAAGTGATTAACAGTTAAATAGGCTGATAAGGCTATTATAAGAAATGTCAAATGAAAGAAAACAGCAAAAGTATGTCTTTTCAAAAGTAAAAGATCTCTAAAGTTCTTAATAGATCCCTTTTTTAGGTACATTGTTTTGTATATGTGTTTTTCGTTAGTCAATCAGAGTGCTTATTATTATTTAACCCTAAATTTACATGATAGTCAAAATCGAAATATTTTACTTGTTATTTACCAGAATCTAATAAAAAAAATAATTAAGACGGGATTTTTTAAAGTGTAGTTATTTTTAAGAAGTTTTCTAGTCACCATCAAAACCTGTAAACAGTACTCCTTAACCCCTAACTCACACTCACCACAATAGTTCCTTGATAGGTACCTGCTGCGGAATAGGGAGGAATAGTAAGGGTAAAGTCGGGATTTAAGATGAATTTACCTCCACCGTTGATTTGAGTGTTTTCAAATAAGGTTACGGGTACTGTCTCCTGAGTGAATTGTGTTCCCAGACTTGGATTATTGTTTCTGCCTGAACCGGTGTTTACCTCTTGATCATTGGGAGCTATAAATAATTTATTGGCTTCTAAAGTTTCGCTGTTATCACTTTGGTTGGTTAGATTCTGATCCACGGAAATTACAGCTGTCCAGGGAACAAAGTTTTCTCTTCTGTCTGAGAAGGTTATGTTTTGGAGTGTAGTTGATCTGAATTGTTCTGTGTCTTGTACGTCTACGTCGGCAAAGTTTAGATCACTGGGTATTTCTACTCGTATGTTAGTGTTTGTAAAACCGAATCTGTCTTTTTCACTATTATAATTGTAGCTTACTTCTTCTTGGGTTAGAGCCTTGTTGTAGATTCTGACTAAAGCAATATCTCCTTGGAAATATTTGGATAGATAATGACTGCATTCTCTGCATTGCCGGGACCAATATTGTTATTAGATATTTCGTAGTTAATAACTTCTCCGGGTTTTACTTCACCGGAATTATCATCTGAATTACCGCAAATATTATCCAAGCC
>CAYSWH010000018.1:0-34282 GCA_964434775.1 uncultured Candidatus Saccharibacteria bacterium | reverse complement strand
GGAAAATCCTAGGATTAGGTATTTATGTATAGCTCTGTTCATATTTTTTGTTTTTGTTTTGATTTAATTATAAATTAGAAAAATAATTTAGTCAATAATTTGTACCCGTCCACCACATATGGCACATACTTGACTTAATGCAGTTGATTGGTATTGCTTAGATATTTGATATATTGAAGATTAATATGACAATTTTAGACTTTAAGGTAATTGAAAGTGAAACCGGGTTTTTTGAGCTTTCGGAAAAATGGAATAATCTTTTAAATCGAAGTTTAACCAAAGAAGTTTTCTTAACCTGGGAATGGCATTGGCTTATTTGGAAGCACTTTGGTAACGGTCAATTAAAAATCATTGTTGCATTTGATGAACGAGATTATTTGATTGGCATTGCTCCTTTTAAATTGACGAAGATTAGGGAAGGTGTTAGAACCCTAGAATTTCTAACCGGTGATGCTATAACTGATTACCACGATTTTATTGTAGCCAAAGAAAATAATGAATTTTTTTATACCCAATTAATTGATTATTTAACAAAAGGAGAACAGGTCATATTTGATGAAATTTCTTTAACCAAAATTTCTGCCGATTCCCCAACTGTGGACTTTTTTGAGAAGTACTATTTTAACGGTTCTCGGAGCATAAATATTCAGACTCACGTGGTTTCTCCGATAGTAAAAAATCCCGGTTCTTGGGACGATTTTTTGAAAAATGCGGGTAAAAAGCAGAGGCACGAAATAACCAGGAAATTTCGCCGGATTGATAGAGAAGTAGAAAACAACTTCTTTTGGCTTAAAGATTTTCAAGAAGATTGGAAAAAATATTTTGAACATTTCACCAGATTAAATAAACTTAGCAACCAAGAAAAAGAGAAGTTCATGGATCAGCGGATGGAAGCCTTTTTTGGAGAACTAACCAAAACATTTTTACAAAAAGAGTGGCTCAGAATTGCTTTTCTGGAAGTGGAAAACGAAATAGCTGCCAGCATGTTTATCTTAACTTATAACAATAGATTTTCGCTGTACAATTCCGGTTTTAATCCCGGATATTTCCGAAATCTAAGTTTGGGAAGCAGTCTAATTGCCTGGACAATCAAAGAGGGGATCGATGCGGGTGTTGACTACTATGATTTTTTAAACGGTGATGAAGAGTACAAATATCGCTTTGGAGCCAAAGACAAAGAATTAAAAAAAATTATTATTAAATAAAACAAAACTTTATGCAAGCTATAATAAAAATTATTCAAGCCACCAAAAGTTTGTGGCCTTTTTATCTAACCGGAAGTATCTTGGTAATTGTTACTTCACTTTTAAACTTGGCTAATCCGCTTATCAACAAGCAAATCGTTGATCTGATTATTGCCAACATTGATAACGGAACCAATAATTGGGACAAACTAGTCTGGTTTCTGGCTTTAATTATAGTTATCGATCTATTTTCCACGGTTCTAAGTAGTTTTTCAGGTTTATTGGGAGATAGACTCGGAGCTAGGCTCAATACAGTTTTAACCACTAGATTTTATAAAAAAGTGCTAAACTTGGAGGTGGAAT
The DNA here is from genome assembly GCA_964434775.1 of uncultured Candidatus Saccharibacteria bacterium. Lineage (GTDB taxonomy): Bacteria > Patescibacteriota > JACMRA01 > JACMRA01 > JACMRA01 > CAYSWH01. The sequence continues at coordinate 32,735 of CAYSWH010000018.1, read as the reverse complement.
ACTTCGATAATGAGTCCAGCGGTAAAATTTTAAACAAACTTCAAAGAGGAATTGAGAATATTACCAACTTTGTAAATCAGACACTAAATAACTTCCTTCCGTTTGTCTTAACGGCACTTTTTACTATTCTATTTTTAGTTTACTACAGCTGGGAAATAGCTTTACTACTGGCCCTGCTTTTTCCGGCCTATATTTTTATTAGTGAAAAATCAAGTAGACAATGGATCAAGAGGCAGAACGAGATAAATACCGTCCAAGATACTACTTTTGGTCGTGTTTTGGAAGCTATTTCTTCAATCAGAGTAGTTAAGTCTTTTCAAAGGATTGCCTCGGAGTTTGATTTTTTCAAAACCCACAGAACTCAAATCGAAAAATTAACTAACGTTCAGTCTCGGGATTATTATCTTTTTGATTGGTTCAGGCAGACACTTTTGAACGTCATGATTTTTGCCATATACTCCTATATTATTTATTACACCTACAATCAGAGATTTAGCATCAGTGAAATGATTTTACTAATTCAGTTAGTCAACCAAGCCAGGTTTCCTCTCTTTGCCATGTCCTTTATTTTAGGGCAGATCCAGAGAGCTCAGGCCGGTTCCAAAGACTTTTTTGAGGTTATTTCCTTACAAAGTAAGATTAATGATGTGCAAGAACCTAAGTCGCTGGAAAACGTTAAAGGAGATATTTGTTTTGATAAGGTAACTTTCGGCTATAATCAAGAAAGTACAGTTCTAAATCACATTGACTTTGACTTGGAGTCGGGTAAAAAATTGGCCGTGATTGGGGAAAGTGGTGAAGGAAAATCGACTGTTGCCAACCTGCTTTTACGATTCTATGAACCAAAGGAGGGTAAAATTATGATTGACGGAGTAGATATCTCCAAAGTTAAACAAGACGATTTACACAAGCAAATAGCGGTTGTTTTACAAGAATCCTATCTCTTTTCCGGGACTATTAAGGAAAATATTCAATACGGCAAAGTTGAGGCTTCTGAAGAGGAGATTATCAGGGCAGCCAAAGCAGCCAACGCCTTTGATTTTATCCAAAAACTTCCCCGGGGTTTTGATTCTGAGATCGGCGAAAGGGGAGTAAAATTATCCGGAGGACAGAAGCAGAGAATATCCATTGCCAGAGCCATCCTCAAAGACTCACCGATATTAATTCTGGACGAAGCCACTTCTTCCTTGGATAGCAAAGCCGAAAAAGAAGTTCAAAAAGGCCTGAACGAGCTTATGGAGGGTAGGACGGCGATTGTGATTGCTCACAGGCTTTCAACTATCAAGGATGCTGATTATATAATTGTTCTCAAGAACGGTGAAATACTAGAGCAGGGAACTCCCGAAGACTTGTACAAGCAAAAAGGAATCTACACGGAACTGGTTGATTTGCAGAAGTTAGATCTAACCCAAAGAAAGGATCATAAGAGATTAAAGGACTTTTATTTGGATTAATTAGTTTATTGTACTTTCACTTTTCTCATTACTTGTATTTTGGTCCCCGGTTTGATTGATCAAGAATACGTTTAAACCATTCTTAATATTTTGGGAAATCGGTAGGTTGTTCAAACTCGCTTTAGTATAATTTGTTTCAAGAGTTATTTGCTTACTCTCAATTAGTTCAAAAAATTTCTCATTTGCTTCTTTGTCCCTAAAAAGAAATTCATTCTCATATTCTTTGCAGATTCTTTGCTCCAAAAAAGGTTTGTTCTCACCCACCTTAGGTTTTATCGTTATTTTGTACTTGTAAAGACATTTAGAACGGCAAGTATTACTATTTTGCTCACACTCTTGACTTTGATTAATTAAATCAAAATTTATTGCAGCAATATCATCGTATCTCAAAGTGTCTCCGCTAAGAGTGACTTGTTGAGGAGAAAAATAACTCAGGCTATACTTGCTACTCAGATAATAAAATGGATTTAGAAGAAGTAGGAGGGCTATGTGCAAAAATAAAATGATTTTTCCGTAATTCTTAATGTTCCTGTCTGCCAGAGGATATCGTCTGTGAATAAAGTAGGCACCAAAAATTATTCCAAAAAAAAGAGCAATCATGGAAGGGATAATGGTGGCTACCACCAAGGTGTCGGGGTTGTAACTGTAAGTCAAAGGTTTATCTCCCAAAAAAGTCGGCAGGGTAATAACCGTTAGCCACAAAAAATTTAACCCGAGAATACTAAGGATAAACAATCCGGGCCATAATAATATTTGTATGAGCGAATAAATTTGATAGACCAGGTCAAGGTTATATTGCCAGTACTTGAGTTTTTTTTGCCAAGAAAATGTAGGCGAGAGATACCTCAAATAATTTCTTGTTTCTTCGTGCTTAAATCTCCTAAATTGTTCCAGAGCCAGATCAGAGGATTTGTCATATTCATCCAAAAATGAATGATAGGTAGAGGCTAGATTGTAATATTCATATGGCTTTTTGCTGCGTGAAGTATTCATCAGATTTTCAAGTGTTTGAGACAGTTCAAAATTTCTTGATTTAAACTGACTACCGAGTTTGACTAGTAGAGTACAGGCCAGCAAATAATCCAAATCTTGTTGAGGGTCCAAGGCTTCGATTGAATAGTACAAATCCGACAAAGTCCTGGATTCAATATAAAAGTCAAAGTTGATCGAAATATTCAGGATTTTCAAAAAATAATATTTCCGCAAGAAATTGTCTTGGATTTTCTCCAAATTTTCCACAAGGTAATCAAAGCGATTCCTTCTCTCCTCAAGGTTGTCCGAAAAAATAAGTTTCAGGTTTTTGTAATAATACTCCTCTTCAAAACTTTGCGAGTCAGTTAGTAAATCCTTTAAACCCAATTCATTTGGAGAATAGAAATAATTTTGAAGAGTTTCGTTTTCTGATGCTTGGTTTGTAAATTCTTGAAAGAGGGCTTGCGAGATTTTGGCGGAATCGAGATTGGTAAGAGTTCTATTTTTGGAAAAAATGTACAAATCCCAGTGGTCATTCTTGGAAACTTTTTGGAAATTACCAAAAAAACGTTCTAAAAACTGTTTTAAGAGGTCAACCCTTTCCTTTTTATTAGTATTGTAGTCAGTTATCTCGTTGGCTTCCAAGGTAAAAAAATCTATTTCCCGGCCGTCCTTTTGATAGTAAATGGAGCTTAACAAATAGGAGGTTTGCGGATTATAGGCGTAATCGGAATTACCTAAAGAAATAGTTAGGTTGGAAATATAGCGGTGATGAGTAGAACTATAAAAACGGTAGATCGTTGCGGAACGATATTTTTGGTTAATTGTTTTAAATAAATTGGTCTCAAGAATCTGCCCGGCCGGCTTTATAACAAATCTCATCGATCAAAAGAATTATTTTGGGTTTTAGCTGAATAATTGACAAAATAGCACTAAATAATAACTTTTGCAAGTATATGAAACTGTCAAAACTGTTTTCCAAAACTACCAAAGATTTACCGGCGGATGAAGTTAGCAAAAATGCTCAACTACTTATCAAAGCCGGATACGTTTATAAGAATATGGCCGGAGTCTATGCTATGCTCCCGCTTGGCCTCAAAGTAATCAACAAGATTGAAGAGATTGTAAGGCAGGAAATGAATCGTATTGGAGCCCAAGAAGTCCTGATGAATGCTCTACACCCCAAGAAAAACTGGGATACTACAGGTCGCTGGGAGACTTTTGACGTACTTTTCAAAGTTCCTAGTCAAACTAAGGCCGAATATGCCTTGGCCTCTAGTCACGAGGAACAGGTCACCCCCTTGGCCGGGTTGTTTATCCGGAGCTGGAAGGACTTACCGGAATACGATCCGGAAAACGAGGTTTATCCCCTTTGCGTGTATCAGTTCCAAACAAAATTTCGAGATGAACTTCGAGCCAAATCAGGTTTACTTCGCGGCAGAGAATTTAGAATGAAGGATATGTATGATTTCCACCAAAGTGAAGAATCTTTGCACAAATATTATCAAGCAGTTATCAAGGCCTACTTGGCTTCTTACGAGCAAATGGGACTAAAGGCTTATCCGGTGAAGGCATCAGGAGGAGTTTTTACCAGTAACTTTAGCCATGAATTTCAAACCGTCTGCGAAGCCGGCGAGGACAACATTTATTTGGTTCCCGGAACCGATCTCTTTTACAACGAAGAAATTGCTCCAAGCCGGGTAGGGAAGCCTAATGATTCAGAAGAAAAAGAATTGGAAAAAGAAGATGTATACTTGCCGGATGTTATCGGCGTGGAAGCCTTGAGTAAAGCTCTGGAAATTCCGGTGGAAAAAACTACCAAGACCATGTTTTTTGAAGACAAGGAAAAAAACTTTATTGTGGCCGTGGTCCGGGGGGATTACTCCGTAAATCAAGAAAAATTGGAAAAAACCCACGGCAAGGGGGGGTTGGTACTGGCCGAAGAAGCAAGTGTGAAGCAAACCACCGGCTGTACAATCGGCTATGCCGGACTCTTGAATTTGCCAAACGATCCCAAGATTTTTATTTACGTGGATGATTCTTTGGAAGGGCTAAAGAACTTTGAAGGCGGCACAAACAAACACGGGTATCATTCCAAAAACCTAAATTTCGGCAGAGACGTACCTTTACCAGGTAAGTTTGTAGATATCAAAATCGTCCAAGACGGGGATATCCATCCGGATACCGGAACTAAATATGAAGTCAAAGTCTCCGCAGAAGTAGGAAATATCTTTCCTTTGGGAGATAAATATACCAAGGCCTTTGGAATCACTTATACCGACAAAGACAATCAAACCAAACATCCGGTCATGGGCTGTCACGGAATCGGTACCACTCGCTGTATGGCTGTGATAGCCGAGATTTATAGCGATGAAAACGGTCTCAAATGGCCAAAGAACGTAGCCCCGTTTGCATATCATTTGATAACTCACCTTACCAAAAAAGAGGAAGATAAAGAAGTGAATGAGCAAATCATCCAAACCGCCAAAGAATTTTATAATTCCAATCCCGAGAATGTACTTTGGGACGACAGGCAAGACGTCGGCATTGGTTTTAAACTCAAAGAAGCAGACCTCATGGGTTGCCCGACTCAAATAATTATCACCAAAAAGAGTCTTCAAAACGGCGGAGTGGAAGTCAAAGACAGGGCCGGCGGAGAAAGTAAGATTATGAAGATCCGGGACATACAGAACTAAGAATTGACCGGTCCTTTGGAGTTTGTACTGTCATTTGGCACTTTTCCTGTCACGGAGAACTTGTTTCGGCATTTCTTTCGGATATAGATCCTGAAATAATAATTGTCTTTCCGAACTTGTTTCGGAATCCCTTCGAAGATAGATCCTGAAATAAATTCAGGATGACAGGTTGTAAATTCAAGGGTGATGGGGTGACAAATTCAAGGATGACGTCGACTTTTCAGGATGACCAAGCTGTAAATTCAGGATGGTGGGGTGATTGGTTCAGGCCGGCGATTAATTTAAAGTTTTATACCCGACTTAGAGCGGATTGGGACTTTCTTGAAATAACAAATTGCCGGTTTGTCCCTTTTTCAAAGTTGTTTTGGATAACGATATAACATTTAAATGACCTAATTTGAATTTTATTTGAGTTTACAAAGTACAACTAGTTACGGCTATCATTTTTTTATCTAGGCAATGAATATTTTTTGCGGCAAACAAGCCTTTACTTATTGATTCCCGTGCCTTCTTTTCTACCGATCCAAAATTACACCAAAGCCCACTCAGGCACTCCCCACCCCCATTGCCCTGACGGGCATTTCCCCCGAGTGGGGAAAGGAAAATTGATTTTGGTAAGGTAATAGAACTGCATCAAAATAATAATTTGTCATTGGAGGACTGTCTATATCTCCAAATTTGTCTGGAAAATAAACTTAAACTAATTACCTTTGATTTGAAGTTAAAAAAAATCTTTAAGCAAATGAGAGATCAGGCGATGAAATGAATCCCCACAACGCGCTAGCCCCTGTTGGTATCAAACCCCAGGGCTAGCCCTGGACCCGAAACAGTGTTTTGCGGCCCTCTGCCGCAAGCGGCGAGGTATTTGAACGAATAAATATTAAATAATAAACCCCCGTGAAATTTTACATTGTCACAGGGGCTTCGTTCGACAGAACCTACCTACTTAACGTTGTATATTACCATGTCTCCATGGTAATTAACGTTATATGCATTTTTCGGAATTTCTGAGCCGGCCGGTGCATACACCACGTTGCCAACTCTTACTGTCTGTCCATTTGCAACCTTACGTTCAACATCAGTTACAGGGTTATTTTTATCCATTATGATCCTTTCTTATAGAGATTCTAACCCTATTACAACCATAGCACACACACACGATTGTCAAATACTTTTTCTTCTTCAAATAAAGGTTTGTAGATGTGGGTTGATATTTTTTTAACGTTTGGTTTATTTTTTAGCTTAGTTGAATTATTATGCGTATCACTTAAGCAGCTTGAATTATTGATGTCACTACATAAAAAAATAAGTTTGAAAAAAGTTTTATTGCTTTTGAATTAACAAAACACCCCGTCAACTTCATCCCAAAAATCAAGATTTTCGGGAACCCTTGAAAGTTGCCACCCCTCAAAGAGGGGAATTTTTTGCATTTTGCATTTTGCATTATTTTGAAACGGCAAGGGTTGTGTTGCGGATTGTAAGGTTCAATCTTTTTTGTTTGTTGATAATGGAAAGTAAGAGCATTCCGCTACGAATTAATTTTTATTAAAAATAATGGCGAGGTAGGCCTAACACTAAGGCTTATCGGTTTTGACTATGGCGATTCAAGAATCGCCGCTACAGTCACTTCTTAATTTTGAAACGGCAAACCTCTCTCCGTCTTGACTTTTTCCAAATAAATTTGCACTATTGCTTGGTAATCAGGTTGCTTGTCGGTGATTTAGCAATTAAGTAAAACAATTTTTGAAGATTTTGTAATATCGTGACCAAATCCAACGAAGCTAAGGCTAGGTTAAAAATAAACAAACTACTGGAAGAGGCAGGTTGGAGGTTTTTTGATGATGAGAAAGGACAAGCAAGTATTCAGCTTGAACCTAATGTTAAACTTACCCAAATAGATATTGATGGCTTTGGGGAAGATTTTGAATCTACAAAAAAAGGTTTTATTGATTTTTTACTTTTGGATGACAAAGGCTTTCCTTTTGTGGTCTTGGAAGCAAAGAAAGAAGATAAAAATCCATTGGATGGTAAAGAGCAGGCTAGGAGATATGCCCAAAACATTAACGCACGTTTTGTAATTCTTTCTAACGGTAATTTGCACTATTTTTGGGACCTGGAAAGAGGTGACCCGGATATAATAACGGAATTTCCAACCCAAGAATCTTTACTTCACAGATTGGGTTTTAAGCCTAAAAATAAAAAACTGGCTGATGAAAAAGTGGGGGAAGACTATATTGCTCTGACTCAGAATCCCAATTTTAAAGATGATCCACAATATCAAAACGAAGAAACTAGAAAAGAATTCATAAATAATAATGAACTTAGGTTTTTGAGAGATTATCAGCTCAGATCAATTCATGCCTTGCAACGGTCAGCTAGTGCCGGAAATGATCGTTTTCTTTTTGAAATGGCCACGGGAACAGGAAAAACTCTTACATCCGCCGCCGTCATTAAACTTTTTTTAAGAACCGGAAATGCCAAAAGGGTTTTATTTTTGGTTGATCGTCTGGAATTGGAGGATCAAGCCTATAAAAATTTTAGAAACTATCTTGGTAATGATTTTCAAACGGTCATTTACAAACAAAATCGTGACGATTGGAAAAAGGTGGAAATTGTCGTTTCAACTGTTCAAAGTCTATAAATACAAAAAACTCTTTTCTCCAACGGATTTTGACTTGTTGATTGCTGATGAGTCACATCGAGCCATTGGAGGAAATTCTAGGGCAGTGTTTGAATATTTTATCGGCTATAAGCTTGGATTAACCGCCACTCCCAAAAATTATCTCAAAAATGTAGACCCGCAGCAGCTTTCTGGAAAAGATCCGAGGGCTTGGGAAAGAAGACAATTATTAGACACTTACACTACTTTTGGTTGTAAAGACGGCGAGCCCACTTTTAGATACAGTCTTCTGGACGGAGTGAAAGATGGATATTTGATAAATCCAACCGTGGTAGACGCCAGAACTGAGATTACTGCTGACTTGCTTTCGGAAAAAGGGTATGCGGTGATGTTAGAAAAAGAAGAAGGTGGAGAGGAAGAAGAGGCCTTTTATCAAAAAGATTTTGAAAAGAAATTTTTCTCCGAAAAAACAAATCAAGTTTTCTGCCAAACATTTTTAGAGAATGCTCTCAAAGACCCAATCAGCGGAGAAGTGGGTAAAAGTATCATTTTTTGTGTCAGCCAAAATCACGCCGGTAAAATCACTCAAATGCTCAATAAAATGGCTAGTCAATTGTGGCCTGAGAAGTACAATTCCGATTTTGCGGTTCAAATAACGTCAAACATTGCAGACAGTCAACAATTTACCATCAATTTTGCAAATAATAATTTGAGCGGAAAGACCAGATTTCTCGATAATTACGAATCAAGCAAAACCCGTGTCTGCGTTACGGTAGGTATGATGACGACCGGTTATGATTGCTCTGATGTACTCAATCTCGCCTTGATGAGGCCTGTTTTTTCACCGACTGATTTTATACAGATCAAGGGTAGGGGAACCAGAAAGCATACTTTTGTATATGAAGATGAGTATAAAGAAAGGCACAAACATGAAAAAGTCAGTTTTAAGTTTTTTGATTTTTTTGCCAACTGCCAATATTTTGAAGAGAAATTTGATTACGACGAAGTTCTAAAATTACCGCAAATAAAAAATACAACAAGGGACGGTCAAGGAGATTCTGTGGATATCGATGAAATTGAAGTTTTTGATCCTGATAAAGTCAAAGAATTAAGAGAGCAAGTAGTCGGGCCGGAAGGAATGAAAGTCGATCGTAAACTTTTTGAAAAAGGAAAAGAGGAAATAACCAAAGATGATGAAGTAAGAAGGGCCGTTTTGAATGAACAAAAACCACTTGCTGAAAGGTTGGTCAGGGAAAGATATGAAAATAAGCCTAATTTATACTTAACTCCGGAAAAAATAAGAAAAAGCGAGGGGCTTGATAGAAGATTGTCTTGGTGGGAAATATTGCAAAGAATGTTTGGTTCGATTGACAAATTCAAAGATAAAAACGAACTGCTGGAAGAAGAGTGTGAAAAATTTATATCCATAAATAAACCGGATAGCAAGTATGTTGTTCATATCAAAAACTTTATGAAAGCCTATATTGCAGATGAGAATTTTAGAAATGAGATTAATAAAGGGGGTTTTCCACGCACATATGCAGGCTTCACTATGGATGAATATAAAGCTTTAGATGATTGGAGAAAGACTGTGCCTGAGTATGTAAAAGATTATGTCTCGGTTAATCAGTTTATGAAGTGATAAAGAAACTTTGATTTTTAAATGCAAATTATTCTAGCAGAAATTGTTAAATCAACTTCTCAGTCAACTTATAATTTATGATTTTTAATTTAAAATTATTAAAATGTTAGACAACCCTACCAAAAGAAAGATTGACTCTGCCAGAAATATTCTCGTAGGGAAGGTGCCGGATCCAAAGGCTCAGGTAGAACAGATTACCACAGCACTCATTTATAAATTTATGGATGATATGGACTTGGAGAATGAAGAGGTGGGACTGTCCGCACAATTTTTTGTTGAAGATTATGCCATGTATTCTTGGAGGAAACTTATGGACAATAGGCTTGGCGGTCAAGAAAGAATGAATCTTTATGTAGAAGCAGTGGCCAACATTCCCAAAGCTCCAAATATTCCGCAACTCTTCCGTGATATTTTTAAAGGGGCTTTTTTGCCGTTTCGGGATCCAAGGACTTTGAGCTTGTTTCTCAAAGAAATTAACGAATTTAGCTATGAAAATAGTGAGAATTTGGGTAACGCTTTTGAATACCTGCTTTCCGTTCTTGGGAGTCAAGGTGATGCCGGACAGTTTAGAACTCCAAGACACATTATTGATTTTATCGTAGAAGTGGTTAATCCCCGGAAAAACGAGACTATCCTTGACCCTGCTTGCGGAACGGCCGGATTTTTGATTTCTGCCTACAAACATATTCTCAAAACCAACTCGTCTAATTATAAACCGGAGGAGGAAAAGTTGGAGGATGTGATCGCCCAAGGAGAGACGGCTACGGAAACGGTTATTGGTGAAAAAATTACATATACCGGCGATCTGTTAAGCCCGGACGATAAAACTAAGCTTACACAAAATATTGTGGGTTATGACATTTCGCCGGATATGGTAAAATTGGCCTTGGTTAATCTCTATTTGCACGGTTTTAGTGATCCCAAAATTTTTGAATATGACACTTTGAGTAGTGACAAAAGATGGGAGGATAACTTTGACGTGATCCTGGCCAATCCGCCGTTTATGACTCCAAAGGGGGGCATTAGTCCTCACAGAAGGTTTAGCGTGCAGGCCAATCGAGCAGAAGTTCTTTTTGTGGATTATATCGGCGAGCATTTGAGTATTAAGGGCCGTGCCGGAATTATCGTTCCCGAAGGGATTATTTTTCAGTCGGCTAGTGCCTACAAAAACCTGCGTAAAAACTTGATAGAAAACTGGGGGTTATATGCGGTGGTAAGCCTGCCCAGTGGCGTGTTTCAACCATATAGCGGCGTGAAGACCAGTATTTTGTTTATGGACAGGGAGCTAGCGGCCAAAACCGACGAGGTACTGTTTGTAAAAGTGGAAAACGACGGTTTTGATTTAGGGGCTCAGAGGAGGAAGATTGAAAAAAATGATCTGCCTCAGGCACTCAATGAAATCAAGGAGTTTAGACAGAAGATTTTAAAAAGTTAGATTTATAGTTTTTACAGATGTCTCAAAAAATTATCACTACTAAGGAATATCAAGAGTTTATCTCCGAGCTCAAAAAAAGCATTGTCCAAACTCGTCATATTGCGGTTCGTAAGATCAATTCAGAGCTTATCAATCTCTATTATCAGATAGGTAAAGCCATTTACACCAAGCAAAAAGAGAGTACCTGGGGTGATAATTTTATATCTCAAGTGGAACAAGATCTCAAAGAATCATTTCCTGATATGAGTGGTTTTTCCCGTGCAAATCTTTTTTACATGAAGAAGTTTTATGTTTTTTTTGGTGAAAAAGAAAAAATCCCACAAGCTGTGGTACAAATTCCATGGGGGCATATTCGTCTGATTTTGGATAAAATAAAAGATCTGACAGAAGCCGAATTTTATGTTTACAAAACGGTGAAAAATAGCTGGTCCCGTGCGGTATTGGAACATCAAATAGAACTCAATCTCTATCAAAGACAGGGTAAGCTTCAAAGTAATTTCACCCAAACAATTCCATCAGAAGATTTGTTTTCCGTGCAAGAATCATTCAAAGAAAGTTATATTTTTGATTTTCTCGGACTGTCAGTAAAAGCCAAAGAAAAGGATATTGAAAAAGCACTCATTGAGCATATTTCTCGTTTTTTGCTAGAATTTGGTCGTGGGTTTGCGTTTGTGGGGAGGCAATATAAAGTGGTGGTAGGAGAAGAAGAGTTTTTTATTGATCTACTCTTTTACAATTACATTTTGAAAAGGTTTGTTGTGATAGAGCTTAAAATCACAGACTTTAAGCCGGAATATGTGGGACAAATAGGATTTTATATGACGACTATAGACAGGCAAGTCAAAACAGAGACAGATAAAGAAACGATAGGGCTCATCATTTGCAAGTCCAAAAATAAAACAGTGGTAGAGTATGCACTGGCAAATAGTGATCGACCTACTGGAGTTGCAGAGTATAAACTAAAAGAACTTCCACCCGAAATCGCAGAAGTTTTGCCTGATGAAGAAATTTTGAATAATTTTAAATTCTAAATCTATAACAACAAGTACAAATTTTAGAAAAATTTAAACCGTTAACATATTTATATTATGCAAATCACAGAAAAGGATCAACTTTTTGATAAAATAGTAGATTTACTGGAACAATCACGAAATAAAATTTTTACTCAAGTTAATACTACTATTGTACAAACTTATTTTGAGATAGGAAAGATTATTGTGGAAGATGAGCAAAAAGGAGAAAGCAAAGCGGAATATGGAAAAGAAGTTTTAAAAAAATTATCCAAGCAATTAACTCAAAAATTTGGGAAAGGATTTTCCGTCCAGAATCTTGAAAGGATGAGGCTATTTTATGTCACTTTTTCAAAATCCTCAACAGTGTCGAGGAAATTAAGCTGGTCGCACTATGTCAGGCTTTTGGCTTTTGCAGATCAACCTCTAAAACTTGAATTTTATTGTACTCAAGCGGAAAAATCCAACTGGTCTTATCGGGAACTTGATAGGCAAATAAAGTCGGCACTTTTTGAAAGGGTGGCCCTAAGTAGTGACAAAGAAAGTTTGATTGAAGATAATTTACAAAAATATCAGGAGCCAAAAAACCGGGAAGATCTGTTTAAAGAGCCGTATATTTTGGAATTTTTGGGATTGGAGGAAAAATCAGAATACTCGGAAAGTGATTTGGAACAAGCTATTTTGGATAATTTACAAAAATTTTTGCTGGAATTTGGACAAGGATTCACTTTTGTAGCCAGACAAAAAAGACTTACTTTTGCAGATAAAAACTACTTTGCTGACATTGTGTTGTACAATCGTTTTCTCAAGTGTTTTGTAATTGTTGATCTTAAAATTGATAAACTAACTCATCAGGATGTCGGACAAATGGAAATGTATGTCAATTATTATGACATGGAAGAAAAAAGAGATGATGAAAATCCTACAATTGGATTGATTCTTTGTCCGGAAAACGATGGGGGAATAATCAAATATGTTTTATCCCAAAAATCGCAAGTTTTTAGTAAAGAATATCGTTTGGTTTTGCCGGATGAAGAAGATGTGAAAAAACTTATAGAAAAGACAAAAGATAATTTTAATAACTAAACCTATGACTACACCTACAATCTCAATCACAGTCAAAAAATCCAAAATCGCCGAAAATGGTGAATACAACCTCACCGGCGACCGCTACCGTGAAACCGTGAACTACACCAACACCAAATGGCCAATGGTGGAGTTGGGAGAGGTTTTCAAGATAGAATCTGGCGGAACTCCTGATAGTAAAAATAACAAATATTGGGATGGCGAAATAAAATGGGCTACTTTGGTAGATATTCCAGAAAATATTGCAATCATTTCTGAAACTAAGAGAACTATTACTGAAGAAGGGCTAAACAAATCATCTGCAAAATTATTACCAAAAGGTACGGTTTTAGTTTCCTCTCGTGCAACAATTGGCAGAATTGCAATTACTGGTTGCGAAATGGCTACAAATCAAGGTTTTAAAAATATTCTTATCGATGAAAAAAATAGTTCTTTGTTTGTTGCTTATATGTTGAGTAAGCAAGTTGAAAAAATGAACCTGTTAGCATCTGGAGGAACATTTAAAGAAATCTCAAAATCAGCAATATCTACAATCCAAATCCCGCTCCCTCCACTCGAAGTCCAAGAGCAGATCGTGGCGGAGATTGAGGGGTATCAAAAAGTCATCGATGGAGCCAAACAAGTCGTAGAAAACTGGAAGCCAAGTTTCCGCATAGATCCGAGTTGGGAAATGGTGGAGTTGGGGGAGGTGTGTGAGATAAAAAGAGGGTTTGCTTTTAAAAGCTCAGATTATATAGAAAAAGGTATTTTAAATTTCAGAGTAACTAATATTGGAAATGATGGAAAACCTGACTTATCAGATGCAAAATATTTACCAGAAGATTTTGAGAATAAATACAAAGACTATTTATTAAAGGATGATGATTTTGTTATTGTGATGGTAGGTGCAACCACAGGTAAAATGGGGGTGATAACAAAAGACATACTTCCAGCACTTTTAAATCAGAATATGTGGCGTTTTGAGCCTTTAGATTTGCAAAAAATTAATAAAAAGTACCTCTTTTATATAATTGGTACTTTAGAGGGAATAAAGCAAGGTGGAGCAAGAGACTATTTAAAACAATCTGATTTCATAAAAATCCAAATCCCCCTCCCACCGCTCGAAGTCCAAGAGCAAATCGTGGCGGAGATAGAAGCGGAGCAGAGAGCCATTGAAGAATGTAAAAAATTGATCGAAAAAATGGAAAAGAAAATTGAGGCAAAGATTGGGGAGGTTTGGGGTAGTGAGATTGGAAATGAGGAATTTTAAATTTTGAATTGGGAAATATGAAACTAAAAGCCATAAAAAAGATCAGCATAACGAAAGCGGCAAGTTTTAAAGACTATGCCCAAGATTTTGATTTTAAAAAAATCAATGTTTTTTTTGGTTATAACGGTTGCGGAAAAACCACTCTTTCAAGAACTCTTTGTTGTTTAGAGAAAAAAGAAATTATTGATGAATTAAAAACGGAAGATATAGAAACACCTTTATTTTCAATAGAATTAGAAGACAAAACTTATAATCAAATTGATTTAGATAATGATCTCAAAATCAAAGTATTTAATCAGGATTATGTAAGCAAAAATATAAATTATGACAATTTGACAGGTGTTTTGATTGCTGGAGAAGAAAGCCAATATAAACAAAATAAGATTGTTGAATTAACAAAGAAAAAAGAAAACTTAAAAGGACAGTCGGACACACAAGGAAAAAATAAAGAAAAGTTACAAAGTGAAATAGACGGTTTGAATGTAAAAATTGAAAATCAAAAAAGTCAGGTAGCTAAATTTATAAAAGATAAATTGAAAGGTTTTGATAATTCTTATGACAAAAGAAAGCTCGACGATTTCAAGAAAAATCCAAAGTTCAAGACTTATGAAACACAGACCATTGAATTAGAAATAGAAATCCAAAATTACAACTCTACAAACAAGCAAAATATCGACATTTTAAATTCATTACAGCAAATCACGAAAGACGACATTGAAAATATAAACACTATTTTACAATCATCTGTTTTGGATAGTATAAAGATCACAGAAATTACAGCAGAATTTGAAAAATGGGCTAATGATGGTTTAGAGCTACACAAAGATAAAAACCAGTGTGTTTTTTGTGGCTCGTCTTTGACAGAAGAAAGAAAAAAAGAATTAAATTCACATTTTTCCGATGAATACAAAAATCTAATAAAGAAAATAGACAGTCAGATTGATACACTAAAGACTTCTAAATTATCAAAGATTGAAAAATATTTTGATTGGTATGAAGAATTTAGGGCAGAAGGTGAAAAATACAAAAAAGCGTTAAATGACAAAATAACAGACTACAACAAATATCTTTCCGAGATGATCACAATTTTAGAAAAGAAAAAGAAAAATGCTTTTAATACAGATTTTAAAGTAGACTACAAAGATTTTGATTTAGATATTTCAAAATTGAATAATTTAATAGAGAATCATAGACAAAAACATCAGAACTTTGAAACTGCAAAAAACGAATCTGCCAACAAGGTTATCACCTATAAGATTTTGGAAATGGAAAAATCTACTGACTTTGTAGATAAACAAAATTCCATTGAAACTAAAAAAGAAGAAATAAAAAAACTTGAGGGAACCATTAAGACGCTAAATGATGAGGTCTCTTCAACAGAAACAGAAATAAATACACTTTCAAAAGAAATTCACGAGTTACACATTGGGGCAGATAAGTTTAATCAATACCTTGATGAGCTTCTTCCTTCACTTGGTTTAAAAGTTGAGCCAAACGGAGATAATTTTACTCTCAAGAGAAACAAACATCATGTAAGACATTTGAGTGAAGGCGAAAGAAATGTATTGAGCTTTGTTTATTTTGTCTTGAGCTTTAGTGATGGGAAAGATAAGAAAAACGAGCTTAAAGATGATTTGAAGGATTGGATTGTTTTTATTGATGATCCAATATCTAGCTTAGACGATTCAAATTTGCACTTGGTAGCAGGATTTATTAAAAATCATTTTAAGCATGCGAAACAGCTTTTTTTAACAACACACAATTTTAATTTTTGGAGATGTTATAGAAACTCTAGGAAAGATTCTGGGTATTCTCATTTTTTGATTGAAAAAAAGAAAGGCAACTCAATAATTTTAGAGTTAGACAAAGAACATGTTTTAGTTAAGCATCAATCCGACTATACTTTTATCTATTCAAAACTAAAAGAATTTATTGAAAAGCCTGAGGCTGAAGAAAATGTAACGGTTTTAAATCATTTGAGAAAATTTTTAGAGTACTTTTCTTCCTTTATGTATCCAAACAATGCTGGTGTAGATATAATTTTAGAAACCCTTTTAGATGATGGCTACAAATTATCACCTGATATTGAATCATTTATTCTTTATCGTTTAAGTAATGAAGGAAGCCACATGCAAACAAGAACAGATTTTATTTCAAAAAATTCTGCTGATATAAGCGAAAATATACAAAAAGTTTTGAAAGTAATGAAAGAAAAGTATCCTGAACACATTAAATCATTAGAAAATAAAGAAGAAGAAACAACATAAAAAACCAACCAACCCCGAAATAAACTCTTCTTTTGGTCCAAAAACCAACTCCGAAAGTCTAATTTACTCGAATGATGGAAAGCAGAGGTTTCTGCTACGAATTAATTTTTATTAAAAATATGGCAGGGCTGGTCTGCCTCTACGGCTTATCGGTTTTGACTATGGCGATTCAAGAATCACCGCTACAGTCACTTCTTAATTTTGGTACCACAAGGGTTGCTTTGGGCTGAAATAATATATTTTTGAACTAACAACTCGGGTTTTATTTTTCCCCACTCGGGGGAAATGCCCTTTTGGGTAAAGGGGGTGGGGAAGGGCCTGAGTATGCCTTGCTTTGAATAAATAGAAAAAAGGCCCGGGAATCTCAAAAAACAAAATCTGGACATGAAAGATTTTTTTATTTAAGCTTATTATACTTAGAATTATTTAATTAAAATCAAATCGCCATATACTAATTATGTCTCCGGAAACAAAAAACAATGCTAATATAAGCTTTTTTCAAAAAAATAAACTATGGATAGCAATTTTTACCTTGGGTGTGGTGTTCTTTGTGGGAGCTCTCGGTTTTTTTGTATTTACTCAAAATCAGAATGATCAAGCCTCTGAACCGGAAGAAACCGTTGTGGAAACCCCTCAAGAGCCTGAAGAGGAAACTACGGTCCGGGTAGATAGAGCCGGAGAAAAATTAACAGACATACTAAAAAGGGCAGGGATAGATCTCGGTTTTGTTTCATCGGAAAACATTCAAGAGCTCGGTTATCCTCTACCGCTTAAGGCAGATCCCCAATTTGAAGAAGTTGACAAAGACCAAGCCCCGGACAGAGTCTCTTTGGAGGAGATAGTGCCGGCTCCGCAAAACCCGGAAAAAACCAGCATGCTTGTTTGGGAAGAATACGGCATTGAAGCTCCGATTATCTATGCCGAATTCCAGGATTTTTATGAGCCCTCTACCGCCGGCGACGGAACGGTTGATTTTACTCGTTATGTAGATAATAACCCTACGGATAGTCCTATTCAGCAAAAACTGCAAGACGGTATTGTCCATCTGCCTATTTCACCTTTACCCGGGGAACAAGGAAACAGTTACATCATCGGACACAGTAGTAATTATCTAAGCGTACAAAGTGATTATAACGAAGTTTTCAAAGCAATTGAGAGAACCAGCAAACCCGGCGAAGAGTTTTATATTTACGATCATGAGGGTAGGGAACTCAAGTTTAGAGTTTTTGAGGCTTTGGCCATTAATGAAGAAAATGTGACTGAGGCTTACAGAAATTACGGAGATAAGCGGGTAGTGACTCTCCAAGCTTCCATTCTGGAACAAGTAGGGGGAGAGTGGTTGCCGACCAAGAGATGGCTGACTAGGGCAGAATTGGTTCAAGAATAATCAAATATTTAGATGCTTACAAAAAGAATAATTCCTTGTCTTGATGTAAAAAACGGCCAAGTTGTCAAAGGGGTTAAATTTAAAAATCATCAGGTTGTCGGGGATATTTTGGAATTGGCCAAAAGATATTCCGATCAGGGAGCAGACGAGCTTGTATTTTACGATATTACTGCCAGCAGTGAAAGGAGGAGTGTCGGATACGAATGGATTAGAAAAATTGCCAAAGAAATTAACATTCCATTTTGTGTTGCCGGGGGAATAAACTCTTTGGATGTAATCAGAGAAATTCTTCAAAATGGTGCTGACAAAATATCCATAAATACCCCTGCTTTGGAAAATCCTCAATTAATTTCCGAGGCCGCCAAAGAATTTGGCTCTCAATGTATCGTAGTTGGTGTCGATTCCAAAAATGAGGATGGGGAAGACCTGACTTTTATGTATACGGGAGACACTTCCAAAACCGTAAAAAGCAATAAGTCCACTGTTGATTGGATCAAAGAAGTACAAGACCGTGGAGCCGGGGAAATCGTGCTTAATTCTATGGACACTGACGGGGTAAAAAAAGGCTATAACATTGATCTACTTAGCAAAGTTGATCGTATTTGCAAGGTCCCGTTAATTGCTTCTGGAGGTGCGGGAAAGAAAGAAGACTTTTTAGAAGTTTTTGAAAAAACCGGGGTCAACGGTGCTTTAGCAGCCAGTGTATTTCATTATGGAGAAATTGAGCTTTCAGCACTCAAAAAATATTTAGCGGGGCAAAACCTCCCAATCCGAATCTAGTTATTATTGATTCACGTCATCCTGAATTTATTTCAGGATCAGGATCTATTCGAAGGGATTCCGAAACAAGTTCGCCGTAACAAGTGTGTATTGGTTATATTCGAATCGACTATATAGTCTAAACCTGAGATTTTCTTGACCAAAGCTAAAAAATTTAGTAATTTAAGAATCTATGGGAAATGAATTTCGAACTAGACAAGCCCCTTCACCAACCGGTTATTTACATATCGGGACTACACGTCAACTTCTTTTTACCAAGCTTTTTGCTAAAATTAATAACGGTGTTTGGTACCTTAGAATTGAGGATACTGATCGTCAAAGGCTTATTCCCGAGGCGGTACCGAACATGCTGGAAACACTTTCCAAACTATCTTTAAATCCCCAAGAGGGAGTCACCTTGGAAGAGGCTAATCATTATAATGATTTTTACAAAGTCTACCAAAAGGGTGACTATGGGCCTTACTTTCAATCTCAAAGACTTGATCTTTATTACAAACATGCTCAAAATTTAATTGATCGAAAATTGGCTTATTGGTCATTTCTGACTGAAGAAGAAAAAAACGAACTTCAGGAAATAAAAAAAATTTCCCAAGCTCCGATAAACTATTTTAAATCAAGTTTAGAAAAATACGGTCAGGAATCGCTCTTTATAAGTGTAGAAGAGGGACTTAAGGACCCCAAAAAACCCTCCCTAAGATATCGAATTCAAAGAGAGCAAAAAATTTCCTGCCAAGATGAATTGTTGGGGAAAAGTGAATTTGATCTTGCTTTGGAAGAGGATTTTACCATCCTCAAATCGGACGGATATCCAACTTACCACCTGGCTCATCTAATCGACGATAACCTAATGGAAACTTCCTTGGTAATTAGGGCTCAGGAATGGTATCCGAGTCTGGCAAAGCATACAACCATGTTTTTGGATTATTGGGGTAAATCACCTAAATATATTCATTTGCCGGTAATTTTGGGTAAAGAAGGTAACAAGAAGTTGAGCAAAAGAGACAATGATGTGAATATGATTGATTACCTCGATAAAGGGTATTTGCCGGAAGCAGTCTTGAATTATCTGGTTTTTTTGGCTTGGAATCCAGGAACTGAAAAAGAAATTTATCTGGAGGAAGAGGTTTTTCAAAATCTCGATTCTTCTCAGCGAACAGAAAGACTAATTGATAATTTGGCTGCCGAGTTCAAATTGGAAAGCCTGTCAAAAAGTCCCTCCAGATTTAATCCGGAGAAGCTTAATTGGTTTAATAAAGAATATCTTAAAATGTTCAAGCCGACTCCGTTTTTGAAACTTGTAAGGAGATATTTGCAAGATCTTACGGAAGTTTTAAAAAAAGCAGAGCCTTACCAGGAAGCCAGATTGGAAAAGATAAGGGCTATTCTTTCGGCAATAGATTCCAAGCTCGACGTCAACAGCCAAAACTTTTCTTCCCCTCTTACCAAGATTGCCTTTCTCTTTGATCAAACCAGAATATCTACCCTTTCCGAACTTGGGAGTGATAGTAGTTGCTTGATAAATCACCAAAAGCCTTCCAAAGAATTGCTCAAATGGAAAAAAATCAGCCTCGAAGAAAGCCTAAATTGTTTAAAAGAACTCACGGAAGTGTTGGAAAATGATATTTTTGCTAGTGATCTCGGGAAAAAACTTGCACAGAAACAAAGTGAGCTTTATAAATACGCTGAAAGCGAAGAAGGTGATTATTTACTTCAGGAAAAATTAACAGAATTGTCCGGTACTTGGGAAAAAATTATCAAAGATTGGCTTGTTTTAAACCAAAAGGATGCCGGCTCTTATCTCTGGCCTTTAAGGGTTGCTTTATCCGGTAAAGCAAAGTCTCCCGGTCCGTTTGAGCTGATTTCCGTTCTACCAATGCAAATTGTAATTGACAGAATTAATAAATCTTTATTTGATTAGATCCAAACTAAAAGAATTTTAGAATTTTTTCCGACTTCAGGAGGAACACCAGTTATATTCTTCATATTTATACTTCTAAAACATATAAATAAGCAAAATTCAAAAATATTTGAGGAAATTTAACCTTGACAAAGTGTTTAATTTGGTTTGAGCTTATAAAGTTGTATCTATGGCAGTAAATAATATTCAAAGAGACACGTTTGGAATAGAGTATAAGCAGTTTTCTATTCCTAATTTAAATGAGTTACAAGTTAATTCTTACAAAAAATTTTGGAAAGACGACTTACAAAAAATTTTGGCAGAATTCAGTCCTGTAGAAGACAATGTGGGAAACAGGTGGAAAGTGGAGTTCGGGCCAAAGTTTACTTTGGAATATCCTGAATCCGACGAGTACGAAGCACTCTTAAAGGGAGGAACATATGGAGCAAGGCTAACAATTTCCGTATCAGTGCAAAACTTGGTAAGTCAGCAGAAAAAAATTCAGGAAGTATTTGTTGGAGTTGTGCCTTTGATGACAAAAAAAGGTAATTTTATTGTAAACGGTACTCAAAAAATTGTTGTCGGCCAATTGGTAAAGTCTCCCGGCGTAGTATTTTCCAGAGATATTGATAAAGGTACATATGTGTACTCGGCCAAAATAATTCCTACTCGCGGAATTTGGATTGATTATACTCTGGGTAGTGACGGAGTAATTTATGCCAGAATCGATAGAAAAAAGAAGTTTCCGGCTACGCAAATACTGAGGCTTTTTGGTATTTCCAAAGAAAGTGATATACTAAATTTATTCAAGGACGTCGATACTGACGAGAAAACCAGTTACATCCAAAATACCATCGACAAGGACTCTTCTTTTAGCACGGAAGATGCCGTAAACTCTATTTATAAGAAGATTAGACCGGGAGATATTGTTTCCATAGAACAAGGAAAAAAATACCTTCTCTCTCTGTTTGAGGATGGAGCTAAATACGATTTCGGAAATGTTGGTAGGTACAAATTTGATAATCGATTGGGGCTTAAATCAAAACCGGGCAAAGAAATAAGCTATAAGAAGACTTTGGATATTAATGAAGTTGTTGAAGTTATCAGAGAGCTTGTAAACTTAAAAATAAACCAAAAAGAAGGAGATAGCATTGATTCTCTAAGTAATAGAAGAGTAAGAACCGTTGGAGAATGGCTTGGCAATACTTTTAAAGCAGGTTTGAGCAGGGTAGTTAGAAATACCAAGGACAAAATGACTATCAGTGAAGACAACAATTTCACTCCTGCCCAAATAGTTAACATGAGACCTTTGGCTGCGATGATTGAGGATTTCTTTAACACCTCTCAATTATCCAGATTTATGGACCAGACAAACATTATGTCCGAGTTAGACGACAGAACTTTTCTTACTTCCACCGGTCCGGGAGGGTTGACTAAGGAAAGAGCAGGGTTTGAGGTTAGAGATGTTCATCCCAGTCACTACGGTAGGTTATGTCCCATTAATACTCCGGAAGGTCCGTCATTTGGTCTTAACGTGCACACCTCCATTTATGCCAGGGCCAACGAAATGGGTTTTTTGGAGACACCTTACTTTAAGCTCAAAAGTAGACTAAAAGTCACTGACAAAGAACTTCTTTCCAGGACCCTGGATGAAGATGTTTCGGTCAAAGGTAAGAGAAAATATAAAGCAGGTCAGCTGATTACTCAAGATGTTTTAGAGGATCTTCAAGCAATAGATCCAAAACTCGAAGTCAAAGTAAAAAAATTTGTTTCTAAGGAAATGGTTTGGTTGGATGCTCAAGCTGAATTAAATGTAACTATTTGTGAATACATCAAAGATCTTGATGAAAGCGGACACTTTAAGACTAATACCGTGGCTGCCAGAAAAGACGGTAACCCTTTGAAGGTTTATGTTGAGGAAGTTGATTATATGGATGTAGCACCTAATCAAATTTTGAGTCTTTCAACCTGTATGGTACCCTTTATGGCCCAAACCGATGGTTTTAGGGTTTTGATGGGTACAAACCAACAGGGTCAGGCACTCCCTCTGGTTAAACCGGAGAATCCGGTGGTGGCTACGGGTTTTGAGAAGATAGCTGCCAGAGACAGCGGATATTTGATAACATCCGAATTTGACGGCGAAGTTGTCAAAGCCGACGGTCTGGGAGTGATTATTAAAGATTCATCAAGTAAGCAGGAGCATGAGTATAAGACATTGAAATACATCCCTTCAAATAATCACTCTGCTATAAATCAACGAATTGTGGTGAAAAGCGGAGAAAAAGTTAAAAAAGGAGATATTCTAATCGAAGGTTTTGGAGTTCATAACGGGGAATTTGCTATCGGTCAAAATGTTAGGGTGGCATTTATGCCTTTTAAAGGCTATAATTTTGAAGACGCAATTATTCTCTCGGAAAAATTGGTTCAAAATGACAAATTTACATCCAATCATATTTACGAATTAGTTTGTGACGTTCACGAAACCAGACTTGGTAATGAGGAAATTACTTCCGATATTCCTAATGTAGCTACTGATAAGCTAAAGAAATTAGACAAAGACGGGATCATTCACGTGGGAGCATATGTCGAATCCGGAGACATTTTGGTTGGAAAAATTACCCCTAAAGGAGAAGTTGATCTGTCGCCTGAAGATAAGTTGATTAGGGTTCTTTTTGGCGAATATTCCAGAGATGTAAAAGACAGTTCTCTTTATTTGGAACACGGTCTTAATGGAAAAGTGATTTCTATTAGGGTCTTTAGTAGAGAAAACGGTGATACATTACCCAATGACGTAATTAAGAGGGTGCATATTTGGTTGGCCGTGACTAGAAAAATAAAGCCCGGAGACAAGATGGCCGGTAGGCACGGAAACAAAGGAGTAGTTTCCGTAGTGATGCCGGTTGAAGATATGCCCTATACGGCCGACGGTAGACCTGTTGATTGTATTCTCAACCCCCTAGGTGTTATCGGTCGTATGAATTTAGGGCAACTTTTGGAAACACATTTAGGATTGGTGTGTGAAAAAAAGAATGTAAACGCCTTAACTCAACCCCTCAATGAGATTTCCTGGGAAAAAATTCAGAGTGAATTAACCAAATCGGGCTTTGATAAAAGTGGAAAATTATCACTTTGGGACGGTCAAACAGGCGAAAAATATGATAGAGAAGTAGTCGTGGGTACTTTATATATCAATAAGTTGCACCATCTGGTAGACGATAAAATTCATACCAGATCTACCGGTCCTTACTCGCTGGTCACTCAACAACCATTGGGAGGAAGAAGTCATTCCGGAGGACAAAGATTTGGAGAGATGGAAGTGTGGGCTCTGGAAGCCTACGGAGCTGCTCATGCCCTTCAAGAAATGCTTACTATCAAGTCAGATGATGTAAAAGGAAGAGATGCGGCCTTTGAGTCGATTATTAAGGATAAACCTATTTTAAGTCCTAATTTGCCCGGTTCTTTTGTAGTCTTGGCAAATGAGTTAACTGCTCTTGGAATAAAGGTTAATGCGGAAGTCAATCAAAGTGAGGATGATGAGTCGTCAAGGTTAGATGAAAAACTAGCCTTATCGGTGGACGAAGGGAATCTTTAATTTTTTAGGTACAAATCAAGAGACGGTCCCGGAGATCGTCTTTTTTTAAATACTATTCGAGTCGCATGCTCTCAAGCTCACTGAATTTTCATTTGCATAGAAGATACGACATACTTGAATCTGAAAAGATAGTCAGCAGTAGTCAGGTCGCTCACAGTTTTACTAACAGATGTCTGATTGTGCATACAGACAAGAAATCATATTTTCTAAAAAAATACCTCCAATTGAAACCTGGGAGGGTTAGAGAAATATATTCGGCCTCTGATTTTTTATATAAGCAGGGGTTGCCGGTAGTACTACCTTTTAAGACGAATGAAAATGAACCTTACTTTTTATACGAAAATTCTGTTTTTAGTTTGTTTCCGTTTATTCAAGGTAAATCATTTGAAGAAGTTAAGGATAGAACAAAATCTCTAATCTCGAGCAGCAGCTACTTAGCCAAACTGCACTTAGCCTCAAAAAATAAAGTACTGCCGCGAATAAAGAGGCATGATATTAAGATTTTAGAGACAAAATCTTTTCAAGACGAAAATGTTCGACTAAAAGAGCTTATCTTACAGAAAATCAATTCCGGTAATGAGGATGAATTGGACGAAGTGACTTTAGAAATTCTTGAGTTAAAGAAAAAATCTTTGGACAAATATCTGAAGCTGCTTCCTAAAAAAATAAATTTTACAGGTAACTGTTTAGTTCACGGAGATTATTTTCACAATAATCTTTTTTTTAATGAAAACGATCGTGTTAAAGCAATTATTGATTTGGATGAAAGTAAAATTTCTTCTTCGGTACTTGAATTGATTATTTCCATGTTTGTGATGTCATTTCGAGAAGAACCTACAACGAAGGAAAATATTAAGCTGGCAAAGGTTTTCATTCAGACATACCTACAAACAAACTCCTTAAGATATGAAGAGTTTTATGAAGGAATGTTGCTTAACTTTCTACTAACTGCCCAAAATTTAAGCTTTGAGCAGAAACGTTATTACCATAATAATTGCCGGACGGATTTTGTCCTCAAAAGAATTCATAAACGTCTGAGTTATTTGTACCATAATTTTGAAAATTTTACTTTGGGTTTCAGATCGATCTTTGACACTTATTCTAAATTGAGTTAGCCTAATTCTTAGTTGATGATGTCTGTAAATTTACCGTTTTTCTTACAATCAAGGCAGTGGTCGGATTTTTGGATTCAAGCCAATCCGAAAGATCACAAAAAACATGAAGTTATTCATCAGTTTGCCGGTTATCGATTGCAAGCAATAATCTACGAGTACCCATATTTTTTTAACACTTCATTTTTTTATATTCCCAAAGGCCCTATTCTATTGCAGTTAAATACTGCAAAGTTTACCGAGTTTCCCAAGTCAAAAAAAGAGGAAATAAATGAAAACCAACTTAATGAGGATTTATTGAAGGATGAATTAAAGAAGTTTTATGCCAAGGTTGTGCAACTGGCTAAAGAAAACCAAATTCTTTTTTTAAAGCACGATTTTGATGAAACAGTTTCCAAATACGCAGGTTTTCAAAATAATCGACAGATAAAGGATTTTTTTGAGAAAGAGTTAAAGCAAAAAGCACTACTGGATGTTAAGTCGTTGCAATATCTGCAAACCATTGTTTTGGATTGTCGAGATATTAGGCTTTTGCCGAGCAAACAAATTGTCACCGACAGTGACAAAGTAAGATCGCCGATCAGCATACACTCTCAAGATTTGAACAATATTGACTTCCAAAAGTTTTTTGAGTTAAATAATGACTTTTGGAAAAGAACAAATCAAAATGTAAGACGCTACACCCGGAAAAGTTTGCAAAAAAATTGGCACATAAATATCGACAAAACCCCCGGCAACTTTGAAGATGCTTGGAAACTACTCAATCAAACCGGTCAAAGGCAAGAATTTCACTTACATACCAAAGAATACTTGGAAACATTATTTAATCAAGACTTTTCACGGGTAATTGTACTTCGGGATCAAAACGGGTTAGCACATGCCTGTTGGATTGGAATAATCTTGAACCGTAATGTAGTTTATCTTTATGGGGGTAATACAGAATACTCTTTAAAAAATTATGGTCAATATCTACTTCATTTGGTAGTTACCTGGATAGTAGCGGCCGAAAACTCTAATGAACCTGATAAAGTGAGATATTATGACTTGGGTGGATATTCCGAAGAAAAGGGGTATGGCAAGTTTAAGCAGAATTATCGTGGAGAAACTAAGTCTTGGCTTGGTCCTGTGGACTTAGTCTATGAAACTTGGAAGTATCATTTGATTATGCTTGTAATACAATTTACTCGCTTTTTGAAAAATAAATAGCCTCATTTAATCAATTTCCGGCGTTCTTTCTCCAATAGAAGATGGGGGTTTGCCAAGTAAAACTTAGGCTATTTGAATTAATTTTTCGGATTTTGCTATTTCTGCTCGGAGCGTAAATAAGTAATTGAAATTTGTGATTATCCGAAGAAATCAATTTTGAAAGTATGCTTGTCAAAAAAGAATAATAAAAATATACTCACGTCTAAAGTTAATTTACTAATTATATAATATAATAAAATTTAAAGTTAAAAAGTAGGAAAATAAATATGTCCAAACATAAAACCAAAAAAACTGTTCAATCAAACAAAAGCTCCGAAGACGAAAAGAAACAAACCAACACTTCGGACAAGGACACAACGAATGTTGAAGTAAAAGAGAACGACCTCAAAGAGTCTATGGAAACTTCCAAAGATCAAGGGTCCGATTTCAAAAAAGATAAAAATGGCTTTACCTTTAGCAAAAAGGATGTAAAAGTATTTGGAATTTTTACATTAAGTGCTCTTGTTTCCTTCTTGGTTTTGATTAACGGTTTCAGTCTTTTTATGGTATACGGTCTAAATCAAAAAGTTACCGAATTAGAGAATAACAACAAACAAATGTATGAATTAGCCAATGAAGCTACCGGTGCCAAAGAGGACATAGACAGTATCTATGCAGCCTTTGACAAATTCTCTCCTGAGTATCGTCCGGAAAGAAAAGGTGTTAATACTAATTTGGAGGTAGACAAACCTTCTCCGGAACAAGCTTGGCTTGGTGATGAAAATGCTAAATATGCCTTGATTGTCTATACCGATCTGAATTGTCCTTACTGCGGCAGAATTCACGATACGCTTATTCAGTTGGAAGAAGAGTACAAGGGGGAATTGGCTATTGTCTATCGAAACCTACCGATTATTTCTCCGGCCAAGTCTGAAGGTTTAGCTCAATCCATGGAGTGTGCTCAAGAACAGGGTGGAGGTGAAAAGTTTTGGGATATGGCTGACTATATTTTGGATAATAATATTTCCGAAGCTGAGTCACTGAAAGATAGAGTTGATGATATTGACTTGGATAAAGAACAATTTAACGAATGTTTAGATTCAGGTAAATATAAGCAAAAAGTTGATGATTCGGTAGCCAAAGCTAAAGAATTAGGTGTTCAAACTACTCCAACCAGTATTCTATACAACTTGGACACAGGAGATAACGAGACTATTTCCGGTGCTTTGCCGTTTGAGGATTTCCAAGAAAAGATAGAGGAATTTAAGAATAATTAGCAAATAAGGCTTAGTCCTTTTACCGGGGTCTTGGCGGTCCAGTTTTTTCATGCTTCAGAAGACTTTAATTTTGTTGTGAAACCTATTTTTGAGACTATTTTATGCGGTTAATCTTGTATAGCCACCCCCTCTTAAACCTAAACAATTCCAGATTTTTCTCCGTCACTTGCCAATTGGTCATCCTGAATTTGCAACCTATCATCCTGAAAAGTCGACATCATTCTGAATTTATTTCAGGATCTCTTCGAAGGGATTCCGAAACAAGTTCGGTGACCATATGACAAGTGTGTATAGGTTATGTTCGGATCGACTATATTAAGCGACAAGTCTAATTAAGAGAGCGAATTTCCCCACTCGGGGGGAATGTCCTAAGGACAAAGGGGCAGGAAGTGTCTGAGTAGGTTGCCATATGTGGATGGTATTTATTAAGATACGGGAAATATTAACACTTTCTAATACCTACAGCTCTTTGAACTTTATATAAGGTGCGGTTTGCCATTTTGGCTGCTTTTCGTTCTCCTGCCTGAAGGGTCTCCTCAGCCTCATAGTCTGAAATATTCTTTAATTTCTTCTGGAAGTCACTTAAGAAGTCGGAAACTAAGGATGCCACCTCTTTTTTTAGATTTCCATATGAGTTTTGACCTATCCAAAGATTCCTGGTTTCTTCAAAAGATTGTTCCCTAAATAGAGAGTGTAGTTGAAGTAAATTGGTAATTCCGGGTTGATTTTGCCAATCCCAGTTAATTTGACCCAAGTTGTCTGTGGTGGCTCCCATAATTTTTTTGGCAGCATGTTTGGGCTCCTCTGTTAATATAATAGTTCCTTTAGGATCTTCAACTGATTTGCTCATCTTACTTTCAGGTTTGGTGAGACTCCTGATTCTTACTCCTTCTTCCAAATTCATAAATTCCAATTGCTTGTCCCATGCTTCGGGAACTTGAAATAGCCCTTCAGGAAATATATCTTTAAATTTTTGATTCATTCTTAATCCTACATTTCTAGTCAGCTCCAAATGCTGCTTCTGATCTTCGCCAACCGGAACGTAATTTGCATCGTAAAGTAATATGTCTGCTGCCATTAGGATTGGATAGGTAAATAGTCCCACTGAAATATTATGACCTTGACTAGCTGATTTGTCTTTAAATTGAGTCATTCTCTGCATTTCTCCATAGTAGCTAAAACAGGAAAGTATCCATGTCAATTCACTGTGTGCCGGTATATAACTTTGACGATACAAAAATATGTTGTCCAGATATGGTTTTATGCCTGCGGCAATATATATTTTTACATTATTTAGGCAGCTTTGATAAAGTTCTTGATGGTTTATCGGAGTTACAAACGAATGAAGATCAGGAATAAACAAAAAAAGTTTGTCTCTGTCTTGGAGATTATTTTGAATCTTTACCATTGGCAAAATTGCTCCCAAATAATTCCCCAAAGTCAAGGTGGAATTAGCGCGAAGACCGGTCAGTATAGTTTTAGTCATTTTATTAAGTTCTTATTTGGTATGTTAAATAAAGACTAAGCTTCGGTACTTATTTCTGTCAATATAACCTAGTACTTTAATCTCTATAAATCTTCCGTTTTCGGTAAGGCCCCAAACTTTCATATCGTCGTAAATTAAAAGTTTAACCGGACCTTGGTGTAAGACATTTGACTTGTAGCATTTGTCCTCTTGTTCCGAACAGATAACAATACTCCAAGTCTCTTCATAGTATTTTGGTTCAAGCATTACAGCTTCCTGAATGCCGAATAAATTTAGATAGGTTCCGTAAAGAGAAAGTGAGTGCTCAAAATCAATAGAGTCATTTTGAGATGAGCGCACTTTTACCGGTAAATAATTTGAGTTAATTTCCTCACTTTTAATATGGTCCCAATTGTAAAAGTGTCCGATCTTACCATGAAAAAATAATTCCATGATTGGTCTTAATAAAATAGTGGCGTTTTCTTCTACAAAACTATATTCTCTGTATTTTACAGGTTCCGGAGCTAAAAGATGATAGCCGTAGGTAAAACCCAAATAGACTGCAAAATATGCCAAAAATAACTTGATAATTAATACGTACCAGTTGATGTGTAGGTTTTTCATGGCCGGTTAAGTAGCTCAGATTTTCTTATAAAATTCAAAATTGTGAATCGGAAGATTTAATTTGCAGAATTAATACTTCATCATTGACCTGAAAAAGTCAAGACAACTTAGTTTGGTTTATACATTTGTTAAAGAATCGGATTTATCTCTATTCAATTACGGCTAAACCCAATTTAAACCTAGACATTTCCAAAATTTTCTTCGTCACTTACCAAGTGGTCATCCTGAATTTACCACACAGTCATCCTGAAAAGTCGACGTCATCCTGAATTTATTTCAGGATCTATTCGAAGGCATTCCGAAACAAGCTTAGCATGACAGTACGAGTTCAATTTATTTTATGATCCTGCCAATAATAAGATGTCGAAACAAGTTTACCATGACAAGTGTACACGGGTTATGCTCGGATCGACTATGGTGAATTACTTTACAAATTCCTGAACCTGTAATATTTTCTAAACACTGAAATATTAAATAATTTTTTTCTAATCTACTGAGTTATGGATAAAAAAACTTTTTTAGGAACCGCTTTACTAATTTTTGTAGTTCTTATTTTATTTTCCGGACTCTTGATTGTATTAACCGGGTCAGGCAGCTTAGGAGGTAGTAATGTACTTGGCATTACTGAAAAAAAAGAGGTAGCGGAAGACCTTAAAAATGACCCTGATTTTACCGGACAAAAGTTTACTCCGGAAGAGTTAAGTAAATATAACGGAAGTGATGAAAGTAAGCCAATTTATGTAGGCTTGAACGGAAAGGTTTATGATGTTTCCGAGCGTCGGGATTTGTACGGTCAAGGAGGAACCTATAATTTTTTTGCCGGCAAGGATTCTTCAATATACTTAAACATAATGGGCGGAGATATTATTGAAAGAAAATATCCGGTGGTCGGCTATTTGGAAGAATAAGTTTTATGAAAAGGACTTTTTTGGTTGCTTCTGTTCTTTTTTCGACATTAGCTTTCCTGCTTTTAGTTATGGGTTCTTATTTATTTAGTTTAGAACTGAATAGGAAAAAGGAAAATTATTTGTCTTTAAGAAAGGATTTAACCAGTAGCTATGAAGTCTATAAGCTTTTCGGATCGGATAATATTGACGAAGACAAAGAAGTTAAAATTATTAGGACTATTCAAGAAGAACCTAAATTGCTTGATTATTTTGATAATGATAAAATTGAGCAAATTGAAAAACACAATTTTGAACTTACTCAGATTAATTACTTTATCTACAGAGAAAAGGTGGATGAAATTAGAATTAAATTGGATAAGGTTGAAAAAGAGCAAGAGTTGGTTGAGAATTTAAATCTGATTAATCTTGAGAAAAGATTAGATAAAAATGCTTTTGTAACAACTCTTGATATTTCCAATCAGCAAATTACTCAGCAAAAAATCCAAGATCTTCTAAGAGAAAGAGAAACTCTACAAGAATTAGAGAATCATATAAATCGACAATTTGAGCAATTTATATCCGGAAAAAAAGAAAGGGGTGAGTTTATTAATCCTCTATGGCTCAAAACTGATGAAGAGTTAAAATCTATAATTGCAAACATGAGTCTTTCCCAAAAAGCCGGTCAATTACTTATGTTTAGTGTGCAAGGGAATAATTTAACCGGTCAAGACGGCTCATTCCGTGAACTGAATTTGGGAGGAGTTATTTTAATGGGTTATAATGTAGAAAGCAGTGGGCAGGTGGTCCGATTTAGCAATTCAATCCAATCAACAAATCAGCAAATTCCTTTATTTATTTCTACTGATCAAGAAGGCAGACCTGTAAAAAGAATTTTTTGGGATGAGACGGTAGGACAAAGCGAGTGGTTAAATTTGGATAAGGCTCAAATATGTGACTTGGCTAAGGAGAGAGCCAAAACGTTATACGAAGTCAATATTAATCTTAATTTCTCACCCGTTGCCGACCTAACAAATATCAATACGGCCTTTATTAATCACCGAACAATTTCTTCAGACCCGTCAATTGTCTCCGAGAAAATAAATGAATATATTAAATGTCATCAAGAACAAAAAGTATTTACAACGCTTAAACACTTTCCCGGTCACGGCTCGACAATAGAAGACTCTCACATAGTTTTACCTGTAATTGATAAGAGTAGGCAGGAATGGGAAAAATCTGATTTAATACCGTTCAAAGAAAACCTTGACTCCAAATTTGTAATGGTAGGACATTTGGTTTACAAACAAATTGATGAGAACTCGGCTTCAACTTCCAAGATTTTTTTGACAGATATTTTACGTGAAGAACTAGGTTATGAGGGCTTGGTAGTAACTGACGGGATGGGTCAACTGCATGCTTCTACGGGAATTTCCGTAAGAGAAGCCCTCAAGCAATCCATTAATGCAGGAGTGGATATAGTATTGTATGTTAGTTTGCCGCAGCCAAAAGAAGTCGTAAAAGCCGAATTAGAAAATCTAATTGAAACCGGCGAGATTAGCGGCAAGAGGGTGGATGAATCTTTATTAAGAATTTTGAAGATTAAAAGGGAGTTAAAATAAAAAACGGCCCTTTAGCCGCTAATTTAATTAAAAATGCTTGTTAGATTTTCTGGAGCCATCATCCGGATTTGAACCGGAGACCTTTTCCTTACCATGGAAACGCTCTACCTGCTGAGCTATGATGGCAAATCTTTACGAACCTAGGATTTTCTTGGAGAATTGTCAAGAAGTAGCAATCAATTTTTTGAGTAAATTAAACCAAAGTGCAATTGACGCCGGGCTAATTCTACTTTTTTGAAAAGAGACGACGAAAAAGTTATTGTTGGAGTATTTTTTGCAAGAATTAGAGTGTGTTTGGTTGTGACTAAATAGGCTTGTCGCATAACTCAAAATTAGCCTCATGAAATAGCCACAAAAAAATCGGTTTTGTAAAATGTCTAATGACAAAAACCCAAAACTAAACTACAAGGGTCTAGACTTGATAACAATTATACGAGCAATATAACGCAGATCGTTTTGATGATGTATATGGTAATACT
>CAYSWH010000017.1:0-35393 GCA_964434775.1 uncultured Candidatus Saccharibacteria bacterium | reverse complement strand
AAACCGTTTTCATATTTATAGGCATCGTTGTAAATTGATGTTGGGGGGCTATCAACATCGTCTACGTTGGCTGCCGGTAAAACAGGATTACCTCCGTTATTTTCATTACTAATACCTGCTTCACTAGCCTTGGCTAGATCATCAAAAGAATTAGAGAAATACAGAAAGCCTGCTAAAGAGAGAAAAGAAAGGAAGAATAAACCCAAAGCTACAATAAAAGGTTTAAGAGACCCTCCCCTTGATTTAGAGAGTATATATTTTTTTAATATGTTGTTTTTGTTTTTTGAATTAAGCTGAAATGCTTAACATCTAAATAAAATTATGCAGTTAAATAAATTTTTAGTCAAAATTGTTTTATTTTTTATTATCGTCTTTTTCAGGAAATAGTTTTGATCCTTCCAATATTCCTCTGTTTTGTACTTCCGGCGAATTAAGAGCTAATACTAAATCATTTTCAAAATTTCCGTCATTATACTTAAAAGAATAACCCTTTAACTCACCCAGGAATGTTTTTTGCACTGAATATTCAATCTTGGTTATTACAAAAAATTTTCCGCTTTTCTTGTTTTGGACCAAGTCAAAGAACTTAAATTTTGGGGTGGGTACTGAAGTCATATTTTACTCCCATAGCACAAAAAAATTCTAATGTCTAGAGATCAAGTTTCAATCATACAGAATTTGGATAATAATTATCTTCAATTTAACTGCAATATTTGACGGTTTTGAGTTCATATCTATATTCTTTGCACGGCCCGGTCCTCTTGACAAAAGGTTGATTATATCTCAAAGCTATAGAAGCACGAAAAGTTGCGGGTATAGTTTAGTGGTAGAACACGACCTTGCCATGGTTGAGATAGGAGTTCGATTCTCCTTACCCGCTCCAGCAAAGAAATTCTTGATTATTATTTTTTGATAATATTTATATTTCACCAAATTAGATTTAACTTAGTATATAATTCTCAAATATGCCGAATACCAAGTCAGCCAAAAAAGCTCTAAGATCATCTTTAAGAAAGAGACAGTATAACTTGTTTAGAAAAGTGGCTGTAAAAAGAGCACTCAAAGACTATCGAAAGTCGTTATCGGAGACACAAGAGAAATCAGAGGAAGCACTTTCCAAGGTTTTTTCAGTTTTAGACAAGGCTGTCAAAAGAAATGTAATTCAAAAAAATAACGCTGACAGGAAAAAATCAAGGCTATACAAACAGTTTGTTACTTCTTTTAACGTTCAAGTACCTGAAGTTAAAGTAGAAAAAAAAGAGAAAAAAGAACCAAAAAGAAAATCCTCCGCTTCAACTGCTAAACCAAAAACAGCTACTGCTGAGAAGAAACCTAAAACTACAAAGAAAACTACTAAACCTACATCTACAAAAACTAAACAAAGTTCTGTAAAAAAATCGGAGAAATAAAAAAGATTTTACTTGCCTTTTTCAGAAAGTAGATTTGGGATCGTCTAGTTTCAAGGTAACCGGACTACTAAGTATTCAAGAAATTCTCTAAAATAACTTTCCCTCCTTCAGTAGCAAAGGACTCTGGGTGAAACTGGATTCCGTAGATCGGGTAGTCCTTATGTTTTAGACCCATAAGTTCTTGTTGAGAATCTGAGTAATCAGTAACTTCTGTGGATAAGTTGTGAATATCATTCTCGCAAACCGCTTCGATTTGAAAACAACCAGGAAGCGAGTCTATGCACACAATTAAGGAGTGATACCTCATTACTTCAATGTTTTGTGGAAGACCTGAAAATAAGTTCTGTCCGGTATGTTTTGTCAGGCTGGTTTTACCGTGCATAGGTTTTTTGGCCCTAACTACTTTTCCTCCAAAATAATGAGCAATTCCTTGCATTCCCAGGCATACACCCAAGAGCGGAGTGGTGGGTCCCAACTTTAAAATTACTTCAGAGCAGACTCCAAAATAACTTTTATCAGAGGGATCACCTGGGCCGGGGGAAATAATTATTTTGTCATACTTTTTTTTCTTTATTTCTGCCAAGCTCATTTCATCATTCCTAATTACTTCCAAGGTAAACATTTGACCCTTTTCCGAAAGGATTTCACCTATGTATTGGTAAAGGTTATAAGTGAATGAGTCGTAATTATCAATAAGTAAGATTTTCATAAATCAATCTAATTAAATACAGACAAGGTGTTCTTCATCCCGGCTAATTTATTAAGAATTTCCTGATATTCTTCTTCAGGCTTAGAATCATAGACAATTCCACTGCATGTTTGAGAGAAGGCGTATTCTCCGGAAATATATAAACTACGAATTGGAATACAAAAAGTACAATCTCCGTTTAAACCAAAATGCCCGACTGCTCCTCCGTACGGACCCCTAGGCTCTTTTTCGTTTCTTAAGATAATTTTAATACTCTCTACTTTAGGAGCTCCCGTTAAGACTCCGCCGGGAAATAAACTGGCTAGGCCGGAAAACATGTCTTCCTCTTCCTTTATAATTCCTATGACTTCACTGGAAATATGTTGTACGTATCTATATTTAACTATGTCCATTAACTTTCTAACTTTGACTGTTCCGAATTTAGCGACTCTTCCCAGATCGTTGCGATGCATGTCTACTAGCATTTTATGTTCTGCCAACTCTTTTTCGTCATTTAGCAAATTTTTTACTAGAGATAAATCTTCTTCCTTTGTTGCCCCTCTTGCAGCTGTGCCCGCCAAGGGGAAAGTTTCCATCTGTCCGTCTCTTAACCTAAAAAGGAGTTCCGGACTGGCCCCAATAAGTTTTTGATTGCCAAATTTGAAGTAAAACATGTAAGGGGACGGGTTTACCTTTCTTAGTTCGGTATAAATCGGTAAGGAGTTGCCCTTAATTTGATATACGCTTTTAAAACCGGCTTCACATTGAAAGGTGTTCCCTGCCTTAATTTCTTCGATTACCTGTAGAACTTTTTCTTTATGCTCAGCTTCACTCAAATTATTTCCCAAAAAATCAACCTTGGGTTTGTCTGGTTCGGGGAAGCTACTCAGATTCTTAATCACTTTAGTAATAACATCAAGTCTGCTTTCCAAATAATGAAAATAAAAAACTTCTCCGGTAAACTTGTCATAAACCAAACCATCCGTATACAAACCGAATCTGAACAAATCAAACTTTGAATGAGGCTCAAGATTTAGGCCGGTTTCAATAAAGTTTACTGCTTCATATGAAAGATAGCCAACCAACCCTCCGGCATAGTTTTTGGCGATTATATCTTTTGGAAAAATTTCTCTGAGGGCATTATACGGGTTTTTATGTTTAATTTTCCACGTGGTCTCATCTGTCTGTCCTGTTTTTTTTAAATTAGAAAAAATATTTGCTGATTTTATATTTCTAAGACTTAAGTTTATTGAGTTCTCTTCGGCCCAAAAGATTGCTTCAGGATCAAAGCCGATTACCGAATACCGAGAATCATATGATTCGTCTGCCAGTGATTCCAATATAAAACAGGTTTGATAGCTATTCTCCAAAACTCTAAAAAGTTTGTAAAAATCAAGTCTTTCAGAAATTTTTGTATAAATTGGTTTTTTTGGTAGGTTAATGCCGGGAAGTGTCATGCAAACACCAAAATTCAGCTTTCGGAGGTTGTCAAGAAAGAACAGACATAAATCAATGCTTGCAAAACAAAAAAAAATGGAATATACTTGCCATAGGTATTCAATTATGAGAGAACTAAAAAAAATAATTCTTAGTTTCGCCAAAGTTGCAGCATTAATGTCTTTTTTAGCTTTGGTGTTTAATTTTAGTTCTATTGAGGCGGTTTCTCAGACAAATATTTCAAAAGCAGATAACTTTTCCGTAGAATTTTTGCTAAAGAACAATGTAGGGTTTAGGCAAGAGCAGTTTTTACCTTCTCAAGATCTCCCAGGGATAAATCCCGGCGATTTTTTGCCTGAAAACAACCGAGAACTATTTCATAACGATCTTATCTTTCTGGCACAAGACGACGGGGTTGAATCTCAAACAGACAACTTAGTGTTACAAATATTTGAATATATCTTCATATTAATATTAGGTATCATAATTTTCTTTATCTGGATAATTAACACCATACTTTTTGTAATTCTTACTATTTTAGTTTGGATAGTTAGTTTTCTTCTCGTCTCCGAATTATTTAACCCTGCAAAGGGGCCTTTGTTTGAGGCGGCAATGGATCCCTGGAATATTTTTGTCGGCATTGCAAATATCATGATAATAATTAGTTTTTTGGCAGTAGGTTTTGCCTATATTCTGGACATCAAAAGATTAAAAGTTAACATTAGTGATTTTTTGGTAAAAATAATTTTGGTAGCAGCAATCACTAATTTTAGTTTGTCTCTTACGGCAACCTTTATAAACACAATGAAAGGAACTACGGATATTGTTATTGATCTCTACGGAAGCGGATCCGGTCAACAAATTCCTTCTGGCCAAGCAAGAGAGGAGTGGAGGTTTCAGCGTGTTTCGGGGATTTTTTTGGGGCCGTTAATCTGTGCTCAAAACGTGAATGTTAGCACGGAAGAGCAAGGTTCTCAAGAAGAATGTCAAAGACTGACTTTAGAAGGATACTTTAACTCAATATGGCAAATTATACTTGATTTATGGGAAAATCACAATATAACCGAAGCAATAGCTACTTTAATCAGAATGGCTGGGCTAACTTTAGTATTCTTTATGTCGATCGCCATTTTTATCGGTATGATTATGGCTATAGTCAAAAGATTTGTTTATCTTTTCGGTTTAATGATAACCTCGGCTTTGGTTCCGGCGGCTTGGGCTTCGCCTATACCTTCTTTTAAAAGACTAAGTGATAACTGGTTTTCCAAGCTAATAACAGCAACTTTCTTCTATCCAATATTTGTTTTCGCTTTAATTATTTTAGGCCTTTTGACTTTGGGTGTGAGCGAGGCTTTGGGTTCCGCAGTTCAACAATCTGATGGCTATGGAGACAGTGCTTTGGACGCCACTATGTTTGCCTTAATTCAAGGTATTTTCCCAATTTTGGTTTTATTGGTTGGTTTGAATATGCTTGGCGATTATATCGAAAAAACCGACCAGGCTTTGGAAACCAACATGGGCAAAACCCTGCAAAGAGCCAGAAGAGGTATGGATTTTAGTAGAAAGGCACTTACAGGGGCGGCCATGGGTACAAGGGCTACTTCTAAAGCCATTAGATCGCCTTTCCAATTTGCCGGAAAGGGAATTCAAGGAACAGCCAGAGGTCTGCATAATCTTAGAACCAGGCCTGGTACTACTATTAGAAATGCAGGAAGTAGCATAGGTACAGGTATAAAACGCGGAACTCAATCTACCTGGCAAGCGGCAAAAAATGTAGGATGGGCTGCTTTCCACCCTCTTGAAAGTATAGCCAGGACGCTGGATACTTTTGCCAATCTTCCGGAAATGGGAACAAAGCTTGCCAATATGCCCGTAAATTATGTTAAGGGCGAGGCGGCAAAAAGAAGAGAAAAATCCTTTGCTCATTGGGAGTTAATGCTAAGAAGAAACGGAATGAGTAGATTTGCAGACTCCGACAAAGATTTGAATAAGTTTGCCGGAATGAATGGTAGGGATTTGGCAGAGATTAGAAGGAGAAACCCTCAATATATTGATAGTGAAATAAGAACTGCCGGAGAAAAAGCTTTTATTGACAAGTTCCCTCTCCCAAAACTTTCTACTGAAGCACTCAACATTCAACAAGAAAGATGGACCAAAAGAATAGGGGATGTTGTACAAGGAAGAGCAGGTCCCTTAAACAGCAGAGAATCTACTGAGTATCGAAACTATCTTGATCAGGCGATGAAGAATTATGATACCAGGGCTCAAGTTTTGAGAGACGGTAATCAGAGAAAATTTATAAGAGGTTGGACTAATGGGGGTGGTCGTTTCCAGAGTGGTTTTTACAATTCTTTGGATAATGAGATGCAGGAAAGACTCAGGAAAGAATCTCCTGTGTTGGTTGGAGGTTCTGATCAAGCAAGTAGTGAACAGTCAGTTAGAGAACTGGCCATGGAGGCTGCCCAAAATGAAGATAGATATAGGGAGATGGATGCGGCAAATTTTGATGATCCCCTATTTAGAAAAGCCTTTATCGAAGCACATGCAGATAAAGATCAAGCCCTCAAGCGGCTCTCTCAAAAAACCGGAGTTAATTCAGGATATTCTCCAAGTGTAGAAGAGAAAAGAATGCAGGCGCTTGAGCAGAGAAGGAGGGAGGGTAAAGTAACTAATGTAACTCGGAATTTAGCCTCAAGGGCGGCTGATAGAAGGAGAACCGAAGGCGGATTAAACGAGAATTCCTTCATTCGAGAAATACAGAAGATTGAAGATTCCTCTCTTGATGATGATGAAACTAAGCAAGCTCGGATTGAGAGCAAATATGATGATATGATTGCCAGAGATACTGCAATGCCGATGGGTGTAAATACTAATCTAAAAAGGGCTAACCATGCTAATTTACAACGATATATTAATCAGGCTAGACAAACCAGAGTCGGAAAGAATTTTGAAAAAGCAGTTGGCACTCAAAAAATGAACGATATAATTGCCAGAGGCAACCCTGAAGAAATGCGAGAGCTGGCTGCTGCTATGCAATATGACTTACAGACAATGATTGAGTCAACCGCTGAAGGAAAAGGTTCCTTTGTTGCTGCGTCTAGAGAAAAGGCAAAGTTAGCGTTAGACGGTAAAAGGCATATTGAAGAGCAAACTGCTTCTCAAAATAAAGCGATTTCGGCAACTGACGAAACTCAAAACGACATTAATTGGTCAAATCTTGCTGTTCGAGATATAGTATCTAAAAGCGTAGCCAGGGTAAGAGCCTTCAATAATTTCGTAAATAAAGTTAATGTTGGTACAGATCCGAATATTCAGCCTGTAGTTCAAAATATGGATCCTGACGAAAGAAGTGAGTTTATTGCGTTGGTGAATGAGTCTCTTTCTGATCCTACAAACCCAACCCACCAAACAAGTATGTTAACAAAGATAGCAAGTCGATTTGGGGCCGGATCACCTGTTGAAACTTATATAAGAAATAATGTTTTTCTTCCTGGTGGAGACGTGGTATTAGATGCTAACAGAATTGCTGGTAATATTGTTGCCTCAATGGATTCCATCACTGATTCAGATAAACAAAGAGCTCAGATTCAAGCCTATAATAGGGAAATGGTGCAAGCTCAACAAAGACAGGCAGAAAGAGTGAGACAAAAAATGCAAAGTATCGATCCTGACCTAATAGCCACATAAAATAAACTTAATTTAGATGATATGTCCAAGAATAAACAATTGCAAAAAGATCAAACTCAAAAAAGCGGATTAGAGATTATCAAGGAAGAGCTTAATTTGGTTTATCCTAGCAGTAACCTAAGTCCGGAGCAGATTAGACTTTGGGATGATTTTAACTTTATGGTTGCCTGGACTTACTGGCAAGGAATTCTACTGAGAGAGGATGTGAATAAGCTTCAGAAAAAGTTCTACAACACTCCGGATGATAAAAAGCAAAAGTTCATCAACAATTTTAAGTTTCAGGCTGAGAAGAAAGCGGGTATTGCCAAATCCTTGGAATTACTTTGGGCGGAAGAGGACTTGATGGCCAAAATGGATCCGATTATCAGTGAATGGCCTTTGGACAAGCAGGTAGAAGCCTTATATTTTGTCAAACACGGTGTAGAGATACCTCCAGCGGAAAAGGCGGAGATTATGAAAGAATTAGAAAGAGAAGGAGCTGTTTTGAGATATCAAGAAGAAACAGACGGCGAAACCATGTCGGAGGAAGAAGTTAACCAAAGAATCTACCAAGCCTTGGACAGTAGGAGGACTTTGGATCTTAGAAACTATAATCAGAGTCTCAATTCAGAGCAAATTGCCAAAATCATTGATGAAGGAAAGTTGAACGGTAACGACAATAACAACAACCCCGGTTATCCAAGCGGAGGCCAGAATGGTCCTGTGAGAAACGGCAGACCTCCCAGACGAGGAGTTTAGTTTTGAGGTCTTTTTATTCTTTGGCGATTCTTGATTTTAGGTAAATTCTATAGTTGCTCCAGCTCTTCTTCTGTTTTATCGTCATAATACAAAGCTCCGGCTGCCATGAATAGGACACTAACAAAGAGACTGATATTTATTGAAGGTGAGGCGATCAAGAAAATTGCATGAATTAAGGAGAATGTCACTCTGATTTTTATAAATTTTTTACACTTGTCCCAAGAAATATTTTTATCAAACATGTAGATAACGATTGTAGCAAAAAGAGCTAGGAAACTGATTATAAAGATCAAGGTGTTTCCGGCCCTTTTTTCTGCAATTAAAAGAAATTCTTCTATAAATATTCCATACAAAATAAATACAATTGTCGGACCTATGAGGCTGATGTAAAAAAGGTATTGTGAAATGTCCAGTTCTTCCCCTTCCGAATCTACCTTAATGTAGTAGCTTAATCCGGTTCGAAATGCATTTATAAACGACCAGCCCACAAATATTAATGAAAAAAGAAGCCGATTATCCACATTTATTTGGTTACATTGAGGGTCAATGCATAGATTATCCACGGAAAAAACCCATATAATAAATATAGTATAGATTATTACTGAACCGATCTCTAGCCACTTAATATTTTTCCCCAATATATTTAGCTTTGTATTCATCTTCTGATGGTTTATTTCCCTTTTATTACTTTATTTTGAGCTGGTTTTTTAGTCAATTAAGGATAGTCTAGTATTATTTGATTGTCAATAAAGAATGTTTATAGTTATTTTCTTAACAAAAAGTATAAAATTTGTACAAATGACCTATTTTATTGACTTATTTTCTTTTATAACTAAGTCTCTTTTACAACGCTAAAGTAAGTTAATATGATTAATGTGTCGATTGTCGGAGGCTCTGGTTATGGAGGAGGAGAAATTTTGAGAATACTACTTAATCATCCGTTAGTTAAGGTTAAACAAGTTACTTCAAGAAAATACAATAAACTCCCGATTACGTCAGTACATCCGAACCTGAGAAAGATGACTAATTTAACTTTTTGCTTGCCCGAGGAAATAAC
This sequence comes from uncultured Candidatus Saccharibacteria bacterium, assembly GCA_964434775.1. GTDB lineage: Bacteria > Patescibacteriota > JACMRA01 > JACMRA01 > JACMRA01 > CAYSWH01. The sequence continues at coordinate 26,377 of CAYSWH010000017.1, read as the reverse complement.
GGAAACGGATTTACTTTTTTTATGTCTTCCTAACGGGGAATCACAAAAGTTATTAACAAAAGTTAGAGATAAAGCAAAAAAAATAATTGATTTGGGAGCAGATTACAGAATAAAGAATATTAAAGAATATCTTAAATATTACGGTAAACATGAGAATACAGAGTACTTGGGTCAATTTGTGTACGGCTTATCAGAATTGCACCGGGATGAAATAAAAAATAGTAACTATGTAGCTTGTGGGGGGTGTGAGGCAACCTGTAGCATCTTGTCGCTTTATCCGCTCTTGAAAGAAGGCATAGTAGACCGCACAAAGCCTCTTATTATTGAAGGAAAGATTGGTAGCTCAGCTGCCGGAGCCAAGCCGGGAATATCTACCCATCATCCTGAGAGATCAGGTTGTGTGAGAAGTTATAAAGCAACCGGACATAGACATATAGCGGAAATTAAGCAAGAGGTTGGTTTTGAACAAGACTTAGAGGTCTATCTAAGTGCTACGGCTATCGAAATGGTCAGGGGAATTTTAACCACTGCACACGTCTTTTTGGAGGATGACCTAAGTGAGACAGATATATTAAAAATCTACAACAAGTATTACAGACATGAGCCTTTTGTCCGAATAATTAAAACTAAGATGGGAATTTATCGTTTTCCGGAACCTAAAATTGTTGCCGGTACAAATTTTTGTGATATTGGTTTTGAGAAAGAAAAAGACTCTCGAAGATTGGTAGTGATCGGAGCTATAGATAATTTGGTCAAAGGTACGGCAGGTCAAGCAGTGCAGGCCATGAATATTTTATTTGGTTTTGAAGAAACTACAGGTTTGGAATTTACCGGCCTACATCCTGTTTAATTTTAATGAAAGACTATGCTGATTGTAAAAATAGGTGGTGGAAAAGATATTAATATATCGGAAATTGCTAAAGATTTATCTAATATTATTAAAACCAGAAAAGTAGTTTTGGTACATGGAGCGAATGCCAGAAGAGATGAACTTGCCAAGAAACTACAGATACCTACCAAGGTCGTTACTTCTCCTTCAGGGGTGGATAGTGTCTTTACCGACCAAGAAGCAATTGAAGTATTTTTAATGGCCTATCCAGGATTAGTTAACAAGCAAGTTGTAGCTATTTTGCAAAGATACGGGATTAATGCAGTAGGTCTTAGCGGAATTGACGGAAGACTTTGGGAAGGAAGAATTAAATCCAAGTTACTCGTCAAGGAAGGAGGAAAAACAATGGCCAAATACGGCAATTTAAGCGGTAAGGTGGAAAAAGCGAATCCGCAAATCCTTTTTTCATTGCTGGAAGGTGGCTTTGTGCCTGTGATTACGGCTCCCGGAATAAGCTATGATCATCAAATAATGAATACGGACAACGACACTGCAACAGCGATTATGGCTGAGGCCGTAGAGGCTACCGAAATTGTTTCTTTATTTGAAGCTCCGGGACTCTTGAAGGATTACAAGGATCCACAGTCTTTAATTAAACGTGTAGATAAAGCTGAAATTGAAGGATGTTTGGAATATGCTGACGGAAGGATGAAAAAAAAGATTTTGGGAGCAAAAATGGCTATGGAAAGAGGTGTAAAAAAAATCTATTTTGCCGATTCCAGAGTTTTTCAGCCAATTACTAAAGCTTTACAAGGGGAAGGCACTGAAATTAGTTAAAATATGTCTGTAAATAGAATTATTCAAAAGAAGAGCTTGGTGAGTACTTACCCTGATAGAGGCTTGTGTCTGGTAGAAGGAAGAGGTTGTGCTTTAATCGATGAAAAAGGAAAAGAATACTTGGATATGATGTCCAATTATGGCGTAAGTTTGTTGGGGTACGGCAACACTGAAATAAACAATAAAATATCCTCTCAATTAAAAAAATTAACTGTTTTACACAGTTCTTTCAGCAACGATACTAGAGCTAGAGCCGGACAAAAATTGATTAAAAGGGTAAGGTGCTCAGGTATTAACAATTTATCAAGGGTTTATTGGGGAAATTCCGGAGCGGAAGCGGTTGAAGCGGCGGTTAAGTTTGCTTTGCTTGCTAGCGGAAAAAAGAAAATATTAGCTGCCAAGAACGGCTATCACGGAAAAACCTTGGGTGCTTTGTCTTGTACTAGTTCAAGTGATTTTAAGTACCAAAAACCATTTGAAGGTCAGCTGGCTCAGGTAGATTTTTTTGATTTTGGGGATATTGAAAACGTTAAAAAATTGATAAGTGAACAAGTGGGGGTTGTTATCATTGAGCCGATTCAAGGTGAAGGAGGAGTAATAGTTCCCCCCGAGAATTTCTTACCTGCCCTAAGTAGAATTTGTCGGGAAAAAGGAGTAATATTGATAATCGACGAGATTCAGACCGGGCTTGGAAGAACCGGAAAATTTCTAAACTTGGAAAAATATTTGGACGGCAGCTTTAACTGTGATATTATATGTTTAGCCAAAGGATTAGGAGGAGGTTTGCCGGTTAGTGCTACTTTGGTAAGTGAAGCCGTTAACTCCAAAATTATTAAAACGATCCATACTTCAACCTTTGGGGGGAATCCTTTATCACTAGCCGGGGTTGAAGCCTTTTTGGACTATTTGGATAGCAATCACACACTAGAAAAATCTTTAGCCGGTTCTGAACACCTTTTTAATGAGTTGGTAAGACTAAGGAAAAAATATGTTTCACTTGTAACAGAAATTAGGGGAGAAGGTTACATGATAGGTATTGAATTTAGCTTTCCGTCAGGGGAAATAATTAAAAAATTCCAAGAAAAGAAAATTCTGGTAGCCCCGGCAGGAAAGAATACTGTAAGACTTTTACCTCCAATTATAATTTCCAATGAAGAGATTGATAGGTTTATTTTAGCTTTGGAAGAAATTTTGACAGAGATAAATCAATAGTATTAATATGTGCAGATTTTTATTATTCAAGAGTTCTACTATTCAAGATCTAAGGCCTTTGATAGAAGACTTTGCGAAAATGTCAAAAAACAGTCGAGCTCCGGACGGAGATTGGCAAGGAGACGGCTGGGGGATGACTTGGCTTAATTCAGAAGGTGTTTGGGAAACATACAAATCGTTGAATCCAATATGGTTAGATTATGATAAGTTTGAGAAATTACCGGCTACATCTCATTTAGTCTTACATGCTCGGAGTGCCAGTTTTCCAGCCCATAAAGGGGTACTGGCTTACAACCAACCTTTTAACAATCATGACTATATATTTGTTTTTAACGGTATAATTAAAGGAGTCAAGTTTAATCGCCTAATTCCAGGTAAAATCGGGGCACAAAAAATTTGGTCTCTCTTACAGGAAAAATTAAGCAAAAGCATCAACTTACAAAAAGCTTTGAAGGATCTTTCGAAAGATATTTACAAGCATTCTCAAAAAGTGGAAGCTTTAAATGTTGGTTTACTTTCACGTACTCAGATGTTTGCAATTTGCAATTTTATGCCCAATAGTGCTATTCCTGATTATCATAGATTGTTTTACTACAAAGACGATCATTCTTCAATAATCTGTTCTGAACCAATACCCGGTTATGAATTTAAGGCTTTTGAACGCGGGGAAGTTAAAGATTGCTCTTAATTAGGGCTTGCTATTCAAAAAGATCCTCAAATTGATTTTCTCTATCTTCTTCGTTGTAGCCTAAAGACTCTTCAGAAAAATTTTCTCTTTCCAGAATAAGGGGTTTATCGTTTTTTTCAAGGGTACTTATAACTGATTGAACTTGTTTCCCCTCGTCCTGCTGTTTTTTTAAGGCAAAAACACTGACAGTTAGGATCAAAATAAAGGCGGAAACTGCCAAAAAAATAATTTTGTATTCAATTAATTTCTTCAACATATGTTTAATTATTTGGCTATTTTTTAATTTCTATGATTAGTTGGTCTATTGTGCTACTCATTTCTAAAGATTCAGAATTCAGTTCTTCTGCTTTTTGCCATATATTTTTGATTCTGTTTTGGTGTTCCGATAAGCTTAGCTGGCAGCTAATGTCTCTGAAATCTGCCAGGTCAAATAAAAAGTTTTGGAAATTCTCTTGATAGCTATTCAAAATTTCCAGATACTTATCACGATAAACTTTAATACTGTCTTTTTTTTGAGAGTTATTATGAAAATATACAATTGCGTTTTCAATTTCTTGTTTTACTACGTCTTGTCTTTTCTTATAATTCGTAAATCTTGTGTTAATTTCCCTTATTAAGGAAGAGGTTCGGTTGCTTACTAATTCGCACTTATAATCTGACAAGTATTTCTCTTCTTGAGAGTACACGCTTGCAGGAGGTTGAAGCAACAAGGATATGTTAATTACAACAAAAATATATGCAATTCTTGTGTATTTTTTCTCAAATAAATTTATCATAAGACTTCTCTAAATCATGAATGATTATAATTTGATATAAAAAAAACGACAAGCAAAACATGCGTTTTCAAAAAATTACTTAACTTTAAATGTTTTGGAAGCGAAAAAGTATATAATTACCATCCAAATTGTTAGATAACCAAGCTGAGTTAAGACTTCAGGAGAGTAAATAGAAAGTCCATCAACGGTAATATATCTAATTGATTGATTAAAATTATATAGAGGGGTAAATTTTGAGATAATTGCTAGAATGGCAGGTAGTCTGTCTACATCAAAAAAGGTGCCCGAGAGAATAAATTGAGGAAAAACGATAAGATTAGAAATGGATGTAGCCATGTCATCGGTTCTGGCTATGCCGGCCACAATGTAACCTACGCCCAAAAAAGTAAATATTGCTAAACAAATCACAAAAAGCATTTGTAGGAGTCCGAAAATTTCACCAACAGGGCTGTATTCGAAAAATTGTACGGCTACTAAAATAATCAAGAGGTTTTGAAATAGTGTGAAAATAAATCTGGCGATGGATTGTCCGAAAATAAATGCACTAACTATGGAAGGAGCGACAAATAGCCTCTTAAGAATAAGTTTGTCTCGGTACATTAGAAAACTGGAAGAAGTTCCGAAAATAGTTGCTGAAAGAATAGAGAATCCTACTATTCCCGGTAGAACAAAATCAATATAGCTAGTTTGTCTGGCATCTACGTATTTTGTTTCGGTGTTGTATATCAGTTTCTCCAAGTTGTTTTCTTTAAGTGTTAGGCTGAGATTGATGTTATTTACGGTCTGGTTGATTATTTCCTTTTTTTCTTGGTTATTGGCGTTGGCGAAAGTAGTTACTTTTATTTCGTAGATTTCCTCTTCTTTTTCTTCTAGCTCAATTCTTTCTGATAAAGTCAATGATTCCAGGGTTTCAGGGGGTATATCTTGAACCGGTCCTTTATACACCAGAATTTTTTCAATTAGCAAGTAAGCGTCCAATTCTCCACTTGTTAACCTTTCTTGAAAGTCAATTCCGTTATACGACTCCTCTACTTCAAAGAGCTCGCTTTCATTAAGTGATTTTTTAAACTCGTTATAGGCGGAAACTGAATCATCCGAAGGAGTTACTAATCCGACTTGAATAGTTCCCAGTCCTCCGTTAGTAATATATCCAAAAATAAACATGAAGATAATCGGGAATATTAGACCGAACATTAAACTTAAGGGGGATCTAAGGTGTTCTAATAAAGCGGCGATGAAAAAACCTCGAAACTGTTTTATATATCGAATTACATTTTTCATATTTTTTTATATTAACTTCTCCATTGTTTTCCTGTTAAATCCAAGAATACATCTTCCAAGGTGGCCCCTAATTTTGGCTGAGGTTTGGTAAATCCCCTATCTAGCAGTTCTTTGATGAAGTTTTCCGCCGTATTGATTTCCAGAATTTTTCCTGAATCCATAATTGCTATTCTATCGCAAAGTTGTTCAGCTTCGTCCATATAATGAGTTGTCAAGACTATGGTTTTACCTCTCTCTTTGAGGTCAAGAACCATATCCCAAATATTTCTTCTTCCTTGGGGATCCAGACCTGTGGTCGGCTCATCCAAAAAAATTAAGATAGGATCAGCTACCAACGTAGAGGCAATACTAAACCTCTGCTTCTGGCCACCGCTTAGTCTATCTACAGTTTCTTTGGCTTTATCTTTTAGACCAACGCTCTCCAAGATATCGTAAACATCTGCTTTTACATCATAAATATCAGAAAATAAACTTAGTATCTCAACCAATGAAAGCTTGGAAAAAAAACTTTCCGTTTGCAGTTGAACTCCAATAGTTCTTTTGATATATTCCGAATAGACATCGATGTTTAGTCCGTCAATGGCCACGTAGCCACTGGTCTTGGGCAGTATGGTTTCAATGATTTCAAGCGTTGTTGTCTTTCCGGCACCGTTGGGACCCAGAATTCCGAAGACCTCACCTTTGTAAACTTCAAAACTAACCGAATCTAAGGCTTTAAACTTGCCGTATTTCTTAATCAACTTTTTTACCTGTATTATTGGTCTTTTTGCCCTAATCTCTTCTTTGTGTTTTCCTCTTTTTTTAATACTTCTTGGCAGTTTTTTCTTCTCTTCTTTGGAAGGAGATTTAGATTCAGTTTTTGTTTCCATAGTAATTTAACTGATTTATTTATTTCTGTTAATCAGGTAATCAACCAAGAAAAAGGACAACCCTGCCAAAACTGCTTGAATTGCTATTTCAATAAGCGTGGCTTGATTTAAGTTTATTCCTCCGCTTTTAAAGACTGCGTACAAAATAATAACTACAGCGTAAACAAAAACTCCGATAACGTATTGTAAAATATTCATACAGTGACTATCATTTTTTTATATTAAGAAGTTTACCACTACTTCTCTTTTGTCAAGTCTTTTAAAGAAAAAATCGAATCCGCAAAAGCCGGTTTGTGGGTAGCTGTAGAAATGTAGTAAGAAACATCAGCGAGGATGCTTTGAAATATCTCTTTTTCCCTTTTTTCATCAAACTCATTATAAACATCGTCCAAAAACCACCAAACCTCTCTCTCATCCCGATTTATTTGAGGGTCTTTTAAAAGCAACAAAGCTACATACTTGATAAATAGAATAAGTAGCCTGGTTTCACCTTTTGAAAGAATATTTTCAGCTAGAAGGTTATTTGATTTGAGATAAAAGTCATCTCTTTGGGCTCCAAACAGAACTTTTCCTACAATTATTTCCTTCTGCCATATTTCTGCCAATCTTTCAGTGAGAACCTCTTCATCTTCAAAGTTATCTTCACCTTTTGATAATTGCTGATTATCGCCTTCAAGTTTTGAGTTCAAGTCCATTGTTTGGGCGGCCTGCTGAAAATTTATTCTTTGACCTTGAAAATTAACAACTTGATAATCAACAAACCAGTCTTTTAGGGGAGAATTAATCCAGGAACTGTAGATTGGTAGTCTTTCTTCTAATCGTTGTAAAAACACCTTCCTATATGTCCAGATTCTTTTGCTTAAGCCGAATATTCGTAAATTTATTGGCTTAATGAGTGCTTCTTCAGGAATTTGCAATGTTTCCTTGTGATGTTTGAGGATGTTTTGTTTGCTTTTAACGTTTTTCGATAACTCCTTTATTAAATAATAATATTTTTCTCCGTACAACTGACTAAGCAGCTCATCAAGAGTAGATAATTTGATAGTTCTAGAGGAAGATAGCCAATAATTATCCTGGGGCTGGTAAGTCAAGATGTAAGGACCCTTAAAGTCTTTTGGTGTAGAATATCTGGTGCTTAGCCTGCCGGTTGCAGATATTTTTCCGGAAAAAAACCATTCTTTGTTTTCAGAAGACACGCCAAAATATTCCTTTGTGAATCTCAGGTTACTGCTGAATTTGGTCGCTGGCCAAGGTTTGTTGGTAAATAGTGAATAAAGAGCGGATATAAGGCTGGTTTTACCACTTCCGTTTTCGTCACAAATAACAAAAGAATCTTGGGGTAAAGAAAAAACGGCATTCTGATATATCCTCCAATTATTTAACTTAATTTTTCCAAAGTTTCTTTGTGAGTTCATAACTTTGAGCTTACTCAAATAACTTTCTTGTAAAATATGTATAGCCGGCTATTCAGGAAGGAAAAACTGTCTCTCCAAGGTTGATGAACGGAAGGTTTAATTCTCTAAATTTTTGTAATTCACTAGAATCCCAGCCGCCTTCCGGCCCGACAACTATATGGTCATTGTTTCCTTTTTCAATTTCTCGGGTTCCAATATCTTTATTTACTACTTCCATAACAGTTGGCTTAAACTCTTGAATTTTATCAAAAACCTCTCTTTCATTAAGAATCTCAATCTTTGGTTTAAAGACAGACTCAGATTGTTCACAGCTGCGAATCAATATTCTTTCTAAACGATCCAATTGTACTTTATGAGGTTGGGAGTTTTTTGAAGGAAAGAAGAATAATGTATTTATTTTGATCAAAGGTAACAACTCAACTAACTTTTCTTGGTATTGTTTATCCAAAAGGGCTTGAAAAATAATTTTTTTTGGTCTTTTTTCTTGACTAGTTTCAATTTTCTCCAAAATATGATATGTGACCTCTCTAAGTTTTTTGGAAATAGAAGTGATCTTTATTTTTGCTTTTTTACCTTTCAAGTCAGTCACCCACAAGCACTGCCCTTCCTTTATTCTTAGCGAAAAAAAATGAGCAGACTCTTCACCTGCAACTCTTTCCTCCTCCAAATTGCTAATATACAAAAACATTTTAATAGAATTTGAAATTGATATTATTTATAGAAAAGATATTATGTCAAAAAAGTATTTTTACCGTCTTGGCCATTGCCCGTTATTAGGTCTAGCAGAATATTCCGTACTAAGCAAGGATGCCTATTTTGAAAATAATCAAGAATGGATTCTAAGCAACAATAATCAACAAATTAATACAACCGGTTCTCTGATTTTGTCCGGAGAGGTGATCGAGCAAATTCCCGATTCGGCTAACTTTGACAGCAGTAAGGTAATTCAGTCTGTTGAAAGCAAACTAAAAGAAGAAGTGATTTCCAAGCTAGGGATAGCCGTTTTTCCAAGATGGCAACAAACCTTTTTTAGGCTTGCAAAAACTAACGGTTACAAAAAAATTAATCTTTTAAAAAACCCGGAAAAGTTGAATTTCGGTCACTGGAAAAGTTGTAAGAAATGGTTATTGAGTTTTAAATTTGAAGGAAAAATAATTTTCGGCTTGATTAACGACTATGCGAACCAGGAATTTTGGGCTGGCCTAGACACTTCTTTGCCTAATAATAATATTTCCAAAGGAATAATCAATCTGAAATTGGCTAGGAGCCTAGTCAACCTCGCGGGCGAAAAGTTGCTTTGGGATCCTTTTGCCGGTCAAGGAAGGGTATTTATTAGTAGTTTAGATAAAGAAAGAGTCTTTCTGAATTCTGATAAGGACTTGCAGTGTTTGCCTGAGATAAAAGAGAATTATGAGCACGCAAAAAAATACTGGCTTCAGAAGTCAAAATACCTTGGTTTAGGAAAATCACAGGGTAAAGGCGGAAAATTTCCGGACCCGTTTTTTTTTGATGTCACCAAGTCCAAAATTGAAAAGATCGAAGAGTTTTCAGGTGGAAATGCTTTTTCTATAGTAACAGAAGGCTACTTAGGGAAAAACTATGGTTACCTACCATCCTTTGAAGAATTTGATCAGCAACTTAATATTGTTTTTCAAATCTGGAAAAAATTTTTAAAATCCGTTTCCCGAGTTAACGTTAAGGAGATTATTTTTTGTGTTCCGGCAATTAAAACAGTTAACCCTTCATTGACACTTCAAATGTTTGAAAAGATTCTAAAAGAAAATAATTTTACAATTATTAACCCGAGTCAAGAAAAAAAATATATTCTTTATCGAAGACCTCAAACAATTGTAGCACACCAAGTAATTATGGCCAGAAAAGACTAGTCTTCAACTACCTGTACAGTTAAACTGGCTTTATCCTGTTCGGGATTACCGCCTAATTCAGTGAAAACATCAATGTTTACCGTTAATACCACATCTTCCTCGAGATCCTGCCTAATTTGATTAACGACCACACTTATCTGTTTATCTCCATTTAGAACAGTTAAACTTTTGCCGAGACTAAACTTATTGGAAGCCACAGCTACTCTTTGAGTCTTATCCAAAAGAATTTCCCCCTCTAAAACCTTATCCCTATCTTCTTTTTCTACTGTTCTAAAATCTCTTACACCACTGCTGATTGTGTGAATTTTTGCCGGTCTTATTTCTTCGTCGTTATTTTCCTTGCTTTGATTGTTGTCATTATCTAAATTTTCAAGGATGGTATCCGGAGTATCTTCGTTACCGGGGTCACCTGCTTCGGTTATACCTAAAACATTACCTTCTCTTGCCGGCATCAATAAAACCGGCAGAATAAGCAGTGCAAAAATAAGAAGTGTAAAAAGTTTCCCTTTAAAATTCATGGCAAAAAAATAACATCAACCTTGAAGGCAATATAATATTGTAATTTATAATAATTTTTATGTCAAAAATTCATTCCAAGCTTGTCCTGATATTCCTTTTTTGTTAAGACAAATCTATTTAGCGGCAGTTTTAGTCAGTTCATCTGCCTTTTCTTTAGCGCTGTCAACGGCGTTGGAAAATACAGTCTCAATCTTTTGATTACGGAGGGAAGTCAGAGCTGCCTCTGTGGTTCCTCCCTTGGAGGACACTTTTTCAATCCACTCTTCAATAGAGTATTCATTTTGTTCAAGAAGTTTTGAAGCGGAAGCGATAGTAGATCTGGCAATAATTGAGGCTTTGGATTGATCAAATCCCATAGATATGGCTTTTTCTTTAAGAATTTTTGTTAAAAGGAAAAAATAGGCCGGTCCTGAACCGCTTAGCGCGGTAATTTGATTTATTTCTTCTTCGTTACTTAATTCAATTTCCTCTCCGAGTGATCTGAAAATATTTTTTACCATCTCCTTTTCCTCTTGATTGATTTTATTTGAAGCTATCCAGCCGATTAGACCTGCACCAACAGAAACTCCTAAATTAGGCATTGATCTAATAATTCTGGGAGAGGCGGTTAATTCATAAATTTTTTCGGTGTTGACTCCTGCCATTATTGAGATAATTAACTTATCTTCCATGGTATACTCAGAATCGTAAATTAATTGTGAGAAAACTTGAGGTTTTACGGCGAAAATAATAATATCTACTTCTTTGATTAAGTCATCCGGTTCGGCAAAGGCATTTTTGGCGTTGAGTTGTTCTAATTTCTCTTCGTCAATATCAGAAATAAATATTTGTTCTTCGGAGAAGATGTTGGATAATCCTCTATAAAGGGAGCTTCCCATATTACCGGCTCCAAGTATACCAATTTTTGGTTTCATATCAATATAATTTAAATAAAATAATGTAACGCTAGCAATTTATAATTGTCAAATAATTCGAGGTTATAGGTTGGTATGTAAATAATTATCAAGGATTCGCAATGTTTCTTCAATGTTTTTTGATTCCATCAAGTTGGCTCTAAGATGTGAAGCTTCGGTAAAATCATGAATATATATTTTGAAGAATTTTTTTATTAAATTATAGTCTTTCTGATTTTGCCAGTGTTTTGTATATAACTTAAGATGATATTTGAGCAACTGTATCCTTTCTAGATCGGTCTTGTCCTCTATGTTTATCTTCTGATTAAAAATCCAAGGATTCTTGAAGATTCCTCTACCTATCATAAATCCGTCAAGTCTGAACTCTTTGCATTTATCTAGTCCTTCTGTTGAACTCATAATGTCTCCATTGCCGATGATCAAGGTTGGGGATTTTAACTTATCTCTAATTTCTACAGCTTTGGCAATTTCTTCCCAATGACAAGGAACTTTTGATTCTTCTTTGACGGTTCTTCCGTGAATTGTCAGAGCATCAAATCGACACTCGCTAAGTAAAAAACCTACCCAATCAACAGTGTTAATCTTTTCAAAGCCAATTCTTGTTTTTACGCTCACGGGTATTTTGTTTTTTACTCCTTCTTTGGTTGCCTCAATTATCTCTTTGGCTAATTCCGGATTTTTGATTAAAGCTGAGCAGGCTCCTTGCTTGACTACTTTTTTGACCGGACAACCCATGTTGATGTCTATTCCGTCGAAGCCTAATTTTAATATTAATTTCGCTGTCTCATAGTAATTTTGAGGAGTTAACCCCCAGACCTGAGCAATTATGGGTTTTTCGGCTTTTTCATATTTAAGTCGGTGGATAACTTTTGATCGGCCTTCAGACTGGATGCCCTCACAGTTTGTAAACTCCGTAAAAAAAAGATCAGGACGACCGCATTTTTGAATTACCTGACGAAAAGCGATATCGGTAACATCTTCCATGGGGGCCAAAACTGAGATGGGTTTTTTTAGCTTTTTCCAAATATTCATGAATCAAATATTATCAAGGGAGATTAGAGAAGAATAAGCCTAATTTGAGATGAAAGTCAAACCGGATAAAGTTATGGTTATAGTCGATCCGAACATAACCTACACACACTTGTCATACTGTTACGGCGAACTTGTTTCGGCATCTCTTTGAAGATAGATCCTGAAATAAATTCAGGATGACGGGGTTACGAATTCAGGATGACCAATTGGCAAGTGACGGAGAAAAATTTGGAAATGTCTAGGTTTAAGAGGGGTTAGCTATAAAACTCAAAACACGTGTTTTGAAAACGCTGCTGTTATTGAAGCAGGCTTGTTTATTACCAAATAATAAGGAAAAAAAGAAAATAATTATGTTTTCCACAGGGTAGTTTTTTGTCCAAAATGGGGCCAGCCTGTTTGAATTTGTTTGAAGGAAAATTCCAACTCTTCTCGCATGCTGATCGCTTCTTCCTTTTCTCCGTGAACCAAGAAAGCCGTCGGGTTTTTGGTTTTGTTGTCTTTAATAAGGTCGAATATCCAGTTTTTCAGACCTTGTTTATCCGCATGACCGGAAAGTTCGCTAATAACTTCCAGAGAACTTTGTACTTCCAGAGCCTTTCCTTCAATTTCAATATTTCTTGCTCCGTCTAGGATTCTTCTCCCCAAGGTTCCGTGAGCTTGAAAACCTATAAACAAAATAATATTATTGGAGTCTTCGATGTTCAATTTCAAGTGTTTCAAAATTCTACCTCCGGTGACCATTCCGCTTCCGGCAATTATTACAAAAGGTCCCTCTTTTTCGTTAATTGACTTACTTTCCCTCGTTGATTCAAGAATATGAAGATTTTTGTGAGTTAAGGGGTTAAGATTTTGTTGTATTTTTTGCTGCATTTCATTGTCATAAAGTTCAGGGTGGTTTAAAAAGATGTCCAATATTTTTGATGCCATGGGTGAATCCAGATAAATAGGCATTTTGGGAACTTTGTTATCAGCAATTAACTCAATAAGATAGTAAATTATCTCCTGAGCTCTCTCAACAGAAAAAGAAGGTATAATTAGTTTACCTCTTTGCTTGTAGGTTTTGTACAAAATTTTTTGTAGTTTTTTCTGAGGTGATTCTTTGGAGTGAACTCTGTCTCCATATGTGGTTTCCAAGAAAATATGAGTTATTTTTGACTCTATTTCCGGTTTCTCCGGATCTTTGATAATCGGTTTTCCGGGTTTTCCGAGGTCTCCCGAGAGGACTATAGTCTGACCACTGGAAAGTTCGGTAATTCTCAGATAACAAGAACCCAAGATATGACCGGCATCATAAAACTCAACTTGTAAATTTGGATTAATTAAAAAAGGAATTCTGTATTCTTGAGTTTCAAACCTATTTAGGCTCTGCCCAACTTCTTCGAGAGAGTACAAAGTAAGACTCTGTCCGTATTTTTGGATTAAACCGCTTATTTTTTCTCTATCTTTCAGTACTCGGTGATCAAAATTTGGATTTTTTAGAAGACCGGTGAAGGAAGTGTTTTGAGAAAAGTCCAGATCTTGTTTACTCATACCTTCGGCATCAAAGAAGAAATCAGGAAACTTTAGGTTTTCAGCTTGGTGCTTTACAGCATCTTCCAAGACTACTTCTGCTACTTTTTTGGTGGCCGGAGTAGAATAAATCTTTCCGCCAAAACCCATTTTTGTTAAATAGGGTATCCTTCCACAATGATCCAGGTGGCCATGAGTGAGAATTAGGGCATCCAACTTTTTTGGATCAAAGAGTAGGTGTGAATTGATGCGGAAAAGATTGGCTTTTTGCCCTACTTGAAAAAGACCGGCATCCACACAAAAATTAAACTTAGGGTAATTTGGGTTGTGGTATTCAAAAAAATACATAGAGCCGGTTACCGTCCTGGCTGCACCGCAAAAGGTTACCTGTAACATAGATTTATTAATTTTAGTTTATTCTACTGTTCATTAATTGACAATCTGCCGATTTCTTAGCTATCTATTCACATATTCTTAATTATTTGTAGATATGTCAAAGTATAGACTGTTGGATGCCGGAAACCAGAAAAAAGTCGAAGTATTAGGGGATTATAAGATATTAAGACCTTGTCCTCAAGCCTTATGGAAGCCTTTTGATCAAAATTCTTGGCAAAATATTGATTTTGAGTATATCAAAACTGACGGAGAAAAAGGGGTTTGGAAAAGTCTTTCCGGCAAAAAAATGCCTACATCCTGGCAGGTCAATTCCCCGCTATTTGAGTTAGAGTGGAAAGTAGAACCGAATGAATTTGGGAATATTGGAATATTTACCGAACATTGGACTTATTCCAAAGAATTGTTGGAGTTTTTTAATAAAAAGAGCCCCGTATTGGACATGTTTTCTTATTCCGGCTCAAATGTGATGTACTTAATTCAAAACGGATTCAAAATTGTTGCCGTCGATTCCTCTAGGGCTGCTATGGACGATTTTACCAACAACCTATCCTTCAACAGATTTAGTAGAGAGGGTCATAAGCTTATCTTGGAAGATTGTCAGAAATATGCTTCCAGAGAAGAAAGACGGGGTAACAAATACCGGAACGTAATCATTGACTCGCCTAGTTTTGGTAGAGGAACAAAGGGGGAAGTCTTCAAAATCGAAGAAAACCTGGTCAAACTTCTAAGAACCATACAAAATCTATTAGAGCCGGACGGAAGAATAATCCTAACCCTACATTCACCCAGATTTACACCCATGATTCTGAACATCCTACTCAAGCAAATCTTTTTTGAAAAACAAGTAGAAACCATCGAAATACTCAACCACTGCGAAAGCGGTGTCTCCATCCCCAGCGGTTTTTTGGTGAAGATATACTAATTTTTGAGAAGCCAACTCTTCTTATAAGTAAGTCGAAAAACAAGTTAAATAGATTATCAATAATTGAAGAAATCGAAGTCAGAAAAATCAAAATAGTAATTCAGCCTGGCTTTTTTAGAAGATTTTACTATCTTTGTTTAGTTATAGTCGATCCGAACATAACCTATACAGACTTGTCACGGCGAACTTGTTTCGACATCTCTTCCAATAGATCCTGGAATAAATTCAGGATGACCACTTGGCAAGTGACGGAGAAAAATTTGGAAATGTCTAGGTTTAAGAGGGAGTGTCTATAATTAGTAATTATCTTAGTTCTGCGATTCCAATTGCTCTGCTTGGATTTTTTTTGAATAATTAAGAATTAAGACAAAAACACTCTTGGTAAATTCCTGATCGAGGCCGTTATCTTGACTCAGCTGCTTGATTTTTCCAAAGACTTCCGATTCTCGCTCTGATTGTAAGATGTTAATTTTTTGAGTCTTCTTGAAGCTAGCCACCTTTTTGCTGCACTCTGTTCTCTTTCCAAGCAATTCGACAATTTGCATATCAATTTCGTTGATCTTGGTCCTGAGAGACTCCAGTGATTCAGACTCATTCATACTTAGGCGTATTTTTACTGGATTAATTATCTTCAATAATGATTTCCGGAGAGTTATCTACTTCTCCTGAAGATTCCTCAATAGTTTTAATTTTTAGATCCAAATCAACCAACTCACTGGCCAGCCTAATATTCACACCTTTCCTACCAACAGCCAAAGAAGCCTCTTCCGGATAGCAAAGAACTATAGCCTCTTTATTCTCCATATCAATTTCGATTTTTTCAATTTCGGCAGGTTCGAGGGCATCAGCAATCATTTGCTCCAGCTCTTCCGGTTTGTTTTCAATGATATCAATTTTTTCCATCAAAGAAGTATTGATTTCCCTCATTATGTTTATAATTCTAACATTTTTCTTTCCTAAGATTGTTCCCACAGGGTCAATATCCTGATCTTCATCTTCATTTACAGATACAAGCAATTTTGTTCTAAATCCGGGTTCTCTCACTATTTTATCAATAGTTACAATTCCTGCTTCAATTTCCGGAACTTCTTTGGCGATAATTGCTTGGACAAAATCGTTGATAGTCCTGGAAAGGATGATTTTGGATCCTCTTCTGTCCTCGATAATGTCAACAATTAAAGCTTTGATTAACTGCCCGGGTTTAAATCGATCAACCGGAAGAAGGTTTTCTTTACTAATAAAGCCGGTAGTTTGAGCTATTTTTACCGAATAACCACCCTTTCGATAGTGATCTACTTCTACTGTCACTACGTCTCCGATTTTTTCTTTGAACTGTTGGAGAACTTTGGTGTGCTTTATATTGTTGATAGTCTGCATCAAAACTTGCTTGGCAACTTGACTGGCAATTCTTCCAAAATGAACTTCTTCTTCATCACCTAATTTTTCTTCCAAAACGTCTCCGACCTGGGCATTAGGATTTGTCAACCTAGCTTCCATCAAAGAAACTTCTCTTTCGGGATAAACTACTTCATCAACCACATCCATTGTTCTGTAGATGGCGTACTTGCCGGACTCCTCGTTAAATTTAGCTTTATAAGCTCTATCTTTGCTACCGAGTTCCTTTCTGTAAGCACCGGCAATGGCCGTTTCGATAGACTCTAAAACTTCTTTGGGATCTAAACCTCTCTCAATACACAGAAGATCGATTTGTTGTTTTAAATCTGAAGCGTTGATAGACATACTTAATTTTAATAAAAAGAGCCCCGGAAAAAGGCTCGTTATTTATAAACTACTATACTAAATGAATCGGTTACTTTTTTTTGTCAAGGAGATGAAGCATTTTTTTCTGGACAATTTACCGGTTTCATAATATTTATTAATATAATCCATACATTTCAATCGGTTTTATCTTCAAGCAAAATCCCTAAACGGCGAGAACTGAAGTTACTAACCTAATAATCTTTGGATCTAAAACTCTTAAATAAAACTTATATGAATAAAGCAATCATTATCGGAGCCGGTTTTGGTGGTTTGAGTCTTGCTGTAAGGTTGCAAGCGGTCGGAATACAAACTGTTCTCCTTGACAAGTTAGATAAGCCTGGAGGTAGAGGCTATGTTAAAGAAGTAGATGGATTTGTCTTTGATATGGGTCCTACTGTAATTACCGTGCCACATTTTATTGAAGAGCTTTTTGAACTAGGAGGAAAGAAAATGGAGGATTATGTTAAGTTAACTGCTTTAGATCCTTTTTACCGTATCTACTTTGATGATGGTTCTTACTTTGATTACAATGGTGATTTGGAGTTTACCAAAAAGCAAATTACCAAAATTGATCCTCGGGAAGTAGAAAATTATGAAAGATTCTTGGAAGATGCGGGGAAAATATTTGAAAAAGGTTTTTTGGAACTCGGGTTTACCTATTTTGGTGATCCCTTAACCATGTTTAGAGTCGTGCCGGATTTGTTAAGGTTGGATGCAGTAAGGAATCTCTTTCGGTTTACTTCAAAATATTTTAAAAATCCCAAGCTACAAAGAGTCTTTAGTTTTGAAACCTTGCTTATTGGAGGTAGTCCTCTCAGGGTGCCGGCTATTTACAGTATGATCCATTTTGTAGAAAAGACTTGGGGAATTCATTATGCCAAAGGAGGTACAGGAGCCTTGATTAGAGCTTTAACAAAGCTTTTCCAAGAACTTGGCGGGGAAGTAAGATGGGAAGCAGAAGTCTCAAAAATAATTACTAAGAAGAAAAAAGCACAAGGAGTGATTTTAAAAAACGGAGAAGAGCTGTTATCGGATATTGTTGTATCCAATGCTGATTTTGCACATACATATATGGATTTATTGGCAGAGGAGCAACGGTTTTGGAATCCCGATTGGCGATTAAAGAGGGTGAGTTACAGTATGTCCTTGGTAGTTATTTACTTTGGCTTCCGTGAGCTGGAACCTCTTAAACTAAAACATCACAATATAATTTTTGGCGAAAGGTACCGAGAGTTACTTAAAGAGATTTTTGAAATTAAGACTCTTTCTACGGAGGATTTCTCTCAATACTTACATATACCGACAATAACCGATAAAAATATGGCCCCCAAAGGCTGTCATACGGCTTATACATTAATTCCGGTGCCAAACAAATTAGGAAAGATTAACTGGCAAACCAAGGGAGAAGAACTGTCAGGGAAAGTACTTGACTTTTTGCAAGAAAAGAAATATATCCCTCGTTTAAAAGAATCTCTAATGTGTAAATTTTTGATAACTCCCGACTATTTTGAAAATAATCTTAATTCTTATCTTGGTAATGCCTTTGGTGTGGAACCAATCCTTACGCAGACTGCTTATTTTAGACCCCATAATCGAAGCGAAGATATTAAGAATCTGTACTTGGTGGGAGCTAGCACCCAGCCCGGAGCCGGCACTCCTTCAGTGATGATGTCAGCCAAGATGACTGCCGAACTGATTTGCAAAGATTTTGCTATTTAAATAATTTTGAGACTATAAGATATTTTGTAGGTAAATTATGAAAAACCTTTATTTAAGTGAGTCCTTTCAGCAGTGTGAACAAATTACCAAAGAAGGTTCTTTGAGTTTTTATTATGCTACCCAAATTACTACCTAGGCACAAAAGATCAGCCACCTATTCCTTGTATGCCTTTTGTAGATTAACCGATAATATAGTTGATGATAATTTTTCTAAGCCTTCCCTTTTTCTCAAAAAAAATATTTCCAATTGGAAAAAAGAACTGGAAACTGCCTTAAAAACCAAAAACTCGGCTAATCCGGTTTTAAACGCTTTTGCTCAAACTGTTGAAGAATACAAAATTGATCATAAACTTCCTTTTGAACTAATAAAGGGTGTGGAGATGGATATTACCAAGCAAAGGTATGATACTTTTAAAGAATTTGAAGAATACTGTTATTTGGTTGCTTCAGTAGTCGGACTTATGATGTGTCAAATTATCGGTTATTCCACCAACAAAGCTTTAGAGAAGGCAATTATTCTAGGAAAGGCCATGCAGCTAACTAATAATCTGCGAGATATCTGGGAAGATTATAATAAAGGAAGGATTTACCTTCCCAGAGAAGATCTGGAGAATTTCGGTTATACCGAACAAGATCTCAAGCACAGAAGAATAAACGAGAATTACAGGCAGATGATGAAGGCTTATATTCAAAGAGCTAGAAGGCTGTACTCCGAAGGCGAAGAAGGTCTTAAATATCTTGATCCTAGCGGAAGATTTTCTATCAAGACTGCTTCGATCCTATATAGTAAAATTTTGGACGGTATCGAAAAGAATGATTATGACATCTTTTCTCAAAGAATTGTAGTTTCCGGATGGGATAAATTCTCTTTGGCTCTTAAACTCTATTTCAACAATAAGTTTCTGTTAATGAAACAACAATAAGAAAAGGGTAATTCCCAGGGGTACATAAAAAATGGCAAAAATCGTGCTTAATAGAATAGTAATAGTAGCCTTCTCCGGCTGAATCTTTAGCTGAGTGGCAAAAGCCACAAGATTTACTCCAATGGGGATTAAGGATAGCAAAAAAATGACGTTTATTGTAGTTTGATCGGTATAAAAGTGTAGATAGTTTTTGTTTATTGTAAGTAAAGCTAAGGTGACTATAGGCCAAACCAAGAATTGGGCTAAAAAAGTGAGACTGACAAACTTCCAATCAATTTTGAAATGTTTGAGTTCGGCGATAGAGAAACCCAAAAACATCATACCTATAAGAGCATATGTTCCTCTGAGGTCTTTGGCCATGGAGTCATAAATTGCTCTAAAGTCAATTCCCCACATTGTAGGCAGGTTATTGTATAAATCAAATCCGGCATTTAATATTAGACCTAAAACAAAAAAATAGATAGTTGGTAAAGAGAGTGTTTTTTTGATACTGTCTTTAATAGTAAAATTACCGAGAGCAGTTACAAAATAACCCACTGTGGAGTAATAGAGCACAAAACCAAAACCTGCTATTATTACTATATTTTCGGCCTGACCTCCAAAAAGTGCTCCGGCAGCAGGAACAGCAAAATACCCGAAATTGCCAAGGCTGGAGGCAAAAGCAAGAAGATTTTTTGTGTTGCTGTCTTCTCCCCAAGCAAATTTACCAACAAAATAAAATATAAGAGTGATAAAGCTGGCAATAAAGAAGAATAAAAAGGGTAAGCTGAGAACAGAGTAATCCAAATTAATAGTAAATACTCCATGAAAGGCAATAAAAGGTAGAATAAAAAAAACTAAAATGTTGGCTATAGTATTTTTATTTATCTTAAATTTTCTTCCTAAAATAAAACCGGCTCCGGCGTAGATATAAATCGGTAGAAGTTTGATTATTATTTCAAGAAATAGACCCATATTATCTTATACATGATATAAAGATAGAGTGTACTGCTTTTTTTTAATGCTTGTCAATACTTTAGTGAAATAAATTTTAGTTTACTGGTTTGTTGACAGTAGCAGGTTGTTGTAGTAAATCTTATTGTAGAGAATATGTTTTTATTGGAACTGGGAAACTATTTTGTTTGGGTTCTGTTATTAGGAGGATTCTACTTCTTTGCTGAACTTTTTGTGCAATTATTTATGGATCGCTTTGCCTTATTAAAAATGCTAGGCTGGGCAATTTGGGGCCAAACAACTAAAGTTTATCAGATTTTTCCTCCAGCTAACAATCTTCGTTCGCTAGCTGCCATGGAGAACTTTTATGATAACATGAGTGCGATTTATTCACTCAAATCCAATAAAGATGTTTTTGTAACCGGAAAATGGCATGAGGTGGTAGCATTTGAGTTGCAATCCAAAGGAGGAAAATTAGCCTTTTTTGTAAGAGTAAACAGTTGGTATGAAAAACTAATTAAAACAGCCTTAGACTCTCACTTTCCGGGTTCAAGACTAGTTGAAGTAATTGACCCTTTATCTACTTGGAGCTTGGAGTGGACTGATGGAGAGAAGCCTTATAAGGATTTGTTTGGGACTGATATTATTTACAAAAACAATGATGCTCACCCCAGTAAACATTGGTCTGCTTTTCAGACTAACGGACCGGAACCTAATACTGATCCTATGGCTCAGCTAATTTCTATAATGGAGAATATCGGGGAAGAAGACTTTGCCTCATTTCAAATTATGTTAAGGCCAAGAGACGGTGTCCCGCAGAAAAAACAGTGGCAGATGGAGCTGGAGAAGCTGAGAAAAGAATATTTAGAAAATTCAGTTGTAGAAACCGACGGAGAGGGGCAGCTGCAAGCATTAACCAAGGAAGAAAGAGATATTTTAAATGCAATAAGTGAAAAACTCGGTTATCAGGTTTTCGCTACCAAGATAAGATTTTGCTACCTCACAAACGGAAAAAAGAAACCGGGAATTATTGAAAATAGAATTAAGAGTTTTCTGCAAATGTTTCAAACTACCACTCAGGAATTCGGTTTTGAGTGGGAATCTAAAACTAATGAAGATTCCAAGGGTTGGTATTTGGGGTTATTAGGTGCCTACATTGGTAAATTAGAAGATGTTTTTTATTGGAAGAGAGAAAGAAAATACCGTAAACAAAGGGCGTACAGAGGCATGTTTAAGAGAAGTGTTGATGTAGGTGCTCCTTCGCATTTTTTGGATACGGCTAGTTTGGCAGCCCTCTTCCATTTCCCGATCACCACCGAAGAAGATAAATCTACGGCTGAGAGAATTTCGAGTGCATATGGAGAAGAAGAATCCACCTCCTCCTCTTTGCCTCCTATGGACTTACCCGGATAATTTAGCACTTTAAAACAATTTCCGGAATATATATAAAATAATTATGTTTTAATAAATTCTGAACTATAAAATGTCCAAATCAACTCTACTTTAGATGATATGTCTTGACATATTCCAAAAAATTAATTAGGTTGATAATTCAGTTTTGGCGCTATCGTCTAGTGGTTAGGACTCGAGATTTTCATTCTCGCAACCGGGGTTCGATTCCCCGTAGCGCTGCCATTTTTTTAAGAAAAATCAAGACAGATAAAAAACTTTTGAATACAATATTAACCAAAATTGCCGGGACTAACCCGGTTTTTATTTTAGTAGTTAATCATTGACTGTAACTAATTTCGTTTAGAAGGTTTTTTATCTTGGAAGTGTGATTCAAAGAATTTGTCCCAAATAATTAATAAGATAAGGTGTATAAATAGCTTGATTGACAATACAGTATTTACAGCCCAACTCCTTTTATTTTTTTGATTTATAAAAGAAACTAAAAACTATGATTTTAATCGCACTTTTTTAGAGCCACAATTATGCAATTATAGATAATAAGCAGAGGCAATCAATATATGACAAAAAACATGATAGAAATAAAAACGGGCTTTCTAGATATATTCCATCTGAAATAAAATCTATAATAAGAGAAAGGTCATATTTTGGATGTGTAGTTTGTGGAAATCTATTTTGTGACTATGAGCATGTTGATCCACTATTCTGTGAAGCAAAAGAACATGATCCCGAAAAGATGTGTTTACTTTGTCCAAATCATCATAGATATTTAGCAAATGCCTGCTCAAAGGAGAGGATAAAGGAAGCGATGCTCGACCCTTATGGAAAAGATAGACATGTTAACAGGCCTATAGAAAATTTTCTTGATAACTTATCTTTCAAAATTGGAGGGCTAACCTTCAAAAATATGCATGTATTGGTTTCGATTTATGGTGAGACTGTTTTAAAGATTATGTTTTCTGAATCTCATAGGCCCCCGATACTTGTAAGTGCATGTCTCTATAACAATCAGGGGGAACCCTTAATAATAATTGAAGATAATATTGTAAAAATTGTTGATAAAACAATCAAAGACTTAAAATTTCAAGGAAATAGAATTGAAATATATGATCGTGAAAGAAAAATTATATTCGAGCTAAAAGATAATAAGTATGGAGAGATCGAGATATTAAATCTGGATATGGTTTATAAGAATGTCAGATTGTTTATTTTTAACGATGATCTATATTTTTTGGATTACAATTCAATGATATTTTTTTTAATAAAAGACAAAGGTATCTTTGAAGGTGGAGACGGTATTATTATTAATTCCAAAGGTGTCTTAATCGGAACAAAGTCAAGCAGTATATTTTTTTCTGGACTTCATTGTAGTACTGAATATCTTAAATCTCAGCCTAATTTGTTGAATAAGGGCAAGAAATATATAGTAAAATCCTGGAATAGTGATTTTAGTAGTCGATGTAATGGGTTCAAAGTCGGGTAACGATAATGAGTATTGAATTTAAAAAGGCTCAAGTTGGCTTGATGCATATTTCTTAACTAATCTGATATATTGACAATTAAATAATACTTAATTATACTTAATATAATTATATTATACTATGTCTATTCAAAAAACAAAGACTCAGGTTACTTTGAATCCCAAACTAGACCTGATCGTAAGAAATGTAATGGAGCAATACCCAATTTACGACGTAAACCAGTCTATTGAATTTTTACTGGCAAGGGGCGTAAAAGACTACTTGAATGAAATCGGTTTGACTCTTGAGGATATGCAAGAAATTGAGGAATCTAGAAAACAAATCAACTCTGGCAATTCTATAAAGGCCAAAAATATGACTTTGGCGATTGAAGAGTTAAAAAAATAGTATGTTTACTGTTGAGTTTTCTGAAAATTTCAAGAAACAATATAAAAAAATTATTAAAAATGATTCTCAACTGGAAAAAAGAATTGATACAGCATTGTTTAAATTAGCTAAAAATCCGGAGAAAGTATCTCATAAGGTTGGTTCAGTTTGGAGTGCTAGAGTGACCGGTGACATTCGAATCATCTGGGAATATAAAAAGGGAGAGTTATGTTTGCTACTACTCAAAATTGGCGGGCATAGCGGCAAACATAAAGTATATTAAGAAATATTTACCAGTAACAATAACTCTTTTGACAAAGTCTGTTATGTCAAAAACTAAACAAAACTGTCTATTTTTAGTATCTTCAAAACTAGAACGATTGATTGCCTGATAACTATCTGTTTTCAGCAACAAAATACTCATAATAATCAATTAGCCTAATGAAGCTTAGGGCGTTAACCAAGACTACTTTTTGAAATTTGCTTTCACAATTTTTGACTCCCCAGTAATGGACCAAAGACAGGTGTTTGGGCAGTGGTAATTTTGGTTGTTTGGGGTCAATTTCTCTGGGATGAAGGTATAGCATGGCCGGGAGGCCTCTTTGATTAAGTTTTGCAATTTTCTGAGTAATATATTTTTGAGGGAAGAGGCGAAAATGGAGAGACATGTCAGTTAGGCCAAGTTTGACTGTAGTTACCGGAAATTCTAATATCTTTGATTGTTTTTGATTGATCAACGGATAGTGAATTTCTTTGGGGGTGTCCTTGATCCCATACAGGAAAGTCTTTCCCGGAAAAACAGACGAAGAATACTTAAAATCCAAGTCTTCCAAAATTTGGTAAGTCCAGTGGTTACTTTCTGTTTTAAAAGACCAAGAAGGGGCTCTGTAGCCGTAAACTTTGTTTTGGATAATGTCTTCCAAAATCCTTTTACATTTCCTAGTATCTTCTTCAAATTCCTTCGGTGTCATCTTATAAACCTGTTTGTGGGAATAACTGTGGCAAGCAACTTCATGTCCGTTTTGATGAATTCGGCGGACAAGGTCAGGATGCTTTTCAGCCAATTTACCAACTATAAAACAGGTGGTTTTTACTTTATTTTTCTCAGCGATATCCATAAGTCTGCCCACAGAATACTCTAGATTGGAGTCTAAATCTTCATACCTGGACACATCCAAGTTTTCATAATTGGCGTGGTACCAATCTTCAATATCTAAAGTTAAAAAATTTGGGATAGTAGCCTGTCTATAGTTTTTTTGTAGGCTTTGAATGGATTCGCTCTCTCTTTTTATCATGTATTAAATTTTTCAAGGAAAGTTGATTTTTTTGTCCTTAATGGCCAGTTAAAAAATGTCGTAATCACCTAAAGTTATAAACCAGTTCTGTGAATCAAGTAGTTTTTTTTCCTGTTTCTCCAAATCGGTATTGACTCTGACAATCATAGCAAAAGGTTGAGATAAGTATTTTTTTGGGAAGACCTTAAATCCGCAGCTTAAGAACGAATTATAATACCGAGTATTAGGTGAAAGAATTCCTCCGTAAGCATCTACATCTTGGCCAATAAAATATTGTTCAGCTTGAACTAAAAGCATTTGGATATACTCATTTTCCATGTTTTCTACCAAAATTTCCCCGATTAAGCCGATTTTAAGACCTTCGATCTGATCGACCCTGCAGACAACAAACCCCAAGATTCGACTATCATTCTTTTTGGATAGACAAAAAATTTGATAATCTTTAACGGGATTTTCGCAATAACGCCAATTCAAATATTCACAATTCTTTTGAACCAAGTTAGGAAATTGATTTTTATTTTTCTCCCAAAAGTCATCAAACCTAACATCAAAAGAGGTTACTTCTTGAATAAGAAAATCATTTGAGTTAGGCGGAGATTTAATTCTCCCGGTAAAAAAATTTCCAAAGAAGTTCATTAAACCGGTAAACGGAAGGCCCTTCTTTTTTTGTAGAATACTTCCCAGGTTATTATATTTATAAAGCAAAGGAAACTGTTGAATATCATTAAATTTCAAATATTTCAAAAAACCGGGGTAGGAATTGGGGTTTGGAAAGCCGTAAATCAGGCTATAATTTTGTGAAAATAGCTCCTGAATGTTGATTTCGGCTAGGGTAGTAAAAATCTTTTTCCCTCGAAAATCTTTTCTGGTTAGGGTATTTAGGGAAAGTCCGGCGACGTTTTTCTCTTTCGCACCTAAATTGACCTCAATAGGCAAAATACTGTAACTGCCGACTATTTCTTTGGTTTCCTTGCTCACCGCCAGTGATATTTTAGCCTCTCCCGCCGGATTTTTTCTGTACTGCCAATTGATGAATTCCGGATTGGCAATTTCCGCCTCTTCTCCATATTCTGTTGTGATTAATTGGCGATATTCTTCCAAATCATTTATTTCAAAAGGCCTATAACTCCAGCCGTTTTGATCCATAATTTCTTGAGAAGTTTTTGAAAGATAGTGCATTAAAAAAGTGAAGAAATTTATACTTACTCGGAGGTATTTTTCTTTATATAAAGAGGGCTTAAGGGTTTTTTTAAATTAGTCAAAACACGTGTTTTGAATATTCATTTGTTTTAAAACTACTTTTTAGTTTATCAATTAGGTATACATACCTCCGTTAACATGTAGTACTTGTCCGGTGACATATTCGGCTTTTTCACTAGTTAACCAGGAAACCAATTCAGCAAT
>CAYSWH010000016.1:13262-35704 GCA_964434775.1 uncultured Candidatus Saccharibacteria bacterium | reverse complement strand
GCCCCTGTTGGTATCAAACCCCAGGGCAAGCCCTAGACCCGAAACAATGTTTCGGACCCGCCGCAAGCGGCGAGGTATTTGATACGAATAAATTCTGGATGACCGCCTGGCAAGTGACGGAGAAAAATTTGGAAATGTCTAGGTTTAAGAGGGGATAGCTATAAAAGTCTTGACTCGCGTGGGTTAGATTTCTTTTCGTTTTGTTAGAAGGAGTGCTAAATTTAAAGTAACGATTGGGGTTATGAGTCCAATAATCAGATATAGGATAGGCTTTATAAACCAGAAGGATTTTTGTGTTGCTGATTTATCAATATCGTTATTCCAGTTAACTGCCGTCTTACTCCAAATATTAAAGCCGTCAAAAATTAGCAGTGTTCCAAGCAAGTATCTGTCATTAATCCTCATGCCCAAAAACTCTTGCAATGTAATTAGTTTTTCAAAAGGCTCTTTATCTCGATTTATTCTAGAAACTCCTGCCGTAGTTACTGTTGGAGTTGCTGCAAAACCAAAAATTATCGGCCCTGTATCTACATCAATTTTACCGTCTCTATCTCCAGGATACTCCCTTATAAGATTAAATCCCAAAAATGAGCGTTTAAAAGTAGACATGTAATTATTATAATAATAGTTAGCCCACTCCTTATCAATGTCAGACAAAAACATAAGGATATATGAAGATGAAGTTGCCCTTGCGTGTTCCTTGGGTTGGCCGGTTTTGAAATTTATTGTATGAGGTAGCAGATCTATGTCATGTTTGGCCATGTATCCGTTTACTCTGTCCTTCCACTGATTAATATCAGTATTGTACTTATCGTCTAAGTAATTATTTGCTAGAGTAAGTGAGGAAATTGCCGTTATTGAGTCGCAGGGCCAGATCATTCTCGGATAGGCTTCCAAAAAAGGGCCATTAGAAGTACGGAAAGTTTGGGCTATCTCATCGGAGGTACTTTCTAAGTTTTTGAGAAGGTTTTTATCCTTGCCGTCTTCAAGAAGTACAATACCTGCCTGCAATCTGTTATACCAGCCTTTATAAAAAAGGCCTAAATTTATAGACATCCCGGAATGATCGAATATTTTCTGAACCTTCTCGCTATTCAGTTTCTCAAGCGTCCATTTAGCCTCTTCAACTGCCAGATTCTTTGTCGATTCATTTTTTGTTTGTATCCCGATATTTATCCAGCTATATCCATACAAAGCGTAACTAAAAAATTCTCCTTCCGGAAAAAGTATTTGCATTTGCTTGGATTCATTACTCTCAAGTCTTGATTTATACTCCTGAAGTAATGAAGTATTCTCATTTAAATCTACCGAGTCTGTGTATCTAGCCGGTTTTATTCTGAAGAAAAATATCTGTATTGTTAGAAATATAATGGATATAGACAGGACTATGTAGACTATATTGAATATCAGAAGTTTTGATTTGCAATTCTTTTTCATAATGATTACAGATATAGATTACTTAAATCTAAGCTTGTATCATTTGCGGTTTTTGACAGTAGTAGAATTCTGTCATCGTATTGTCGATTGATTGAAATATCATTCTAATAATTTGTTTTATAAACTTTTCTTGCTTGATGTCTTTTATTACAATTAAATTAAGCCTTGATAATACCTTTTTTAAGTCATATGTCAAGATTGAATATGAATTAAAAAAAGAAAAACTATCAAAAACCTTCCCCACTCGGGGGAAATGCCCGTAAGGGCAATGGGGGTGGGGAGTGCTAGACTTATGATCAGCTATTCCTGAAAAATAAGTTAAGAGGGCACGGGAACCTCCCTTTAGTCAACCAAGCTGTTAATATCAATTATTTTTGAATCTTCCATCCCTACGGAGCCAGTTTCACTAGTGGGTCTTATAACCATTTTTCGATTAGGCTCATTTCCTACACTGGTAGTATCTAAATTTTTTACATCAGCCAAGAGTTTATGAATAACCAGTCTTTCATAACCGTTTAAGCCCACCAATACAACAGTTTTTCCGTTTTTTAGGACCTCTGTTTCGGCAATTCCCGGAATAATCTCATTCAGTATTTTTTCTTTTTGGTGTTTGTAGCCATCAATATCAATAATAAAGTGAGTCCTGTCTTGAGGGTTTTTCTTATGAGCGGCAACCCTTACATAATGTTGTAAAGAACTAAGAACTTCGTCTTTATAACCAATTAGCAGTTGCTTCTTTTTTACTTTGATATTAACTCGCCATTGTTCACCCTCTTTTTCAAAAGTGATCTCACTTTCCCCGGCAATGGGTTGAACTATGTGAGTGATTAATTCGGTAATTGTAGACTTAAGTTGGTCGTCCATAATTTGCTTACGGTCGTTAATTTAAGTTAATCAAGCAAACTTTGCTCTATTTTGTCAAATATAAGGTGATTATTGCAAGCTGTCAATACTCGAGGGTGTCCTTGATAGTCCGGCCATATCCTGGTGTATCTAAACAAAGAGCTAAGCATTATGTCAGCTTTTAAAATGTTTCTTGGATCTAACTCAAATACGGTCAATATGGGAAGCCTCCTCCTTTGCTTTAAAAGTTTAAGCTTTTTAAAAACAACTTGAAAGAAATAAAGACCGCCTAGTTGACTAAAAATTGCCTCTTTCGGTTCAAAAAGCAGATTATTTTGCCTAATATTCTTTTTCTCAACTTCAGGCACATATGGTGGATTAGAGACCAACCACCAATTTGGAGACTGATTTATCATCTGATCGGCAAGCCGGTTTTGAAAAAAGTAGCTTTGAACACTTATAATATTTTTTTGATTATTTTTTTTAAAGTTATAATTACTATTTGCTAGAGCTACAGATGATCTATCCAGAGCTAAAACTTTTCTAGCTTTCTTGGCCAGTGCCAGAGAGATTATCCCACTGCCGCAGCCGATGTCTATTATCAGATCAGTTTGTAAATTGATTTTTCTCAGTTTTGTCAGCCATTCTTCGGTTTCCGGTCTGGGTATAAAGACTCTTGGGAAAATCCTGATTGAAAAATCGAGAAATTGAACTTTACTCAGTAAGTAATCCGCCGGGTAGTCTTTTTTGAGTAAGTGCCTTTTTAAACAAAAAATTTGGTTGATATCCTTGGAAAGAAGTCTTTCACCTTTGATAAGCAGCTCTCCAGGCTCGATTTTGAGTAAGTCGGCTAGTAGCAGTCTTTCTAAATGACTTAAATTGTAGATATTAATTTTTTTGGACATTTTTTATTAACCCTTCTTTTTAAAGGGAAAAAATCCTTCTCTTGTCAAAAAATTTGTTTTTTCTTTAGTTATAATTAAACTGAAATTAAATTAAATAAAGACAAATGCCTGAAGATTCATCAAGGATAAAAGGATTTATTCGCCGTTTTTTTCCACATTTTGATCAAGACGCCAGGCTGACTTTGGCTATAATTTCCAGCTTTGCCCTAGGAATATTGATTTATCTGTCAATTTTTGATTTGGCAGGTAGATTTGGTGGAATTCTGGGAAATTTTGTGGTAACAATTTTTGGTCGCGGTTCATTCTTTCTGCCCTTGGTTTTTTTTGTTGCTGGAGTTACCCTTATTAAAATCCAAAAGAATTCTGAAATCCAAGAGGCTATATCTACCAGGGTCTGGTGGGGTTTATTCATTATGTTTTTAGCTTTCTCCGGCTTTCTTAACTTGGTAACCGGGGTTAATTCCATGGAGCAAGTTTCTAACGGAGGCGGTGTTATCGGATACGTTATTTACCCTCTTTCTTTGCACGGAGTATTTGGTGAAGTAGGAGGTGTATTTATGTTAGCCTGCATGTTTGTAGTAGGTTTTTTTCTTGTTTCTCAGATGACTATCTCCGAATTTTTGCAAAATACCTGGCAAACTTTTAGAAACCCAAAAAGGTTCTGGGATTTTATTCCGGATATCTTTGAAATTTGGAGAAAAGAGAAAGTGTCAACTTCAGATCAGGATCGCCCGGTGGAGAATCGCAGCGAAAAAAAAGATAAGCCTCTTATAGAAGAAGCTGGTGAGTTGTATAAGAAGTTAAGTAAACCCAAGCAGAATAAGCCTAAGTTAATGAGTTTGCCGGGAGAGGTAAAAAATCCTATGGTGAATTCCGAAAAAAAACCTGTGGATTGGCAATTACCTGCCTTTGATATTTTGAGAATGAATAAAAGTAAAGTTGAACCAGGTGATATTGAAGGAAATAAGAATATTATCAAAGAAACTCTCAATAATTTCGGAATTGAAGTACAAATGAAAGACGTTGTAGTTGGTCCGACAGTTACTCAGTATACTTTTAAACCTTCCAGTGGTGTTCGTCTTTCTACTATTGACGGTCTGCAAAGAGATATTGCTTTAGCCCTTGCTGCACCTAATATTCGTATAGAATCACCTATTGCCGGTAAAAGCCTGGTAGGGATAGAAGTTCCTAACTCTCACAAAGCCCAAGTCGGTTTGCGTGATTTGCTGCAAACTCACGAATTTTTGAACTATGATAAGGACCTGCCGATTGCTATAGGAAAAGATGTTTCCGGGGAGAATATTATTTACCCTCTTTCTAAAATGCCTCATTTGTTGGTTGCCGGTGCTACCGGCTCAGGTAAATCAGTCTTTATTAATGGTTTACTGTTAAGTTTGTTATATCGTTATACACCTGATGAATTGCATTTAATTCTTGTTGATATGAAAAGAGTTGAGTTAAAGCTTTACGAAGGAGTGCCTCACTTATTGGCTAAAGTAATAACCGAAGCCGAAAAAGCAATTAACGCTCTGAAGTGGACAGTTCTGGAAATGGATAGGAGGTATAAAATCCTGGAGGAGCACGGGAAAAGAAATATTGTGGATTATAACCGATTTGCTTCCAAAGAAGGCGAAGAAGAACTGCCTTATCTGGTTTTTATCATTGATGAGCTGGGAGACTTGATGATGTTGGCTAAATCCGAAGTAGAGCCGATCATTGTAAGATTGACTCAAATGGCCAGGGCAGTAGGCATTCACTTGGTTTTGGGAACTCAAAGACCTGATATTCATGTGGTTACCGGATTAATCAAGGCAAATGTTCCTTCCAGAATTGCTTTCGCAGTTGCTTCGCAAGTCGACAGTAGAGTCATTTTAGACAGTTCCGGAGCGGAAAAACTTTTGGGACAAGGTGATGGCCTTTTGGTTACTCCAAGTAGTCTTCATCCTTCCAGATTTCAAGGTCCTAATGTAGAGGAGGCTGAAGTTAAGAAGTGTGTTATTTTTCTTAAAAAACAAGTAACCAATAACGAAATAAGAGGAAATATTCGTGAAGAAGTTGTAGAAAGCCCTAAGAGTAAGGTTATTGTTCCTGGTATGTCCACCAAAGATTCGGATGATGATACTTCTGATGAGGACATCTATGATAGGGCGAAAAGGCTAGTTATTCAACACCAAAAAGCTTCTACAAGTTTTCTTCAACAAATGCTCGGAGTAGGTTACCCCAAAGCTTCAAAAATTATATACAAGCTCGAAGAAGATGGCGTAGTCGGTCCAGCCAACGGCTCAAAATCAAGAGAAGTTTACTTGACTCAATCCGGCGGCGGTGAAGAGTAGAGCTAAAGTCTTTCTTTAGCACTTGACAATATACGTTGCTAATTTTATAATTAGTCCTACTTGCTATAAACTTCATAAAATAGCATGAATCAAGTAAATTATTCATTCATTTATTAACTTATATTAATTAAAGATTGTATATGTCAATTGTATTGGGAATTGATCTAGGAACAACCAACTCAGCCATGGCCTATGTAGTTGGCGGAAAGGCGACAATTATTGAAAATGCGGAGGGTGCCAGAACTACTCCGTCTGTATTTTATTATAATTCCAAGGATAGTTCTGTGGTAATCGGAGAGATTGCTAAAAGAAACAGTATTCTAAACCCTGAAAACACCTTCTACGAAGTTAAGAGGTTTATCGGAAGAAGCATTGAAGATGCAGAGGTCCAACGAGACATTAAGATGGTTCCTTACAAAGTAGAAGAAAAGAATAGTAAAATCAAACTCTTCAACAAAGAAGGTAAAGAATACTCCCCTGAGGAAATTTCGGCAGCGGTACTCAGAAAATTAAAAAACGATGCAGAAGCCAAATTGGGACAGTCAATATCCGAAGCTGTGATTACAGTCCCGGCCTATTTTAATGATGCCCAAAGACAAGCTACCAAGGATGCCGGAGAAATCGCCGGACTCAAGGTTTTGAGGATCATTAACGAGCCTACGGCTGCTGCTTTAGCTTACGGTTTTGATAAGAATAAAGATGAAAAAGTACTGGTATATGATTTGGGTGGCGGTACTTTTGATGTGACCGTACTGGATATTTCCAGCGAAACTATAGAAGTGTTGGCAACTAACGGAGATACTCATTTGGGCGGTAAAGACTTCGACTCAGCACTTATTGAATACATTATTGCTGAATTTAAAAAGGATTCGGGCATTGATATTTCTAATGATAAAGCAGCTGTTCAAAGAGTTAAAGAAGCCGCGGAAAAAGCCAAACATGATCTGTCCACCCAAAGCGAACATCAAATCAATCTACCATTTATAACTATGGGACAGGACAATCAGCCACAACATCTGATGATGACTGTTACCAAGGCTAAACTTGAAGAGTTGGTTGGAGTACTGGTTGAAAAAAGTTTAGAGCCGGTTAAAAAGGCTTTAGCTGATGCTAATCTTGATAAGAACCAGATTGATGAAATAATCATGGTTGGAGGAATGACCAGGATGCCTTTAATTCAAAAGACTGTAGAAGAATATTTTGGTAAGAAACCTAATTTGAGCGTAAATCCTGATGAAGTGGTGGCTATGGGTGCGGCTATCCAAGGTGCTGTACTTAAAGGTGATGTAAAAGATATTTTGCTTCTTGATGTGACTCCTCTAACTTTGGCAATCGAAACTGCCGGCGGAGTAGCTACTCCGATGATTCCGAGGAATACTACAATTCCGACTTCCAAGTCTCAGGTTTTCTCAACATATGCTGATAATCAGACAGCTGTAGATGTCCATGTGGTGCAAGGAGAGAGACCGTTGGCTGCAGACAACAAATCTTTGGGTAAGTTTACTCTTTCAGGTATTGCTCCTGCTCCTAGAGGCGTTCCTCAAATTGAAGTTACTTTTGATCTAGACGCCAATGGTATCTTAAACGTAACCGCTGTGGATAAAGGAACTAACAAAAGTGCTAATATAACTATTACCGGATCCAGTACTCTCTCGGAAGAAGAAAAAGAAGAAGCTATCAAAGAAGCTGAAAAGCAAAAAGATGCCGATTTAGCTAGAAAAGCCAAAATTGATGCCAAAAATAATGCTGAGAATACAGCTTATAGTGCGGAAAAGTTAATTAAAGACATGGGAGACAAGCTTTCCGAGGAAGATAAAAATGAACTAAACAAAATGAAGGATGAGGTAGATGAAATGGTGAAGAAAGATGAATCAACTAAAGAAGAATACGAGGAAAAGGCTAAAGTTTTACAGGAAAAGCTAATGAAAGTAGGGGAAAAAATTTATTCTTCCGGTCAAGGCACTCCGGGTGCTGAAGGACAACCTGGCGGAGAAGGTTCCCGGCAGGCAGGTGAAGGGGAAGAAACCAAGACTGAAGAGCAAGCTCAAGACGTTGAATCTAAACCCAAAGATGAAGAAGAAAATAAAGGCGAAGATAAAAAATAATTTGGCACTAAAATTAGTTAGAACCGGTTGACGGTTTTGCAAATAAGGGATACTCTATAAGAAAATTGATTATTATCATTTGTAACAAAACACAATTTATTAAATAATTATGAAAAATTTACTATTACAGGCAGGTCTATTTGCTCTGGGTTTTATTTTGACATTCATCGTTGCAGTAGGAATCGTGGAGACTTTTGTTCCTGAACCGGAAGGGTCGGAAGAAACTGCAGAAAATTCAGATAATGCAAATGATTCTTCTGATACAGCAAATACAAACGCCGAAGTTGAAACTGAAACATTGGAAGAAGGTGAAGGTGAAGAAACACAAATTGGAGATACTGTTCTGATGCATTATACGGGAACATTGGAAAACGGTACAAAATTTGATAGTTCTTACGATAGAGGTCAACCCTTTGAAGTAACTTTGGGAGCAGGTCAAGTCATCCAAGGTTGGGAGCAGGGTGTTCCCGGAATGAAAGTAGGTGAAAAGAGAAAACTAACAATTCCGCCAGAATTAGGCTACGGTGCTCAACAAGTCGGCGAAATACCTCCAAACTCAACTTTGATATTTGAAGTGGAATTAATTGAAATTGTTGATGAAGAAAGCAACTCTGTCACCGGTCAAGAAGAAGGTCAAGCTCAAGTACAAGGAAGTATAGAATCTCAAGAGTCTAACGATGTTTCCACGGAGTAAGAAAGATTTCTCATTCATAATTTTTTGAATTATTATCTATGCTGAACGTTGTTTCAGCATTTTTTGTAGATATTTATTGTTAATATTGGAAGCGGTCAAAAACGGTTAAACTTGACGTGTGATATTTATTATACTCAAACTTACTTCAAATTTTACCCATTTAGGTTCTCATTCGCTATTTTGTGTTGAATTACGCAGAAGAACTATAAATTTACAAGTCAAAGTTGGTGGCGATTTGGTATAATAGACATGTTACAAAACCTGTTTTTGAGGCCATTCTATGAGATTAATTTTGAGTTAAGTGACAAGTCTAATAAATATATATAGGCAATTATACAGATTCAATTAGGTATAGACGTGATTATGTAAGTGCAAAATGAAATAATTTGTGGCGAAGAACCAATTATTATTTTCTTTCTCCGTCAAAGTACTCGCTAACTTTCTTAATTTCCTTAGAATTTTTTGGGTCAATAACCAAAAGTCCTTCCTCGGATTCAATCAAAAGCATGTCAGAAAGACCAACAAAAGCAATCTTCTTTGAGCTATAGATGGACCTTATTTTATTGTTTTTACCACCTACTTCAATATGATTTACTTGGTCGCCTATATTAGGGAGGTATTTTTCTACGACTTCCCAGTTTCCAAGATCTTCCCAAGAAATATCCATGCCTACAACCCCGAGGCTTTCGGCTCTTTCCAAAACAGCGTAGTCAAAAGCGATTTTGGGAATTTTAGCATATCTTTTTTTACTGATTTTTCCTTCTTTTTCAAATTCTTCTACAATTTTGAGGGTTTCAGGGTCTAACTTCCTAAGTTTTTCTTTTAACTTTCCAAAAGTAAAGGAATGATTAAATTTATTCCAAAGGTAATTTCCTGATTTATAGAATTTTTCTGCAGTTTCTTCATCAGGCTTTTCTTTAAAATTAATAACCGGCACCGGTTTCTCAAAACAACTCTGAATATCCTTTTCTTCTATTTGAATATATCCGTAATTAGTGCAACCGTAAGTAGGCTTTACACCCGCTGTAATAATATCAAACTCTGCTTTACGAAGGCTCACGGCAATTTTCTCAAGAGATTTATTAAAGTTGTTAATGCTTTGCTCATCCACCAAAAGATCATCACAAGGTATAAATATCAACGGCTCGTTCTCTCCGCTCTTGTTACTTACTACTGCAGCGGCAGAAATAACAGCTGCGTAATTATCTCTTTTTTCAGGTTCCAGAATTAAATTACCTTCAGGAAAATCTTCGGGTAAACAATTTTTGGCTTTATTAAAATATTTTTTATTGGTATTAACCCAGATCTGTTCTTTCTTGAAATCTCTAAGTAGCCGCTTATAGGTCTTTCTAAGTAAACTCTCGTCATCAATAATAGGGACAAATTGTTTTGGAGTCTTCGTATTGGACAGAGGCCATAAACGGGTACCTCCTCCACCGGCTACAATTATAATCTGCATAACTATAAACTTTAATCAAACACGCTTATAAATGGAATAATCTTGAATTGTTTGTTATGCTTTGGAAATTTTAATACTTGGACTTTGGCTGGTAGACAGGAATAATGAAAGTATATATTTCTTTTTAACGGCCTCGGGTTTAGCTTTCTCAATTGCTTCGACTGCAGCTCTTACATTTTCCAGTATTTTATCTTTTGAGAAATTTTTATTTATCTTACCGCAGACAACATGGAGGTTACCAGTTTTGTCATTCTTAAAATCAATTTTACCTGCCTTGATCTTTCCGATCATTTCTTCAAGGTTTGTTCCTACAGTTCCTGTTTTAGGGTTTGGCATCACTCCGGCTATTCCCAAGATTTTAGCAATTGGCGGTAATTTTTTCATCATTTCCGGTTCGGCAACTGCTTTATCAAAATTAACTTCCTGGCTCTTTTTTATTTCCTCGATCAAGCTTTCTCCGCCAATAATATCAGCGCCGGCTTTTTTGGCCTTCTCCTCACTTTCAGGAGTAACAAAAGCAGCAACGACAACTTTTTTACCGCTTCCGTGAGGCAGAACTACCGAAGACCTAACCAATTGGTCACTCTTGGTGGCATTGATATTCAATTTAGCATGTAATTCGACCATCGGACCGTCTTTGAATTTCGGTTGATCTAACTGAAATAGAAGTTCTACGGCTTTTTCTATTTCCAAGGCTTCTTTACCTTCCAAGGCCAGAGTGATTTTTTCTTCATTCGCCCTATATTTTTTTGATCTTTTCTTAACTTTAGTTTTTACTGTTTCTGACATAAGATTGTTTTGGTATTAATGATAATTATATCTCCCAAGTAAGAAATATATAAGTTTATTCAGTGACTTCTACGCCCATGCTTTGACAAGTACCGATAACCATTTTCATGGCTGCTTCTTCATCGTAGCTGTTCAAGTCAGGCATTTTTTTATTAGCAATTTCTTTGATATCGGCAGTAGTCAGTTTTCCTATTTTCTTGCTGTTGGGAATTCCGGAACCCGAAGTAACATTCAATTTTTGCTTTACAAGCTCTGCTACCGGAGGTGTTTTGATTACTAGATCAAAGCTACGATCTTCATAGATGGTTACCAAGGCTGGAATCATGCCTGTTTGACCGCTGGTTTGATCGTTGAACTCTTTGCAAAATTGCATTAAATTAAGACCAAAGGGTCCTAGAGTTGATCCAACGGGAGGGGCCGGATTTGCCGAACCTGCTTTTATTAAGAGTTTTACTGTATCTTTTACCTTTTTTTCAGCCATATTTATTAGTGATAAACCTGTTTTAGGGAAATATAATAATCCTGTCTTGTCAAGATGTTTAATTGACAAATAATCCAACTTGCAAAATTCTATAGGTATTATATGCGTAAAAATAGATTGCTGTTTGTAATCGGTTATTTAATTCTCATACTGGGGGCGGTTTTTTTCCTTTTTCTTTATCATAATACAAATTACAGTTTTTACGTTCATATTTCGGCTGTATTTATCGAAATATCCTTAAGTATTTTAATAATAGAATTTTTTTTGGAATATACTAGGAAGCAAGAGACTTTTAGAATCTATTCATTAGCCAGGAACTATATTTTTGAAACTGTTTTTTCGAGCTTTAATCACGTGGTTTTTGCCAACCAAGATAACCTTGAGTATGTGGACCAGTTGGGCTACCGCCCGTCATTTGCTCCTTACATGAAGAAGAATAAAGTTTTGGGGGAAATTGCTAAAAATATCCTGGAAAAAATGTCTAGAGAAGAAATGGTGAATTTGGCTGAAATAGTACAGAAAGATTTTCCTAATTTTGAAAGGTTTGCCAATACCCAGCTGACATTTCAAAACAAAGATTTGTTTAACAGTCTCATTCGATTTTTGGATTTTTCTCATCGTCTGTCAGTGGTGGAGCTCAATGAAAAAAACCTTGAAGATATTTTGTATTCTGTAAAAAATGATTCTAAAATTCCCGGGTATGACCTTAGTTGGAGAGATGTCTATTTTAAATTAATATACTACTGGCTTTATATAATTAATAACTTTATTTATTTTTCAGACAAAGACAGCAGATTGCTTCGAAAACAGCTTAAGTCGAACTTGAATTTTATTAATTTTAGTGTCTAAAATGATTCCCAAGTATCTTCGTTATCCTATCTATTTTTTGGCTGCTATCTTGCCGGTACAAACAATTTTGGTCAAGTTCTTGATAGTCAAGAATGAATTCCCGGTTTGGCTTGCTCTGTGGAAAGAACTTCTTGGTTTGCTATTAATTAGTGTTTTTTTATTTGAGATTAGCAAGTATTTATGGATGAATGGTTTGAAATCATTAATTTCCTCCAAATTTGTTTTATTGTGGCTTGGGGTTTTTCTTTCAGGTTGGGTAGTTTTAAGCTCATTTTTATTTAATAATATTGAATTGAGGCAGTTTGTGATTGGAGCCAGGTTTGAATTGTGGTGGCTATGGATATTTATTTTGGCCGCAACTTGGGTGAACTTGAATTATGCAAAAATAAAAGACGACCAAAAGTCACTTCGTCATTTTTTACGAAGACTCACCAAAGCCTTTTCAATTGGTTTTCTACTGGTTTGCGGGGTTGGTTTTTTGAGTGTCTTCTTCGGGCAGGTGCCAATCTATTCTTTTTTTGGATTTGGCTCTCAAGTAGATGGTTTGATAGTAGAATCTCCTCTATGTCATCCCATAGATTATAATATAGAAACATGTCGGTTAGCCGGAGGATTTTCTTCTCCAAATCATTTTGCCGGATATTTGATTTTACTTTCTCCGGTGTTTATTTATTATTTGGTGCAAACAGGTAGGGGTTTTTGGAAAAACACAACCAAGTTTGTTTTTGCTCATAAAGAATCATTTTCTGACTATTTCGGGAATAGACGAACCTTAATTTTTTTACTCAGTCTTAATTCTTTGTTAACCACACTGTTATTTATAACTCTCTCATATGCCAGGTATGCTTGGCTGGCTGTTTTGTATTGGATATTTGTTTTGGTCTTTTTGTTGATTTTCAAAATAATATATTCCTCTGCCGGCAAGTTCTACTTGCAAAAATTACTAAAAACAACATTTCTTCTTATTTTTATTTTTCCGCTTTTTGGGGCATTTTTCCTACTAAATATTCCCCCTGATTGGATTCAAAACAATAATTTACCGGAGGCAATATCCAAACCGTCCTCATCCATCTGGCACTATCGGCGAACTCAATCAAGTATTAATCTTTTACAAGCAAATAAGGATAAAATTTTATTTGGCTATGGACTAGGTGCAACCGGGCCGGCAGCCAGTGAGAGTTATACAGATCCCAGTGAAAATGTCATTGTCATATATGACTATCAGATTGCTTTGGATGCCGGGATTTTTCCTGAAGAAATGGTGATTCCGGAGAATTGGTATATTCAAACCTTACTAAACGGCGGGGCCTTTTATGCCGGAGCTTACCTTCTGGTGTTACTTTATCCCCTCAAGAGAATTATTCAGCAAGTTGTTAGATACCCTGAAGAAAGTATTTCATTTACTGAAATCAATTTTGTATTGGCTTTTGTGGCAATAATCTTTGGTAATGTCTTCCTTCACATTTTTGAGAACCAAACGATTGTACTTTACTGGACCTTGATTTATCTTTTTAAAGAATTCGTCTTTATTTTGGAGAATCCCGAGACAAACAAAGAAGTTCAAGGGAAATGATCTAAGAAAATCCCTTTACAGCAATTGTTTGGTTACTCTGTTTCCTTGGCTTGTATGCTGCTGACAATTCTTTTAAGCACAATTTTGTAAACATCTTCCCAGTTATCTACCACTTCTTTCTCATTAAAAGCGTAACTAATTCTTAAGCTTGAACCGTTAGGTAATTTGTAGGCAGTAATATCATTTGTTGCTTTATTTAATAAAGTTGTATAAGTAGTTTGTTCAAGAATCAGGCCGTTAAAACCTTCCCTCATTAACTCTTTTCTATAAGCCATTGACTTGATAGTCGGCGAATAGACGATAGTAGTAGTGCCGGTTTTGCTAATTAGCAGGACTCTGTCTTGCCTTCTGGTAAATTCTTCAAATTCTACACCTACAAACGGGTACTCTTGCGGAAGATCTAGTTCGCAGGAAGCTCTGGCAGGTCTGTCCGACCTCAGACAAATATTTTCATATGTATAATCTGCAGATACTATTTCCATGTTTATAGTGATATTTTTTTCCACATCTTCCAAAATTATTTCATTAATATAGTTATCCTCAAAATCTTGTTTGATAACCCAGTTGGAGGGATATTCAAATGTAAAGTCCAATGAAGAGTGATTAAATGTCTTGTACTCCGGAGCTAACTTGTCTTGCTTATTCTCAATTTCATTCTTTCTCGCTTCTTCTTCTTGCTTTTGAAACTCGTTTTCAATTTCTCTTTGAGTAATATCCAGAAACTCTTCTACCGGAGTTTCCTCGTTTTCGTTTGGCTGATTACCGGGACTGGTTATATACAGCAGGTAAAAGAAACCGCCAAGCAGAATCAAAGAAACTGTGATTAGAATGATTAATTTTCGATTTTTTGTGAGAAACATACTGTGTCTATTTAAACGTGGATGCCGATATTAAATGTTAAATAATAAATTATATTTAGAGGTCCGTCTGCTCCATTAGGATTAAGTGTTCCGGGAGTAAACTGATAAACTGCATTTTTTCCTGACTTCTCTCCGGTTCTAAGATTTTTCCAGCTATCATGACAAATTATTTCTTGAGTTCCTTCAATATAACCATGGCAGGAAATAATGTGTCCGCCAAGGCTGGTGTTTATTGAAATAATTATTGGCCTGTTATTGTTGATCTCCTGCTTAATTGTGTCAAAAGTTAAGCCCTCTCCAGAGTGTGATGTAGAAGATACCCCGTGCTGCTTAAGAAAAGGTGCCATATCATATGTTAGGCTGCATTCACTATTACTGGTAACCGCAAAAGCTCCATCCACACCGTTGGGACAAGTAGCACCCAAATTTCTTCCTCCGTCATTATAGATCAGCCAGCCAAGATTACTCTGACCGTTTCTTTCTAAAACTTCTTTACAGCCGTCATAATCATAGAAACAAGCGACAGTTTGAGCGGCGTGACCACCACAAGAATTATGTGTAACAGGGATAGAAAATAGCTTTCCCTGGTCATTGATATATGTATACATTCTACTTTCACCTTCATATCTATCCATCCATGGTGAAGGTAAGCACTTTGCTCCTTCTACATCATTAAATTCTTCACAGCTGGCTCCGTCCAAATTAGGACTTGGGCCGGAATAGCAAACCTCTTGACCTGGAGGCGGTAAGCCGTCAGAGTCCGTATAACCGTCGTTGGTGATAGTTCCTCCTGTGGGTACAACTTCGTTGGAAAATACGTTTATTGCATCTCCTTGGTACGCTGCTGCTCCTTCTCTAGGATTCCAGCCACCAATTACAAAATCCTGTATACTAGCTCTCTCTATTGAAGGAGGGTCCTTAATAATATCAAAATGAACGTGAGGTCCGTTTGCCGAACCTCCACATTCTTTGGCTGAACCGTTTCCGAGAAATTCACCTGTATCCACTCTTGTTCCGATGGAGAGATTTGAAGGGACGCCGTCTAAGTGGATATATCTGGTTCCGTAGCCGTTACCGTGATCGATCATAACTATGCAGCCGTCATTGTAGTATATTTCTCCCGGTGCAGCCGCAGTAACAGGAAAAGCTCCGCCAAAGTCGATTCCGTTCCATGGCTTTGGTCCATATCCTGTTCCTCCGTGATGTGGTCCTCCTGTATAGACCCTACTCTCTCCTTCCGGGAAGGGAAGATTGAGCCAGTCTGTTCCTTCGAGTTCGGTGTCCGGAGTACCGGCTTGGGTAGTTCGTAAGGTTAGTCCGGGAATAGCCGGGATTGTTTTGAGCACGGGATCTTTTGTTTCTTTATTATCTAAGGTGTCCAGTCCCGGAACGTTATCCGATTTAGATTTATTTGAGGTTGGCATCAAATCACTTTGGTTGTTCCGGCTATATTGAGGTTCTTTTTTAGCTGCTCTGCTATAACTTTGGGAATTAAAGACCAGTTCAAGAGAAGGCCTATCATTATTTGTTAGTTTTGAATTTGAGCCGTCTTCATCTGCCAATATGGTAGTTTCGCCGCAGCTTCCGTCCAACTCTTCGGGAAGAGTAGATTTTAAATAGTTAACGACATTATTTTGTTGAGGGTATGTTGATTGTCCTTCAGCGCAAGCAACCTCCCACTGCCAGCATAACTGGGAAAGCATTGCTCTCAATTCAGCCTCTTCTCCTGTTTCATGAAAGTTCCTGATTATTCCGGGTATGTCGTCAAACCCATAATTAAAAAGGTACCTTTGAGACCAGACAAAAAAAGCAATGTCTTGATACACATATGCTTCATTGGTTGATCCTTCGGGAGAGGGAGGTAATTGAACGCCCTCTTCATTTGCCGGGCCCATTGCTGCTCCCCAAGCAGTTTGGTCATATGGTTTTAGCCATTGATATTTGCCATATGTATCTAGGATATTCCCTCCCCTTTCATAATCTTCCCTTAACGGAGTGTCGGGGTTATCCTCGCCGCTTTCTGCATGACCTATTGCTCTAGCCAACGCCCTCATGTAAGGGTCTCCGGTAATATTATTCCTTGGAGCAGCCAAACAACCAATGTTATTAGCACCTGAACCGCTATCACTGGATCCGTCAGCAATTGTGTTTTCTCCAGGATAATAGCAACTATCTTGTTCGTGAAGGCCACTGGTATCTGACAGATCAACTTCACAAATTATGTCCAGAATTTCTTTAGTACTCCTAAGAATTTCATATGTTTTGTCTGCAGTTTCGCCTATCCAAGTCAAAAATCTACCCAATATTTCCGGGGGTAGGGAGCCAATTTGTATAATTTTACCAAAAACTTGAAGCCATGTTCCAAGACCACTCTGCAAAAGTGTACTTGCCCACTGAAAAAAACCTTGTTCATTTTGTTCCTTTTCCCTTCGTTCTAAAAATTCCTCAAAGGATTCCTGGTTAAAAACGCCTCCCAGATTATCACCCCATTCTTCTACTTCTTGACCGACAGCATTAGGAAGTTGGAGAGCTTGACCCGCAAATAGTGCGGTATTTCCCACTACATAAACTACTTTCTCAGAAGAATCTAATACAAAACCTCCTAGCGGACTATCACAGTAGGTGGCCCTAACCAAAAAATAACTTACCAAGGCGAAGGGTAG
Organism: uncultured Candidatus Saccharibacteria bacterium; assembly: GCA_964434775.1. GTDB lineage: Bacteria > Patescibacteriota > JACMRA01 > JACMRA01 > JACMRA01 > CAYSWH01. Next base: position 18,713 of record CAYSWH010000016.1, on the reverse strand, counting down.
AATAATCATCATAGCAGTCATAACTAGAGTCATAATGGACGTAACCATAGTGATTAAAGCACTGCCGATGAAGAGGTCGTTCAGCTTAATCTTCTTAATTCCCAGCATTTCAAGGAATTTACCCAAGAATTTAGCAATGTATTCACCTACAATTGCCCCCAGTTGACCTCCGAAATATGTACCCACCCCTTTACCGGTAGCGTTCAGTGCATCTTTAACGTCTACTTGACCTTCTTTGATCCCTTGAGCTACTTTGGCGGCATCCCCTACTCCCATTTTGTCACCGCCAGGTACTTTGGCAATTTTACTTGCCGCAGCACCTGATAGTTTTTTTTCTGCAATGGAACCAACTCCCGGTTTTTTACCGTCACCACCTTCTCCGGGTTTTGGCAACTTAAGCATCTGAGAATCTTTTTTACCTGAACTTGTAGTGCCGCCGGTGTTGGGTTTTAGTTTACCTTGGGGAGAGGTTGTAGAATTTGATTCCGAAGTGTCTGATTTTTTTGAACCGATTTTTCCAACTCCTTTACTTCCTTTGGCTTCAGTTTGCCCTTCCTTGGGAAGTTGAAACATGGAAGTTTTTTTAGAAGTGTCTTCTCCTTGTCCTAATCCATCCGGAGAGTGTTCACCGACCGCCATTTCTTGAGGTTGTGTATCAGACGGGTCACTAAAACCAATGTCCTCCATAGGTTGAATATCCGGTGGGGTATAGGCTTCATTAAGATTACCTTGTTCTGGTTGAGGTTGATTTTGACTATTATTTTGCGTAGAAATACCACCCTGACTTGGTCTATTTGAGTCGGATTGCGGGCGAGGACGGGAACCTGGGAATCTTGGCGGGGTAGGGGTCATTAATTTCTTTTTCTACTGTTTGGATTAAATACTTATATTTAACTATTTTACTCCAAAAAAAACGTTTGGTCAAAGATTAAATTGTTATAATTCCCCCATTCAATCAAGCGTTGAAAGTGTTTGCTTACCAAGGACCGGTCTATTCAAATTTTATAGATAATTAAGACCACCTATTCTATTGGTTGAGGAATTGGTTGAATTGGCTGCGGTTTAGTTTTTTCTACAGGAAAGGAAACCAAAGAAACTTCATTTAGATTTTCAATTCTGCTTGTTTTTAACTTATTATCTGAGTAAGTGATCAAATAGTCGTTAACATACAATTGTCTACGGACGTAACTCGGGTAATTGTCTTGATAGTAATAACCCTGTTCTTCTTGCTCCTTTATATCGTCTTCAGTAAGGTGGGAAACACTTCCTTTTTCTAATATTTCATTGTCCTTTATTTCAAAAACATAACTGCCCTGTGTTTGGAATTTTCCGTAACTTGGCCCAAACCTTCTTTGGTCTTGATCTGCCTCCTCTTCAGTAACTCTAACTTCTATAGGCAGAGCTAAGTAATTGTTTCTTTCGTCCCAGAGAAATGCCTTATGATCTCTTAAGACTTCGGTGTCACTCCCTCGATCGCCGATTTCTACGAAATCAACTTCCTGAGGATCACTCATGTTACTAACATCAAAAAGCCCGATTTTTACGCCCTCTTCCCAAGAAAAACCCGGATTTGGATCATCTACGGAAGCACTTGTATTCTTACCAATACCAACCAACATATTGTCTGAAACCGGATGAAGATAATCGCTAAAACCGGGAATTTTTAATTCACCGAGAACTTGTGGATTATTCGGATCAGAAAGATCGAATGTAAACAAAGGATCTACTTTTTCAAAAGTAACCATAAAGGCTCTGTCACCCATAAACCTTACCGAGAAAATGTCCTCATTTCTGGCTAGATTGGTAACTTCGCCAAGCTTGTTAAGGTTTTCATCAAAAATATAGAGGCCGTTGGTTTGACTTTCTCTTGGCGGTCTGATTATTTCATCCCTGGAGTCAAATAGGGAAAAGGGTATTGGTTCGGAATGAGGTTGCACGGTTGTGGCGATACGGAAATTGCCTTCAAACTCGTCCATGGCAAATTGATTAACTATTCTTCCGGGCACCTCATTTTTAACTTGCAAACTTAGATTTCCTTGATTGAAATTAAATTTATAAATCGTTGTTTGATCCGTAGTTATACCTTTATTATCCGGATTATAAATATAATCAGTCAAATAGAGATTGTCCTTAGAAGCATAAATATCACCTGAGCCGGTCATTAAAGTTTTGCTTCCTACTACTTCATCACTATCCAGATCGAGTCCGGCAATAAGCGAGTAGTTAAGACTTTTTAGTGACTCAGTCGAATATATTTTGCAGTCATCATTTAATCTTTTATTTTCCATATTATCTCTGATTTCCGGTAATATATCTTTCAAATCACTTTCTGAAATATCTTTGAAGTCTTCATCATAAAATTTATTTGATGAAAGATATCCTTCATTAATGAAATATAAGATATTTGTATTTTGCCTGGTAGTATTGATCTGTCCATTAATTGAATAATCCTTTACTAATTGAGGTTCTTGAGGGTTGTCCAGATTATACAAGGTTATTCTAGTTTGATTGCTGTAGGGTGCAATTAGTTCTGCAGCGGCTACAGCTTCTCTGGGGTTTTCATTTTGAGTAATTTTGGAAGTATTTTCGCTACCGAAGATTATTAGTTTATCTCGGTACAAATTAAGATAATCTATATCTAATATTTTATCGCTTAAATCAATTTTCTTAATTTTGGTTAGTTTGCCCGTGTTGGGGTTCAGCTCGGTAATGTTTACTTGATTATTTGCGCTTACCGTATAAATATAACGGCCGTCGGTTTTGATTATATCCCCCTCATCAATCCCTTCTACTTGATTATTAGTGTCAGAGTAATCAGATCCCGAAGCGGCCGATGACTCGCTTTCTTGCATAGGTATAGCCATATCGGTGGCGCTGTCTCCTGCCGTAGGGGGAATAGCCGAGTTGTTGTCAAGAATTTCTATGGGCTCTCCGGGAAAATGTCTATTTTTCTTTTGATACTCTACAAGTCTTTTTTTTATATCTTCGCAAGAATCACTCTCCACAATTGTCCTTTCTCTTCGGATCTGTTTCTCTTCCAAGTTTTGTAACCACAAAAACCCAATTACTCCGCTTGAGCTCAAGATAACAACCACTGATACAATTAGGCCAGCGAGTACTATCAGACTTTTTCTTTCCTTATTTCTTTCCGGTTGTTTTTTGGTCATATTCTAAAATACTTTTTTCCAAATTTTAAAATAAAAAAGAGTTTGATAAAATGTTATTATGACAAATCTTTATTCATTTGTGAAGTGTTTTTTTGATGTAAATATGTGACAAAAATTTTTTTTTGTTGTATAATAGTGGGCAGCTAAACAAAAACCAAAAAATGTCTAAAACAAAGCATAAATATAGATTGCTTAATACTCTAAAAATCAAAAAACTATTTACTTCTTTTTTTATCCTTCTAAATGTTGTCTTGGTAGCAAACTTTTCCGAGGTTTCGGTCTTGTCTTCTCCATCAGATTATGAAGCAAGGAAGATGACCATACAAGACTTAATGACTAAGGCCGGCGAAGAAAGTAAAGAGGTTAACACCGAATTACAAGATACTACAGTAATGAAAGAGACCTTAGCAGAAGAAAAGCTCAGGATAAATAGGGAAATCAAAAGCGTTGAAATAATGGTTGATACTACCAAGATGAGCTTGGAAGAAATTGATCTTCAGATTAAGCAAAATGAAGAAAGTATAGAAGAATTAAACAAGGAGATGGTCAGTGTAATCAAAGAGATTCAACGCTCGGGAACTCAAAATTACTTTGAAAATTTTCTCTCCAGCAGAAGTATTGCTCAGGCAGTAAATTATACCAGAGGTTTGTGGGAACTACAGCATGAACTGGAAAAGGTTAAAGAGGAACTGGAATTTGAAAATCAAGAACTTCAAAGGAACAAGGAATTGCAAGAGCAAGCACAGGAAAACTTGGAGTCTAGGGAAGCTTTGTTGGATTCAAAGAAGGACTCCTTGAATCATCTTATGGAAGTTACTCAGGGTAAGGAAGAGGAATATCAAAAATATGCCGAGGAGCTAAGACAGCAAAGAGAAAAATTAGAAGAGGAGCGAAAAAAGATTGAAGCAGAAATCGCCCGTGTCTCGCCCGATGAGAGTACCACAGCTTGCTTTTTTGAAGATGTCGGAAAGTTAGAAGTTACTAAAGATGACTTTGTAAAGCCCACAAGAGGATTTGTCTCCCAAACATTTCATTGCGGTCATGACGGAATCGACATTGCCAATAGTCTCGGTACTGAAATTGTAGCTGTTACTGACGGTGAAATAATCAAAAAAGAATACTTCGGAACAAGTTTCGGTCACTACCTAATGCTCAAACACCAAACTAAGTCAGGCAGAAATTTCTATACTATATATGCACATTTGGTAAAGCCCTCATTCTTGTCGGTTGGAGATAAAGTAGAAAAGGGGGAGGTGATTGGTTACATGGGTTCCACTGGTCTTTCTACCGGCCCACATTTGCATTTCATGATTATGTCGGATTCTTTTGAAAAGACTGATACTCAATTTTGCCTTTACCGGACTCTTTCTTCTACAGAATGTTACAACCCGAACAGGTTTATCGATTTTAATTAAAACAATGCTTTTTAGGTAAGGAGGATTGACACCTTTCAAAATATTTTTTAGTCTAATAATCATTAATACACACTTACTCGTTAATAAAGCTTGTCAAACAGTAAATTGTTTGTAATAACTTCATTTTATCAAGTTTTTTTGCCATAAATCTAGCAAAAAACAGTACTTTTTTATTATGAACAAAAAAAACGAAAAAAGTAATGTAAAGAAAAAAATAATTGTTCATGCTAGTTTAATATTGTCAGTAATAGTTATTTTATCCTTATCTGCGGTAACTGGAACATTTTTGCTGCAACATCACCTGGAAGAAAAAAAGATAGAAGCTGAAACAGCCAAGAAAACAAAGATAGAAGAAGAAATAGCCAGAGTTTCTTCTAACGAAAGTAGAGAAACATGTTTTTTTGAAGATTCCGGAGAACTGGAAGTAACCAAGGATGATTTTGTGGCACCGACTAGAGGTTATATTTCTCAGACCTTTCATTGTAGTCATGACGGGATGGATATCGCAAATGATTTGGGTACGGAAATTGTAGCAGTAACAGAGGGTGAAATAATCAAAAATGAATTTTTCGGTACAAATTTCGGTCACTACCTAATGCTTAAACATCAAACAAAGTCTGAAAGGAATTTTTACACCATTTACGCACATTTAGTAAAACCTTCCTTCTTGGCAGTCGGTGATAAAGTAGAAAAAGGTCAGGTCATCGGATACATGGGATCCACAGGACTTTCAAACCATCCCCATTTGCATTTTATGATTATGTCGGACTCATATGAAAAGACAAATACCCAGTTTTGCCTCTACCGGCAAATGTCTTCTACAGAATGTTACAACCCGAACAGGTTTATCGATTTTAATTAAAACAATG
>CAYSWH010000016.1:0-13162 GCA_964434775.1 uncultured Candidatus Saccharibacteria bacterium | reverse complement strand
CTTTTTAGGTAAGGAGGATTGACACCTTTCAAAAAAACGATTTAGTGTATTAAGATACCACTCAAATTATCTTTGTTAATCAGTCGATTCAAAATATGACAATTTATCGAGAAATATCTGATAATGTTATTTTACTTGCTCAGGAGATTCCCAGAAGGAAAGTTAACTTTGAAATGATCTACAGTTGTGGTGGCGGGTGGTTTGAAAAACCTAAGGATAGAGGAAAAAAACATCTGCTGGAGCATTGCATAGTTTCTAGGACTTCGAAGATGGGCTTTGAACATTTTAAGGATTATTGCTTTAAAGAAAATATTGAGATAAACGCTTATACCAGTATATCTACTTTAGGCCTGGAATCCAGCGGACATACTTCTGATTTTTACAAAATGTTTGATGTACTTTTTGAGATGTTTGTAGAGCCTACATTCGATCAAGTTGATCTGGACAGAGAAAAAGAAATCGTACTTAAAGAAATTAGTGAAAGGAGTGGAGACCCGGCTTACAGACTACATTATGATACAATGAAGCAAATTTTTGAAGAAGGATCTGCCTCAAACTTTGAAGTTCTAGGTGAGGCGAGTAGAGTGGCTGAGACAACTTTGGATGATTTTAGTCGTTTACATTTACAAAATTTAGCTCAAGGGAATCTAATAATTACTGTGAGTGGTGGTGAACTGGATCTGCAATACATTGACACAACCATCAAAAAATACTTGGCAAAAAACAACGAAAAAGCAAGGTTAATTAAAAATAATAAAAAAAATAAAATTAGTTTTAAACCTCCGAATAAACTTGTCAATTTTCAAAGAAAAAGTATAATTCACCCTTTAGGGCATGAACATGTAGAGTTGACTTTATACATTCCTTGTGAGGTTAGTTACAATAATCAGGGAGAGCTTGTTATTTTTGAGTATCTTTTTCTTAGATACGGCGGAGTACTTTACGATCGATTAAGAGACGAGCTTGGGCTGATTTACGGCCTTCACGGAGTTTTTCAGAATGATATCCAGTCTTTGGTTATTAACCTTTCTTGCGAAATCCCGGACATCAAGAGGATAATCCAAGAAGCTGAATCGGTTTTCAGTGACTTTGATAAAAACTTTAATCGGGATAAGTTTCTTCAATTTAAAGATATCCTTAGAAAAAAAGTGGAAATTACAATGGATATGTTGGGTGCCGATGTAAAGTTTACTTATCGTATGCTTCGCAATTATGGTGTACCTGAAAGCTATGAAGAGTATGAAAAGAGAATAAATGCCGTAGATGAAGAAAGTTTTAAGAAGGTTTATAACAACATTGCAGAAAATATTGACCGGATGAAAGTCGTCGCAGTGAGCAAAAACGAAGATCTGAAGATAGTCTTTTAGGGTTTTCCAGTTTAATATTTATTATTAAATTGAATGATTTCTAAAATCTTTGAGTAAATATTCGAATTCTGCTTCGGTTAATGTTACATTATTACATGTCTTTAAGCATAAAAATTTAGGCCTAACAAATTTATTTTTCCAACCCAGGCAGCTATTAATTTATAGCTAACCACTCTTAAACCTAGGCATTTCCAAATTTTTCTCCGTCACTTGCCAAGCGGTCATCTTGAATTTGCAACCTTGTCTTCCTGAATTTATTTCAGGATCAGGATCTATTCCAATAGATGCCGAAACGAGTTAGCCGTGACAGGTGTATAGGTTATATTCGGATTGACTATATAAACAATTTTACTGATTTTTATTGATTATGTTGGAAACTCAAGCGAGTTCACCTCCATGAAACTCCTTTACAAAAAAAATGCCGGCCACTGTTCTGGAATCTTTAATTTCCCCGGTTCCAATCATTTTCAATGCTTTGTTAATCGGTAAATATAATATTTCTATATCCTCAACTTCATCCCCTTCAAGACTTCGGTCATTTTTCAGGTCTTGAGCTAGGTATAATTCTGTTTCGCACCTAAGATATCCGGGTATAGGTCTTAATTTAGTTAGATATGTAATTTTTTCCGGCCTTAATCCGGTTTCTTCTATTAATTCTGCTTTTACAGCTTCTCTAAAAGTTTGACCGGGATTTACTCCTCCCCCGGGCAGACAGATTTCTTTTTCTTCAGAGCCGGGATGAAAGTACCTAATTAGGACAATTTCTTTTTTGTCGTTCAGGGCCACGATACCGACACTGCCAATTACATTTCGGGCAAAGGATGTCCTCTCCCAATTGACTTTATGTCCGTTTCCTAAATCTATGTAAATGTCCTCTATTTGCATAGTTTTGCCTTTATAAGCAATTTTTTTTGAAGTAATTCTTTCCATATTCGTTTGGTTCAATTTTTTTATTGATAAAAGTTATAACAAGAAATTATATTAGTGTAAAGCACCTACTTAATTCCATTCAAACAATTGACATTTTTTAATAAGAAGTTGCAAACTATTAGAAATAGATTTTTTGAAGAATAATAAAATTATTAAAAATTTATTTATAAAAGATTTTTATTTATTGATAATTAATTGAAATTTATTCAAGGTTATTCTCAAACACACACACATATATATATGATTATTCATGGTGACCCAAAACAAAATCTCATTAGCGGAGGAAAAAAAATCAGAGACCAAATAATCCGATTGTTAAGAAGCAATAATATTCAGTTTGATCACCTTATTCATGAAGAGACTCTTACTTCGGAAGATTCAAGCAGGCTTAGGGGAACAAAACGAGAGGAAGGTATTAAATCGTTAATTTTAGTTGGTAGAAAAACAGGTCAAAACTATCAGTTTAATATTCCATCTCATCTTAATTTAGATTCGCAGACCGTCAAACAAATTGTGGGAGAAAAGTGTCCCTTTGAAAAAGCAGATACCATTAAAGAAAAATTTGGTCTGATTGTCGGCGGTGTACCCCCTTTTGGTTTTGTGTTTGGTATAAAATCATTTTATGAGGAAAGAATTTTGGATCAAGAAAGATCAGCCTTTAATTGTGGTCTAAGGACTGAATCAATTGTTTTGGCTACTGCTGATCTAAAAAAAGTTCTACCGGATAATTTTACCAGGTTTGCTAAATAAGGCATTAAGTGATAATTTTCTTTCTACCAAAAATTCCCGTGCTTTCTTAAATTCTCGCAGTAACAAATTTTATGGCGAACAATCAACGCCCAAAGGTCCTTTACCTTGAGTGGAGAGATAATTTATTCTTCGGTTTAACTTATCTTTAAGGATAACTTCCAATAGGACAGACGGTTTTTAGTTTAGAGAGATAAGGATGCAGATTAATTCAAATTGGCTATCCGGGGATTGCTGCTAAGTTCTTAACAATAACCCTATTCTAGATCTTTTCCCAAAATCCTTTTTCCGGACCGGAAGGACCTTCAGGTAGACCGGAAAGACAAACTTCGCAAATTGGTAATATATCTCCTTTAACAAGGTTGATGATATATCCGCAATCAACGCAAAGATACTCTCCGTCTTCTTGCACTACTTGTCCCCATTTAAACAGTCCGTCTTCGTCAGGTTCAGTTTCTTTATAGTTTTTGCTGTAAGTTTCAGCCATTTCCGCCCAGTTGTCGCTGTTGCTGATGTCGGGTATGTTTTCCACATAGTCCAAGTTTTCACCTGTCTTTCTAAAAATTACTACACTTCCATCTAAATTAGGCTTGTCGGCAAGATTGTCCGAGAGTTCCGTAACAGTACTTTCTTGAGCAAAGAAGGCATTAATCCCGGCAGCTTGCAAATGAGATTCTCTAGCTTGAATGTTTTGAGATTGGGTGGTTTGGAGGTCAGAACCTTCGTCGGTTACAAAAACAAAAATAAGTTCAGTATTGGCGCTTTTAATTTGGTTGGCGTCAGTCATAAATTGTAGTTAATATTTACAATATAGGGTCAAGCCTGGAGATATTCTTGCTTTTTGTCAATGAAGGATAATTCTGGGTTAAATGTGTGATTTTAGAATGATCTTTGGTAAAAGCTGTTTCAATTATAGTATTAGAAACAGATATTTGAAGGTATTTGACCAAGGTTCAAAATTATGCTATAGAGAGTTTACTTAACAAGCATTTTATCAACTAAACAATTTTCAAAATCACAATGTTAAAATTAAAAGGGAATAAAGCACTTTTTACACTAACCAACATTACTATTTTAGCACTTTTTTCTTTTTTTTCCGTTTCCGCAGCTTCCATCAACTTCTCCTCCTCTCCCTTTATCAACTCAGATAGCCTGATTCGTAAACCAAAACTTGTCTTTACCGACAGATTGGCCGGAGAAATCAAGTCAATTGATGAGCTTCTGGTAGATCTCAAGGAAAAACCCGAGCCAAAACCCAAACCTGCTCAAGAAGAACCTGAGGAGCCTGAAGTTATAGCCGCTAATCCACAAAATGATCCTCAACCCAACCCTGCTCAACCAGTTCAATCAGAGCAGTTTAACGAGACTACTCCGGACCCGGCCCCGCAACCGTCAATTCCAAGTCACCCATACATCAATATTCCCAAAATCGGCCTTAACTATACTGCAGTAGGCTACGCTTCAATGCAAAATATGCCTGATATGGATGCCAAATTACTACAAGGTCCCGTAGTGGAAAGTCAATTGACTGCAGATCTTTGTACTACAGGTAAAAATGCTTATTTGATGGGACACTCCGAACCGGCTGTAGCTTCCACTTCAGGCTATCCGGGAGTGAGAATTTTTAGCAACCTTACCGCCTTGCAACCGGGAGATCTAATCCAAGCCAGAGGAGCAAACGGCATCGAATGTACTTATCGAGTAACCAACTGGGATCAGACAGTTACCCAGCCAAATGGTCAAACTACTTGGGCAGAATTTAACAGACTTCTTTACCCGGCCAATCAAAACCAATCAACCCTCACCATCCAAACCTGCCAAAAAGGATCAGCCACTGTCAAACTCATCTTGAGAGCCGTGAGGGTGTAGGAAGTATTCGGCTCTGGACAAATATTATTATCCCCTGCATTTACCACACAGTCATCCTAAAAAGTCGACGTCATCCTGAATTAATTTCAGGATCTATCTTTGAAAGGGATGCCGAAACAAGTTCGTCGTGACAGTTATGTGTAGGTCATGTCCGGACCAACTATACCACGCCTTCTAGATACTTTTCTTTTGCACCCTCTTCTTCGGCTGCGTTTGCTGGTGCTGCTTCGGTTTGACTTGTGTTTGTGTTCCGTTTGTATCTTACTTTTTTACAAGAGTTTGACAAAATTTGATTATTTTTGACTTTCTTCACAAAAATATTTACTAATCCCAAGGAATAAATTGAAAGAAATTCATGCTCTATTCTAACACCAAGCTCAAGCAGCAGTTTTTGGATTATCTGACAGCGGAAGTCGGGAAATTTGAGTCTCAGCCGGTGCTAAATATCATCCAAGTGGGAGACAATTTTGCTTCCACCAAGTACGTTAATCTTAAGAAAAAGATCGGAGAATCAGTAGGAATCAAAGTTAATCTGCATAAACTTTCCGAGGCGGTCAGTTACGAGGAAGTTGAGAAGTTGGTTTTGGAAATAGTCGGTAAACAAGAAGGTTTGATAGTCCAATTACCGGTACCGGAAAAGATTCATCCGGTTTTACAACAAATCTCTTCAAAAAGTGACGTAGATTTACTAGGGACGGAGTTTAATTTACTCTGGAAGCAAAATATTTTACCGCCCACTATCGGAGCGATTGATCTGGTAATCAAAGAAATTACGGAAGGAGAAAACTTTGTGCTCACTCCCCAAAAAATTGATGAAAAAATTAATCTACGAGGAAAAAATTGCGTGGTGGTCGGGCAGGGGATTTTGGTAGGAGATCCGATGGTCAAATACTTTATGGAACGAAAAGCTACGGTAATCTCCATGAACAGCAGTAGTCCGGACCCAAAGACCTTAACCACTAAAGCCGATATTGTTGTGTGTGCTGCCGGAAGACCTAAATTTATGGACAACACTTGGTTCAAAGAAGGAGCTATTGTTGTAGACGCTTCCACTAGCGAATCAGACGGCCAACTTGCCGGAGACGTAGATACCGAGGATGTCAAAGACAAAGTCATCCTCTGCCCCAGCCCCAAAGGTATTGGTCCTCTAACTGTGAGGTACATCTTTAGTAACTTGGTGAGGTTGAAGAAATCGTCTTAACAATTAAACATTTTCTTCTCTTTAACTTATTAATATTCGATCCGAATATAACCTATATACACTTGTCATACCAAACTTATTTCGGCATCTATTGGAATAGATCCTGATCCTGAAATAAATTCAGGATGACGAGGTTGCAAATTCAGGATGACTACTTGGCAAGTGACGGAGTAAAATTTGGAAATGTCTAGGTTTAAGAGTGGTTAGCTATAATATTAAACATTCTCCTATAAATACCACAAAAGGACAGACTATTATTTTAGCTATCAAGAACTTTATTTTAAAACAATAGTTATTTTCAGCAATTTAAATTTCCGGCAGATACTCACTTCTCTTTCAGAGCTGTACCAGGACGCAAGTTTTTATTTTTAAACGAATCTATTGCCCAACTATGCCCTTATAGACATCTTTTTGCTCTTCGTAATCTCCTCTGTTAAAAGGGTTGTCTTCGGAGTCTTTTTGATTTTGGGAGGCTGAATCATCGGAATTTGAGGGATTTTGTTTGGTTTGCTCGTCGTTTCCTTGGGTGATTGATCTTTGACTGTCTTCGGTTTGTTCTTCGTTGCTTTCCTCCTCCTTGTCTTGTGAATTTGCATCGTCACTTTCTGAGAGTTCGACAGTCCCTTGATCTTCTCCGTTATTGAGACGAGTATTTGAATTGTATTCTTCCTCGGGTGAGTCCGGTGAGTCAGAAGGTCGATTTTCAGTTTGAGTATTTTGGGTTTGATTATCACTTTGCTTCTCTCCACTATCAGATCGGCTATTTACTATTATAAGAGCTAGGAAAGAGAGGCTTATCAAGATAATTAAGGTTATTATAATTTTTGAACGGTTAGCAAGAAGCATATTTGTATCTTTTGACACTTACAAACTAACCAATTTCACCAAAATCAGTCAAGGCCTTTTGCAAAAATATGAAGTTTAAGCCGAAAGTCTAAATTGGTTGATTTGATCCTTTATTTCAAAAGTTTTCTGCCTGGCTACTTCTGCAAAATCAACATCCGAGGAGGCAAAGATAATCCCCCTGGAAGAATTGATTAGCATGCCGGCGTTGTTACTGTTCAGTCCTGCTTTGACGGTTTTTTCTACATCTCCGCCCTGGGCACCGATTCCGGGAACCAAAAATGGCAATTTAGGGCAAACTTTTCTTATTTCCTCAAGCTCTTCCGGGTAGGTGGCACCTGTAACTAATCCGCAGTTACTATTTTCGTTCCAATTATTTTCCACGCTTTCAGCAATTTTTTGATAAAGGCTCTTGCCTTCGCTATCCACAAGATTTTGAAATTCTCCCGATCCTTGATTGGAAGTTTTGCATAGAATGAAATTTCCTTTGTCTACTCTTGCCAGAAACGGTGCTAGGGCCTCTTTACCCAAGTATGGGTGCAGAGTAATTGAATCGGCCTGCAAATACTCGTAGGCAAAAGCCACATAGCCGTTATTGGTATTACCGATGTCAGCCCTTTTGGCATCCAAAACAGTTACTACCTCGGGATAATGCTCACCGAGGTAATCAAAAGTCATTTTTAGTTGCTTGATACCTTCTTGACCGTAGGCTTCATAAAAAGCGGAATTGGGCTTGTAGGCACAGACGAGATCAGCCGTAGCATCAATTATTCTTCTGTTAAATTCAAAAATCGGATTATGGAGATCTTTGATATGTTCAGGAATTTTATCATATTTAGTGTCCAGACCCACGCATACGAGAGAGTTATTTTGCAGCACGATGTTATTTAGCTTATCAAGAAAGGAATTTGATTCAAACATATAATTTGGCTTTAAAAAGATAAAGAACTATCAACCACCGTAAACAAACTACGCTTAGCTTGTCAATTATTTTCGGAGGTTTTGACAAATATCTCGTACTTACTTAGTTTATATTGTAATCAATAAACACTTTTTTATGCTTCGAGCCGGATTGTACCTAGTTGCCAATATTATTGTTATACTCTTACTTTCATTTATTTTGCCAGGGTTACAGGTAGAAGGAGCTTTTGCCGCTGCCGTATTTATTTTACTTTTAACTTTACTTAATCTAACTGTAGTTCCCGTTTTACAGCTATTTACCCTCCCCATTAATTTACTTACCCTTGGTCTCTCCGGGTTTGTTATCAACTTTTTGGTGACTGTCTTTTTAGTTACGATTTTGGAAGGAATAACATTGAATGGTAATATATTAGAGCAGGGTATAACTGTAATAATTCTGATGATTGTCATGTCTATTACAAATACTCTGGTTAACCAGTTTGTAGAGAATCAAGAGTAGTACAAAGTTCATTTATATCCTTAAATGAGAACATGATTTTTTCAAGTATGTAACAAACATACTATTTTATTTTATTCGGAAATTTTTTAAATCTTTAGCAAAGACTCTTAAGACTCATAAATTGATACAATTCTCCGTCAATAAAACCTCTTTTTCGGTAATATTCTCTAGTACCTACGGCAGAAATGACTGCCATTTTAGCATATCCTTTTTTTTGAGAAATATTTTTGGCTTCTTCAATCAATTCTCTACCCAGTCCAAGATGCTGTGCCCTGCCTTGATCTCTGTTTCCCACGTTTACAACTTGACCGTAAATATGGATCTCTCGAATAATAGAAGAGTTAGACAGCTCTTTAATAAAAGGGTGTGGGTTGTTTTCTTTGTTAGGCAGAGACAATCTTAAAAATCCGGCTAATTTATTTTCTTTAGTCACAAATTGCAGAAACTTTTCGGTCCCGAAGGAAGTTTCGTATTCGATGATTTTTAAATTTAGCTCTTCTCTTGTTACTTTTAAATTTCTAACTTCCCGGCTACGAATCTCTTGAGCGGTTATTCCTCGGTTTACTAATTCTTTTTCTGCAACCTCCCGGAAGTTAGTTTGCTTGTTACCGACTACTATGTCGGTAGAGGGAATATCCCTAATTACTCTAGTCAATCGGCAATACTGCGGAGTGTTTTTAATAGCTTCCACCAATACTTCTAATAACTCTTCTCTAGAATAAGGTTCCCACAGGCCGGCCTCGTAGTAATCCATAAGTTCAGCAGTTTCGATTAATGAACACGGATATACTTTGAGCTCATCAGGACGAAAGTCTTTATTATTAAAAATTCTTTTATAATCATCCACATCTTTTTTTGGATCCGAACCATAAAGGTTGGCCATCCAATGAGCATGAATTTTGTAACCCGCTTGTCTGAGGAGTTTTACGGCTCTTTTGGTTGCGGCTACATTGTGACCTCTATAATTTTTTTGAAGTACGTCGTCGTTTAGACTTTGAAAACCAATTTGCGTTTTAGTACATCCCAGCTTTCTAATCCTTATTACTTCATCCTCGGAAATATTATCCGGTCTTGTTTCAATGACTAAGCCGCTACACTTATATTTTGCTCGCTCGTTTTTTTTATGTTCTTCAAATAGTTCTTCCCAAGTAGCTTTTTGACTAAGAATATACTCGGAATCTTTTTCTTTAACTATTTTATCGGAAATGAACTGGTTATAAGTTTGGCTGGCTCTACCGGAGAAAGGTCTGGGCTTAATGGCCTGAACATTTCGAATTACTTCCTCATTTTTCTCTTTATTCCGGTAATCAGGATCGCCTATTAGTGTTAGAAGTTTCTCATATTGTTGTTCATTATTTTCTCCAAAATCATTGATTGCCTGAAAACATCTTTTGATAAACCAAATTTGGTATTTTTCAGGATAGTAAGACCAAGTTCCGCCAAGAATTATTAATTCTATCTTGTCAACTTGGTGTCCCATGGAATCCAAAGCTTGTAATCTACTGAAGGTTTGTAGGTACGGATCGAATCCGTTCCTTTCAGCTCGTTGGGCTCCGGGTTCGTCCGACATATAGGATTTGGGCATTCTCAAATCGTTAGGACAAAAAATGCATTGTCCGGGACAGGGAAAAGGTTTGGTTAATACTGTAACCGGAGTTACACCTGACTGAGTTCGGGTTGGTTTCATTCTAATTTTGTCAGGTAAATCCGGAGATTTTGGTAATTTTGGATGGTTGTCTTCCTTTAGCTTCCGATAACAATAAACAAGTTCCGCCTTAGAAAAGATTTGACCGTCATCTTTTGGGTTTTGGTGAAGCACTCTTCTAAAATCGGGCCAGGATAAATTCTTTGATTTATCCACAAAGTCTAAAATAGTGAGAATTTTTACGGTATATTTTTTATAATCTACGTTCTTTTTTAATCTAATCATTGTTTAAATAAGAACCTATACATCTTAGATTGTCAAAAATATTATCAATTAGCCGACTCTTTAAGCATCAGGTTTATTATGGTTTATATACGAGTTATAAGCTTGCCAATCACATTTTCCTACCGTATACTTAACATAGTAGGTTTTTCGGAATTTATGATTTATGATGTTTTGTTAATACGGAGTATAAAGAATAATACTTATAACTTTGTCGATTTGGATAAGGCAGGTAAGTGAGGTCGAAGTGATAGAAATGAAGGGGTGAGGCTTGACAAACAATCTAATTTTTTATTTTAATATAAATTCGATTTTCAAAGAATATTGATTTATGAAAATTCACCTAAGGTATAAAAAGACAAATAAAATACTTTTAACTTTAACTACAGCAATATTATTAACTTCTTTCTTACAATCTTCACCTTCGGTACACTCTTTAACCGAGTATGAATACGAGCAGAAAAAAGATAATATTAGCTCAAAATTATCAAATATCGAAGATACAATTGAAAGTACTAAATCGGATCTTTATTACAATAGACAACGTAAAGCTACTTTAGAAGAGGAGATAGCCAGTATTGATTCGAAAATAAGTCAATCAGAAAGATTAATTGCTGATACCCAAACAATCATCGAGCAACTTGATTCTCAGATTGCAGCCAATGAGGCGGAAATTGATGATCTTACTAATAAGATTCCCGGGCTAATCAAAGAAACACAGAAAAGTCAGGTTGTAGGAAGTAAAATAGGTCAGTTTTTCTCTTGTGCAAATATTGGAGAATGCATTGGTAAGGGAATGGCTTTGGGTTCAATAAATGATGAATTAAAAGACGTTTTGGATGAAATTAGGGATCTTAATGAAAAAGTCAAACAGGATAAACTGGCTCAAGAGACTTCATTAAGACAGCAAGAAGAACTGGTTGCTTTGGCTGAAGTCCAAAGACAAGAAAAGGAAGTTGTTCTAACTCAGGTAAATGAAGAAGGTAAAGCATATCAAGAGATATTAGCCGAGAATGAAAGTCAAAAACAAGAATTTTATGCTGCCCAGGAAGAGCTGGAAGCAAAAATGGAACAAGCCAGGCTTGAAGCTCAGGCACAAGCAAGAAATTCTTCACCCAACAATTCAGTTGGTAATACTTCCCCCAACTTGCCTATAGGCGGCGGTGATGTCCCCGGTGGTGGAGGTGGCCAAGGTTGTTGGTTTACGGCCGGAGCTCCGTTACCTGTAGGAAGAGGCTTCTTTATGAGGCCCCTTGGTGGACCAATTACCGGAACTTACGGATGCCCGCCTAGTCTCTATATTCCCGGACTTAACCATGACGGCATAGATATTAGTGCTCCAAGAGGATCTTCAGTTAAGGCTGCTGCCTCCGGAACAGTTACTCAGACAAGTAGCGGTTGTTCTGAGGGGTATTATTCATGTAACGGCGGTTTTGGTAACTACGTATTAATACAACATAATGCTGGAGGTGTAACTGTTTACACGCTCTATGCCCATTTGAATAGTGGCATTGCCGTTTCTCAGGGTCAAAGTGTCTCTAAAGGTCAGCATATTGCTCCTAGCGGAAATACCGGATTTTCAACTGGTCCTCATCTCCATTTTGCATTGATTGCAGGTGGAGGAATCAGCTGTGCTTTTGGAGGAGCCAAGTGTTATAATCCGGCAGATTATATATAAAATTATTGATGGACCTGCTAAGTTTTTTGAGGTCATAAATTTATAAATTGGGGGATATTCTATAAGGTCAAATTAAATTCTTGGATTGAATACGTAGAATTTTTACCAATAATACTAAATTAATGCTTATTTAACTATAGGTTTGAGAATTAACCAAGTTTTTGTATTCCATGCAGATTGACAATTGTCATTTTTTATTTCAATTTAGGCTAGCAAACGATTGTTTTCAAAAAATATGAATCGTCATTTTACTCTAATTACGGGAGCTTCCGGAGGGATAGGCTTAGAACTTGCCAAACTTTTCGCTAAGGATAAGAAAAATCTAGTTTTAGTAGCTCGTTCGAAAGACAAGCTTGCTAAAATTGCCAATGAATTATCGGCAGAATATGGAGTTGAGGTTATTTCTATTGCTAAGGATCTTTCTCGAGTTGATTCTAGTACTACTCTTTATGAAGAGATAAAGGCTAAAGATATTTTTATTGAAACATTAGTTAATAACGCCGGTTTTGGAACGAGCGGAGAGTTCTCTGATAGCGATCTTAATCATGAACTCTTAATGATATCGTTAAATGTTCTAAGTTTGGTGGTTTTAACTAGACTTATTTTATCTGACATGACGGTGAGCGGTACCGGGAGAATTTTAAATATTTCTTCAACCGCGGCTTTCCAGCCGGTTCCCAATATGGCTTCATATGGTGCTACCAAATCCTTTGTCTTATCTTTTTCTGAAGCGATTAGGGTTGAGTTGGAAGGTTATGGAATTCAAGTCACCACTCTCTGTCCCGGTCCAACCAAAACCGAATTTTTTGAATCTGCAAAAGTAAAAACAAGTAAGTCCTTTGAGGCCAAGTTAATGAGTCCGGAAAAAGTAGCAAAGGTAGGTTACAGGGCATTGAAAAAGAAAAAGTATATTGCCGTACCGGGTTTATCCAACAAATTCTTGTCTAGATTTGCCAGAATTCTACCTTTTGACATAACTGCAAGGATTGCAAGAAGATCTCTGGACGGTGAAAGAAAGTTTTAAGGTTTTAGCGGGAAGTCCTGGAAATATATATTATAGAGCAGGTATTTTTAAGATTATAATTGCTTCAAAACCCTCTACTTTTCTGCTTCTGTCTTTTAACAAACCAATAGCCTCCAATACTACCAAATACCAAGACTCCGGCTCCGGTAGTCAACA
>CAYSWH010000015.1:0-35947 GCA_964434775.1 uncultured Candidatus Saccharibacteria bacterium | reverse complement strand
AAGCCGTATACGGTTTCCGTGGGAAAAGCAACAACCCCTCCTTGCGAGAGAATTAAGACTGCTTGATTAAGAGTTATTCTACTATTTGGAGTCATTGATTATAGTGTTTACTTTTTATTTAAACTATGGTATCCTAAAAATAAAGGAACAGAATATACAAACTTAGTCAAAATAAATACAAACAGATGATTAAAAAACTTCTCCAAAAGACTCAAAAAACACCAACCAAAAAAAAGAAAGTTTTAGCCTTATTTTTTATTCTCCTGTTAATCATTGGAGCGGGGTCGGTTTACACTTATTATCTCTATCAACAGAATGCATCCGAAGCCGGTGCAAACACTGCTATTCCTCAGGCTGAAGGAGATCCGGTTTATTTTAGTGAAATGAATGATGGGGATACATATCCTTGTTTTGTACAAGGTTGCATAATGAGGCCGGTGGTGTTCGATATTGATGAAAATTATTTTGATCGAAATCAAAAGAACGTTTTTGTAAAATTGATGAGTGGATCATATGCTGATGCGGTAGAAATAACTGAATATCAAGTTCATTGGAATAGCTCAAGGCCGTTTATTATTGAATGGCAGGATCCCAATCCTGTTCAAGGGTCATACAGTATTTTTTTAAGGGCCGAGGGGGATGACGGTACAAGTGCTGATTCGGAAATACTTAATGTCGAATTTGCAAATACAATCTTGTCAGTGATGATAACAGAGCCTTCAGACCAATCCGAACATGATCTAGGTGACTCGATAACTTTAACTGCTCAAGCCGGCGGGGATGTAGACAAAGTTGAGTTTTTTGAGGGAGGTAGCAAGATCGCCGGGAGCGTGACTAACAATGGTGAGTTCTATTCATTGGACTGGTCTCCTGCTTCTGCAGGAACATATCCCATCACTGCTAAAGTTACAGATGTCGATGGTGATGTAGAAGAGTCTGATCCTGTAGAACTCATAATTTCCGAATCCCAAACCAACCAACCCCCCACCATCTCTATAACCTCTCCAACGGAAACTAATTACACCACTCTTGATCCGGTGACTCTTGTAGCAACAGCTGATGATGCCGACGGAACGGTAGAAAATGTTGAATTCTTTGTAGACGGCAATAAGATAGAAGAGACTGTCAGTAATAACAACAATGAATATTCTTTAGATTGGACACCAACTTCTTTTAATAGTTTTTCCATTACTGCTAAAGCAACGGATGATGACGGAGAAACAGTCGAATCAAGTGCCTTAAACTTAAGCTTTTCCGAATCCCAAACCAACCAACCCCCCACCATCTCTATAACCTCTCCAACGGAAACTAATTACACCACTCTTGATCCGGTGACTCTTGTAGCAACAGCTGATGATGCCGACGGGAACGTGGAAACAGTAGAATTCTTTGTGGGAGAAGAAAAAATTGAAGGCACCGTAAACAATTCCGGAAGTGAATATACTATAGAATGGACACCTACCATTTTTGCTGATTATACTATTACCGCCAAGGCAACTGATGATGGTGGAGAAACAACTACTTCTCAAGGTCTTACCCTCAGTTTTAACGAACCGGAAAATATTCCCCCAACTGTTTCCATAACTCCTCCGACTCAAGAATACCAATCTCCGGCAGACGTACCTTTGGAAGCAACAGCTGAAGATTCCGACGGAACCATAGACTCCGTGACTTTTCTAAACGGCAGTCAAAATATCGGAAGTGGTACTTTAAACACTGAAACAGGTAAGTACGAATTGAATTGGAAAAGTGTACCTGCCGGTAGTTTTACAGTTATTGCCAAGGCCACTGACGATAGAGGGGCAGTTACGGCTTCCGAATCGATTAATGTGATAGTCAACGGCGAAGGAGGCAACAGGCCGCCTTCCGTAAGTATTATAGAGCCGACAGATTCTATCTTTGAGGCACCTGCTCAAATCAGATTTGTGGTACAAGCCGGTGATGACAGTCAAGTGAGCTCAGTTGAGCTTTATGAAGGAAACCAACCACTGGGGAACGCCACACTCACTCAGGATGGAAATTATGAATTAATTTGGGAAGACGTCCCTCAAGGAACTTATGAAATTAGTGCCAAAGCAACGGACGATCAAGGTTCAGAAGCCACCTCAAGTATTCTTAACCTGATAGTTCAGCCGGGTAGTGGAGGCGGGGGTGATGACAACGATGACGATAACGACCCAAACAATAATAACAATTCAAACAATAACTCCGGTAATGACAGTGGTACCTACAACCCCAATGAATTTAACGACTATACCTCAGGCAATAATAATTCAGGCTCAACAGACAATTATTCTTCTTCGGGTTCATCATCGTCAAGTCCTTACTCCAGCAGAGATCTAGCTAGAAGCGGAGGAGAAAAAGTAGCGGTTCTGTTTACTTCTTTAGTTCTAATAACTACTTTCTCGGGAATAGGAATTTACTACTGGAAGAAAAAACAAAAATTTAAAGTTGGAGATAAGTCGGTTTAGGTGAGGTTTTTGATTTTGCCTTCGATGTATTCAATTTTAGTTGCTTGAGGATTTATCGGTAAGCCCGGCATCCTAATAATATTTCCACAGGTAATTACATTAAATCCGGCTCCGGTGTTTGGTATAATATCTTGAACGGAGAATTCAAAATATTCTGCGGCTCCGACTCTTTTTGGGTCATCAGAAAAAGAGAACGGGGTTTTAGCTATACAGATCGGCATCTGTTCAAGACCTAAGGACTTAATTATATTTAAGCTTTCTTTAGCTTTTTTAGTATATTTGACGTGTTTTCCTCGATAAATACTTTTTACTACTTTCCAAATTTTAGTTTCCAGTTCGTCTTCTATTTTGTAGGTGTATTTGAGATTGAAGTTTTCACTTGATTCAGCGGCGGCTATTATAGATTCTCCAAGTTTTATTGCCCCTTCTCCTCCCTTGGAAAAACCTTCATTTACCTCAAAAAGAACTCCTTTTTCTTGACAAAAGTGTTTGATCAGTTCTATTTCCGGGTCTTGATCTCCTTCAAACCTATTCAGAGTAACTACAATTTTAGGGCCAAATGATTGCAGATTTGTCAGGTGTCTTTCCAAGTTTTTTAATCCTTTTTTTAAGCCCTCTTGATTAATTTTAAGAGAACTACTTTCACTTAAGCCTCCGTGAACTTTTAGAGCTCGTAAACTAGCAACTAAAACTACGACTTTTGGTTTTAATTTGCCTATTCTGGACTTAATGTTAAAAAATTTTTCTGCTCCTAAATCGGCTCCAAAACCTGCTTCGGTAACTGTATAATCGCCGTAGCTCATGGCCATCTTGGTCGCTAAAAGGGAGTTACATCCATGGGCAATATTGGCAAAAGGTCCACCGTGTACGAAGGCAGCTACTCCTTCACTTGTTTGAACTAAATTCGGCTGAATAGCTTCTTTTAGCAGAGACATGATTGAACCGGTTATCTGTAAATCTTTGATTCTTAAAGGCTCGTTATTATTTATATAACCCAAGATTATCTTATTTAACCGCTCTTGAAGCTCTTTTTCATTTTGGGTAAGGCAATATAGTAGCCATAATTTCCGAGGAGGGGGTAATATCAAATCCTGACTCAGTTGGTATACCGTTACCGTTTAATCCTATGATGATGTTACGTAAAAAGCGATCATTCATATCCGCAACCCTTTTCCAGGCAACGGTTTTTATTTTTCGGTCATTTTGGAAATATCGATAATTGTCGAGAATGGCGGCTATTAGATTGTGGGCACTGGTAATGGCGTGAAAATCACCCGTAAAGTGGAGGTTGATATCCTCGGAAGGAAGTAGCTGAGATTTACCCCCACCGGTGGCTCCTCCTTTTAAGCCAAAACAAGGACCTAAAGAAGGTTCTCTTAGAGCTAGGGTAACCTTCTTGCCGATTTTTTCAATACCTTGAGCCAAAGCAATTGAAGTAGTGGTTTTTCCGATTCCGGCTTTATTTGGTGAGATAGCTGTAACCAGAATTAATTTGTTATTTTTGATTTTACCTTCTTTAAGAGCTTGGAGCCTTACTTTGGATTTATAATTTCCATATAAAATTAAATGATTTTGTTCAATATTTATTTTTCGGGCTAGCTCACTAACTGTAAACTTCATAATTATACCTGATTGCTAATTGAGGGTTTTTTAAAGTGGTTCTTAGTTTTAAAATGATATTACCTATAAGGCTCAATTAATCATTGTCATAACTTTATTTTGGTATTTATTTTTTTTGGCAAAGTCTTTAATTATATTTTTGTAAAGATCGGCGTACAATTCAGCAGTATCAATGTCTTTAATTTTTTCCGCACTCATTTTGGCCTGCTTGCTCATCTGTTTACGCAAGTTTTTGTCCAAGTATAACTTTTCACAATATTTAGCCAGTTGAGTATCTCTAACTTTGTATCCGTTTACACCATGGTTTAAAATATAATCCACGGTTTCTTCATCAATTGAAACAACCGGCAGTTCTAAATGCATGGCTTCCAAAATAGCAAGACCTTGAGTTTCCGACTTGGAAGGAAAAAGAAATATGTCCGAGATTGCTGCCAGTTCAGGAAGCGTTTGATGGGTAAATTTTCCGGAAAAAATTGTCTTGTCTTTTATTCCAAGCTTCTCGGCCAGCACTTTCATTTCTTCGTTATAAGCGCCGGCTCCTGCAATTAAGTACTTTATATCCGAATACTTTTTTAATAGAGGAGAAATTGCCTTAAGGGCTGTATCGATCCCTTTTTCTTTAGATACCCTGCCGAAAGTAATAATTACAAAATCGTTTTCTTTTATTCCATAAGTCTTTCTCAATTCTTTTTTTCCGGAGACCGGCATCAATTTATTTAAGTTAGGAATTGTCATTAGCTGTGTTATCGGAGAAGTAACTCCAATTATTTTTAAGTAAGTGGAAATTTTTTTAGAAGGAGCAATTACGTGGTCACATTGATTACAAATCATTCGAGAGTACTCGCGAAAGAATTTAACCCTTCCGGGAAAGTCTATTTGATCACAACCTTCCCAATAGGTATTGTATGTGTGAATAGCGGGTACGTTTAATTTTTTTGCTATTTTAATTCCGGAGCGTGCACCTACCATGGTATTCATGGAGTGCAAGATGTCAATATCTTTGTCACCAAAAAATTCATAAACACTTTTTCTATAAAGGTAGGGTATTCTTGCTTCTGTGGCTACTATGTTTTCCGGTATTTTAAATGATTTGATTGGAAAGACATGGTGTTCATATTTAATTTCCGGGAATTTGGGAGTTGCTACAAAAACTTCTATTCCTTTCCGAGAAAGTGTTTCCTCCATAATTTTTACCAAGGTGCTGGTTCCTGAAACAATTGGCGGATACATCGGAGTGATAATTCCAACACGCATAATTTGGTAGTATTATTAAAGAAATATAGGGATTTTTCGTGTTTCCAAGAAACTACTTAATCAGTTTCCAAAATCTCCTATTTCTTCTTATTTGTCAAGAATTGATTAGTTATAAGTCTAGACCTAAAGGTTTATAGTAAAACTAATATTGACATTTTGGAAGATCAGACATATTCATTTAAGGTCAAATCATTTTAGAATAAACAAAAAATTAAACTTTTCGTTATGCTTAGCTGTGATTTTTTAGTTATTGGTGCCGGCCAGACCGGTTTATATTTGGCTCAAGAACTTGTTAAAACTCAAAAAAAAGTAATCTTAGTCGAGGAAGAAGAGCTCGGAGGAGCCTATTTATTTGGAGTAGATGTGCCTGCGAGTCTTTTGATAAAAGAATCCCAGGGTTTTTTCCATAGCCTCAAAAGTTTTAAAGATAACCCTAAGACTTTCACCCCTTTATTAGCATATAGAGAGAGTTTAGTCACAAAAATTGGGCAAAAACTTGATAAAAATCAAGAAAAAATAGAAAAAAATCTTAAGAGACATAAAAATTTTTCTTTTCTAAAAGGTAAAGCTGAATTTTCTTCCAAAACTTTGGTGGAGGTCAATTCAGAATCTGAAAGACATTTGGTAACTTTTGAACAATGTGCAATTACTGTAGGAAAAAGATATGTTGAAAATGAGATTGCTGCGAATCTTAAGGAAGAGCAAGTTCTTCATCCGCTTAATGTCTTTCATTTGGAGGTTATTCCTTCCGAGCTTGGTCTGGTCGATCTTACTCCCAAAAATATAGAAATTGCCGATTATTACGCCAATCTGGGAATAAAAGTCAGAATTTTTGAGAAACATTCTTCATCTGAATGTCTTCCCGAACTGGACCGGTCTGCATACAATTATCTACTTAAGTCACTGTATTCTAAGCAGGTGGAAATTAAGTTTGAAACTGAAATTGCTAAGATTGAAGTATGTGAGGAGGAAAATATTCGTTTTGAAGATAAAGATAAGAATGAATATTTTGTTAGTCATATTTACCTTGATTATGAAAAAACATTTGAAGAGGACAATTTGGGTTTGAAAAAAATCGGATTAAAATATGATAAACAAGGGGTTTTTACCAAAAAATCCGGTAGAACCGGCATTCCTACAATTTGGGCTTTTGGCGACTGTAATAAGTTGGTAAGCAGAGGCAACAAATTTAGCATGGTAAGAAAATTTTTGGAAAGAACTAACTCCCAATTTACATATAAATCAGGTATCAACGTGAATCTGGGATTAAATTTTGTAACGGAAAATGATGTTTACACAATAAATAAAACTAAAGTAAACAAGATTAACACTACTTTTCCGGTGGCGGTTTTTGGTTTGAGTGAGGAAGTATCCACGCATAAATACGGAGCGGATACAAAGACCTTTGTTTTGGACGAGGCCGATCAAGAGGGTTTTATGAAAATAATTTATAAGGTAAGTTCGGGTGATGTTCTAGGTGTTTCTTTGGGTGGTGATTATTGCTCAAAATATGAAGCTTTTTCAATGTATGTCTACAAACACAATTTAGACCTTAGACAGGCAGTGTTTTTTTTGGAGGCTTACCGGGGATTTTAATCTCGAAACAAATTTTTTTACCTTTACAAAAAATCGGAATTTAGCTTTAATAAAATTACTTTCAATAAAGGTTGGGCATGTTATTAAAAGAAATTGCTTGATCTTTATCTTTTAATAGTATGTCTAATAATCAATATCATAGCCGCAGACGCGGACAACGTAGTAGTAATTATAACTCAAGTTTTCGAAAACCCTTTCAACGCAGAAAAGTAAATCGCTCAAGCAAACCTCAAAAAAAGCAGATTGATTTGGCCTTGTATGATTATAAAGTTAAAACGACTTCAAAAGAGTCCAAGCCTTCTTTTGAAGGTAGCTTTGCGGATTTTGATCTAAATCCTCGACTTAGCAAAATCATTGAAAAGATAGGTTATAAAACACCCACGGAAATTCAAGCTAAAGTTATTCCGCAAATTCTGCAAGGCAAGGATGTAGTTGGAGTGTCTCAAACCGGTAGCGGCAAAACTGCTGCCTATCTAATACCTATTCTAAATCAGTATCTAAATGGTTACTCGACCTCTCACAAACCTAAACCGCAAACCTTAATTATCGTTCCAACCAGAGAGTTGGCTTATCAAATAGAGAAAGAATTATTTCGGTTAAATCTAAAAGTCTTTAACCTTTACTCGCTTATCTGTATTGGAGGAACTGATATAAGAAGGCAAATTAGAATGGCCAAAAAGTCTAATCATTTTATTATCGGTACGCCCGGAAGATTGGTAGACTTATGTAAGCGAAAAGTGCTTGATTTAAGCAAGGTTAATACTTTGGTAGTAGATGAAATGGATAAGATGTTGGATATGGGCTTTGTCGATGATATCACCTGGCTTATCGATCAATTGCCGGAGAATAAACAGTCATGCTTTTTTTCGGCGACAACAGATAAAAAAGTTCAGCCGATTTTGGAAAAATTCGCCCCTAAAGTTGCTTTTACTACGGTCAATCATCCAAAGCCGTCAGAGTTTGTGGAACAGAGAGCTGTAGTTCTTAAAAGACATGAAAAAAAACTGGATATTTTAAGTAATATTCTTTCTAATCAAGAAGGTAAAACAATTGTTTTTGTCAGTACTAAATCCGAGACTGAAAGAGTAGCAAAAAAATTGTCCGAGATAGGCTTGTCTGTAGATTATATCCACGGAGACCGTTCTCAATCGTCTCGTACCAGAGTGCTAAAAAAATATCGCAGTTCGCAAAAAGGTGTATTAGTGGCTACTGATGTAGCTGCCAGAGGCTTGGATATTGATGATGTTTTGCAGATAATTAATTATGATGAACCTCAGAGCGTGGAAGACTACATCCATCGAGTAGGTCGAACAGGTAGGGCAGGAAAATTCGGTAAGGCTGTTACTTTGGTGCAAAGGGGTTCTTAAGAATAGGGCTAGTCTATTTCTAAATTTACAGGAACCCAAACTATACAATTCCGAGCTATTTAATTCCAAATTATTTAAAAAACAAGCCTTTGATAAGCCGGCTGTTTTATATATTCATCCTTAGAACGTTTATTTGAAGAAGTTTATTCAAATAGATAATCAGGGTCTTAGATAATTATTCTCTGGCAGAAAAATGTCAAGTTAAACTATGCAAATCTCTCATAAGAGATACTTTTTTATAATATAAATTGCCATTTTTGTCCAAAAGGATGGGATTTTTGCATTCGTTATTTGACTAAATAAAAAATATTTTTAATAACCAAACACAATTCCTTGACGGAATTTTCTACAAAATCCTCTTTAAATAGAGGAGTAGGGGTAGACTCCCAAAATATCATATAAGTTATGTAAACCTCTTTTTGTTGCAAGGAAGGTTATTTTGTTTTTTTATTATTATTGGTTATGTCAAAAATTGCTAGTTCTCCCAAAGAAGTTATAAAGTATATTAAGTCCAAAGAGATTACCTTCGTAAATCTTAAGTTTACCGATTCTTTTGGTGTGTGGCAGAATCTTATGGTTCCGTCTCATCAAATTGAGGAAGATACATTTAAAGACGGAATTCCTTTTGACGGATCATCCGTGAGGGGCTGGAAGAGCATTAACGAATCAGACATGTTGTTGATGCCCGATCCGACCACACTCTTTATTGACCCGTTCTTTACTGAGCCGGTTCTGTCCGTCAGTTGTGACATTGCTGATCCGGAAACTAAAAAAGCTTACGACCTGGATCCTCGAACTATTGCTAAAAAAGCGGTTGAGTACTTAAAGTCATCCGGTATAGGAGATACTGCTTACTTTGGACCAGAGGCTGAGTTCTTTATTTTTGACAGCGTAAGATACAGTGTTGGTGCCAATCACTCCTATTACGAAGTGGACTCGGTAGAGGCCTGTTGGAATACTGATCGAGACGAAGAAGAGATGGGCGGTAACTTAGGTTACAAAACTCCTCACAAGAGAGGTTATTTTCCGGTTGCCCCTATGGACAAGACCGGAGATATTCGCTTGGATATGATCAAAACTCTTGAAGAAGTAGGAATTACCGTAGAGAAGGGACACCACGAGGTTGCTACTGCCGGTCAAGGAGAGATTAACTTTCTCTATTCAGATCTTATCGAAACTGCCGACAATTTAATGAAATACAAATATGTACTTCGAAATATTGCCGGCCTTCACGGTAAGTATTTAACTTTCTTACCCAAGCCTCTAACAGGAGATAACGGTAGCGGGATGCACTCTCACTTCTCTATATGGAAAAAAGGTGAGAATCAGTTTTCCGGAAAAGAATATGCAGGTTTAAGCAAAACAGCTTTGTATGCTATCGGCGGAATAATCAAGCATGGTCGTACTCTAGCTCTATTTACTAATCCTACCGTGAATTCTTATCATCGACTGGTTCCTGGATTTGAAGCACCGGTAATCCTGACCTATTCTTACAGAAACAGATCAGCTGCTATCAGGGTTCCATATGTTCCAAGTCCCAAAGCTAAAAGAATTGAATGTCGATTTCCCGATGCTTCTTCCAACCCCTACCTGGCTTTTACGGTTCTGTTACTGGCTGCTATTGACGGTATAAAGAACAAGATTGAGCCGGTAGGTCCTTTAGATAAAGATCTATACGAGATGGAGGAAAAGAAACTTTCCAAGATCCCTCATATGCCTAGCACTCTATTGGAGGCTATTGAGGCAGCTAAAGCCGATCACAAATTCCTTACCGATACCGGCGTGGTAACTAAAGAATTCCTGGATATGTGGATTGAGGCAAAACAGGCTGAGTATGATGCTGTAAGGTTATCAGTTAATCCCAAAGAGTTTGAGTTATACGGAGATATCTAGTTTTGGCAGAATCTTCAAATTTTTCTTTCAATGATAATTACCCTGAGTTTAGCTCGGGGTTTTTTGTCGTCAGGTTTTGTATTAAAAATTTTAAAGTCCTTAAGGCTGAGTGCTACTTTAGTAGATCCGAACATAACCTACACACACTTGTTACGGCGAACTTGTTTCGGAATCTCTAAATGTTGCGAAACCTATTTTTTGAAGCCATTCCGTGAGTTTAATTACGAGTTAAGCGACAACTCTAGTGTGTGTATCCTGAAATAAATTTAGGATGACAACTTGCCAAAAAGATTTAATTGACAAAACTTAGGAAAAAGGTTTGCCTTAAAAACTGTAACAATTTTTAATAAAATTTAAGTACCTATTTTAAAGTAATTTGTTTATGGCCAAGAGCATTTCAGCAAAATTTTATCATGATGCAACAGCCAAATGTGCTAACTGTGGTAGTGTCTTTACTTTAGGAATGACGGTAGATACAATTACGGTAGATATTTGCGGCAATTGTCATCCTTTATACACCGGTCAAGAAGTTTTGGTAGATACTGCCGGAAGAATTGAGAAATTCGCCGAAAGAATGAAGAAAAGTCAAAGTATGTCTTCGGGGTCTACTCAAAAGAAAAATGCCAAACAGAAAGCCAGGAAATTCAAACAATCTTTGGCTGAGCTTAGCGTAGCAGAAAAAGAGGCTGAGGAGGTATCCGAGAATAAGGAGAAAGCAGGTAAAAAGAAGACAAAACCTAAATCAGTTAAAGTAAAAGGTGAGGAAGTGACTAGTGAGCCGGGCAGTGTCGAGGCAGAGCAAAAATCTGAGGATAATAAGGTTGAAGATAAACCAAAGACTAAAACACCAAAAAAAGAGGAGCCTGCTACTGAGCAAACAAATGCTTCCAAGGAAGAAAAGAAGTAAAACTGAGTTTGGTTTTTTACTGAATTTATTGCCGCATATCATTCTGAAAACCGCCCCGTCATTCTGAAACCCTAAACCTCCCTGTCAAACTGAATTTATTTCAGGATCCCGTTCAAAACTGGATTCCGAAACGAGTTCGGAATGACAATTATTATTTCAGGATCAACTCATCACTATAGAGATGCCGAAACGAGTTCGGCATGACAGGGGGTGTATAAGTTATGTTCGGATCGACTATTGAACAAATAATAAACTTTACTAGAGCAAAATTTATATTTCATCGGCTTTCTCCTGCAAGATGTCTCTTATTGCTGCGGCTTTTTCAAAATCTAAGGCATCGATAGAGATTTGTAATTGCTTTTTGAGTTCCCCAATTGTTAGATTTTGTTCCTTGATCTCATTATACAGGGAACTTTTTTCTTCTTCAAAGTAATCATAAACTTGTTTGCCTTGGGTGTTTAAAGTGGAAGACTTTTTGCCTTTACCGGGTTTCTTGCTCTTTTTGGAGAACCAACTTTCCAAGTTAAATTCAATTTCTCCTCCCAAATCTTTAAACCCGTCCATTTCCAATTTTGCACCTGCCTTACCATAGCTTTGGTCCTTTTCAACTTTTTCTTTAACCTCATCACTGATAGTTCTCATTTCCCGCTTAGTCGATTGAGGGGTTATGTTATTTTCCAAATTGTATTTCTTTTGAATTTCTCTTCTTCTCTTAGTTTCTTCAATAGAATATTTCATGCTGTCGGTAATATTATCAGCATACATAATGACTTTACCTTCCACGTGACGAGCAGCTCTGCCGATTATCTGGATTAGGCTGGTTTTGGATCTGAGAAAACCTTCTTTGTCCGCATCAAAAATTGCTACCAGACTAACTTCCGGCAAATCCAAACCTTCTCTAAGTAAGTTAATGCC
Source organism: uncultured Candidatus Saccharibacteria bacterium (assembly GCA_964434775.1). Lineage (GTDB taxonomy): Bacteria > Patescibacteriota > JACMRA01 > JACMRA01 > JACMRA01 > CAYSWH01. The sequence goes on along the minus strand of CAYSWH010000015.1, from coordinate 23,924 downwards.
AACTAAAACGTCATACTTTCCTCTCCTTAGATCGGCTAAAATATCTACCCTGTCCAAGGTGTCCACATCGCTGTGAATATAAGCAGACTTAACATTGATTTGCTTGAAATAAATGTCCAATTCTTCGGCAAATTTCTTTGTAAGGGTAGTTATAAGAACTCTTTGACCTTGCTTTACTCTTTTTCTTACTTCTTCTAAGACATCGTCTACTTGATTTTTGGTCGGTTTTACTTGTATTACAGGGTCAAGTAGGCCAGTTGGCCTGATAATTACTTCACTGACTACAACTTTTTGCTTTTCGTCATCTTCCCTAAGCTTTACGGGTTGTACATCTTTTCTTTTGGTGATAAAATCTGTTTTACCAAGTTCAAAATTTCCCGGAGTAGCCGATACATATACCAGCTGATTTACTTTTTGATAAAATTCCTTAATTTTTAGCGGTCTATTGTTAAGAGCACTGGGCAGTCTAAAGCCAAAGTCTACCAGAACTTGTTTACGGCTCTTGTCGCCGTTATACATGGCAGAGATTTGAGGCAAAGTAATATGGCTTTCATCAATAAAGGTAATGGCGTCATCCGGAAAGTAATCCAAAAGAGTGGCCGGAGCCTCGCCGTCTTCTCTCCCGTCAAAGTAGATAGAGTAATTCTCAATTCCGGAGACAAAACCCACGGTTTGAAGCATTTCGATATCGTTACTAACTCTTTGCTTGAGTCTTTCAGCCTGCAGTGGTAAGTTTTTTTCAACAAGTTCAGCATATCTAGTTTCCAAATCTTTTTCGATACGGGAGACTGCGTTTAAAATCTTTTCTTTGGTAGTTATGTATTGAGTGGTAGGAAAAATAACATACTTACTTAGTTTTTTAGTGATATTACCGGTAACCAGGTCAAACTTTTCAATGTCTTCCAGTTCATCTCCAAAAAAGATAAAACGATAACCGCAATCCTCGTCGCTGGGTGCCACTTCCAGAGTATCTCCTCTAAGTCTAAAATAGGAACGAGCTAAGTCCATGTTGGTTCGACTAAATTGGAGGTCTACCAACCTTCGCACAAGTTTATCAATTTTGTAATTATGACCTACCTCCATTTCAATCCGTAAAGCACTATAATCTTCCGGGTCTCCAAGACCGTAGATGCAGGAAACAGATGCTACGATCAAAACATCTTTTCTGGTTAACAAAGATTGAGTGGAAGCATTTCTGAGTCTCTCAATTTCTTCGTTAATTTGAGTCTGTTTTTCTATATAAGTATCTGATTTGGGAATGTAGCTCTCCGGTTGGTAGTAATCATAATAACTCACAAAATAATGAACGGCGTTGTTTGGAAAAAACCTTCCGAATTCTTCAGCAAGCTGAGCCGCAAGAGTTTTATTGTGAGCGATTACCAGGGTAGGTTTTTGCAACTTCTGTACAATATTAGCCATCATGTAGGTTTTTCCTGAACCTGTTACACCTAGAATAGTTTGCTCCTTATTCTTTTTTTTCAGGCTACGACTGATCTGCTCGATAGCTTTCTTTTGATCTCCGGAGGGCTGATATTTGGAGGAAATAATAAATTCATCTGTATCTTTTTCCATATTCTGACTTTTCATGTCCAGATAGACTTACTCATAACCGGTATGATGTCAAGAAAGCTTGTTGGTAAATAAAAATCGGTTATTGTATTTTCTTTGTCCGGAAAAAGGTTAATAATTGTTGGTTATCTATATTCTAACTAAATAAAAGGCTTCTAAGGTGAGTTTTTTTTATAATTTTTTTGAAAAATACTTGCGGAAGGATTAAGCTTAAATAAATCTAATTTATAAAAATATAATCCCCGATTTATATCGGGGGCATATGAGTGAAAGACACCTCTAAACTAATAGATTCTCTCGTGTAAGACGGAAAGTACAGTGTACAATGTACTATCCAGCTTCTCGATTTCCTTGGTTAGCTGAGGATCTTTAGAGTTTGTTGCCTTGAGGCTTCTGACGTATAACCAGAGTGCATCTACCATTGTGTACAATACCTCTTCTTGGTTTATTTCCTTTTCTTGGATGCTAATTAACTGTTGTGTGGACATATACTTGACTATTCTTAAAAAATAAGTAATGTTTTTAATGAAATTAAGGTAATTTGACTAAAAATTAGTTGACTATTTATAAAGAAACGACTTGTTTGTTAAAAAATAATTATTTACCATAACAACTTAACTTTTTTATATAGTAACCAAGTTCTAGCTTGCAAGGTTTTAAAAAATAATTTAATCCTTGTCAAACATTTTGATTATTTTATTTATTTATGGGTATTCTTAAAAACTCCCGCGTTGCCACTAAATACAGAGTTTCCAATCCTACAGTCGGCAAGTGGATAACAGCGGCTCAAGATAGGAAAAATAATTTAGAGATAACAAAGGTTAAAAACAAGAACTATATCCTTGACACGGAAGCAAATCACAAAGAACTGGCCTTTTTGGCTGAAAGAGGAGGGAAATATAAGAATAAAATCGGGTATGAGTTGGTCGAGCCAAACCCTGAATTTTATAAGATATTTAATGAGTCGCAGATAATTGATATAATAATCAACCTTAGAAAAAAGATTTTACCCTATAAGTATTTTTATTGGGGTCAAGGATCTTCTTATTGGGATAGGTTTGTTAATAATCGAGTATCAATAGTTAACGACGAAGAATATAAGGGAGTTAAATCTATAGATTTAATTTTTAATTATATCCTTTATAGGTTGGGAGAATATAAATCAATTAATTTAATAGATATAGGATCAGGTAACGGCTATCCAGCAAAACAGTTAATACAAAGAGTGAAAAATGCACATTTTAAAGTCGATTATTCTGCACTTGATTTGAGTCAAGACTTATTAGATATTCTTTCTAAAAATATGGATAAATGGTACCCTGAAATAAATAAAAGTTATGTAAAACATGATATCGAGTTTGATTTATTGAGAAACTTACTTTATTCGCCAAGAAACAAAAAGGGAGAGAAGGGGTGCAATTTAGTTACTATGTTGGGCTGTACTATAAGTAATTTTCCCGATATTCATAGAATCCTTAGAAACATAAGTGATAGTATGAGCGTAGGAGATTATTTATTGATGGACTTTCAAATGAGTTCAAAACAAGACTACGAAAATACTAGAGTTGGTTTAGGACAACCTGAAATTAGAAATTTGAGTACCTGGTTAATTGAAATGCTGGGTATAAATAAAGATAATCTCAATTTTGAAGTAAAATATGATGAGTATCTTAAAGCAAATTCGCAGATTTATACTCTAAAGAAAGATATCGATATTAAAATTATAGTTGGAAAAACTAGAGATATTATTAGCCTAAGGCAGGGTGATAAGATAAGAGGCCTTTTTGTTAAGAGCTATGATATAAACGAATTATTGCAAGAAGTTCAAAGTGCCTCACTTTTTGTTGACAACCTTTCTTTTCAACCTGAAAAAAGTGAAGCTTTGATGATGTGTGAAATTGTTAAATGAGGTCTGCAAAAAATAAATTAATTAACGAAATCCTAAATAGAAGGGCTAATAAATATTTAATTAGAAAAAGATTGAATGATTACTTTTTTTACAATTATAATATAAAAAGCATTTATAGATATGTTAATAGTTACTTTGGATTACCTAAAAATAACTTATTTTACTTGTGTGTTCCTAAGCAGGTATTGTCATGTCAAATTGATCAAATTTGTAGTGTGATCCTTGGTAGATATTTAAGTAAAAGTACTCCAACTAAAACAGAATTATGGAGCTTAGGAGAGGATGCATTTAATTTCAAAAATAAATATAAAAAATCACTACTTAATTTTACAGAAATAAGCGAAAAAAAAATCCTTAATATTAGACTTAATAAAAAACCTCTTAAGGATTATTCTGGTTTAACTATGAATAGTATAAAGATTAACAATGGTCAATTATTGAAGTCATATCATTCCAATTTTTTACATAAAACCGCTCTGAATATATCAATTAATGACAACTCGATAAGATTATACAGATCTATTTTATATCTTTTAAGAAACAAGGAAACTAAATTACCTGATTACATTTTCTTAAATAACGAAGATCACGTAGGAGAAAAAAAGTATAGAGGAGCTTATAGCGTTACTTCAAAGAACCTTACTAAGTTAAGACCACCCGCACAGTGGTTTTATTTATTTCATTTGATTTCATTTTTGGATGGTAGTAGAGGGTTGATTTCTGCAGTTGGTCATGAAGAAAGGGTGGAAGGTTGGTTTCAGAAAAACGGTGATCTGCTTTACGAAATTTGCGGGTTTAGGCCCTTAATTATTGATATTCCTGATAAGGTGGTAACTTCTTCGGGGTATGAGAGTAATCTTTTGGAAATAAATACTGCCGTTTTTGAACCCGGTTGGCAGGAGCGGATTGTGGATCCCGAGGGTGAGGATTTGGATTTGTTTGAGGTGTATGAGTTTTATGCCAAGCAGCTTCTGGAGTTACGGCCGATCAAGAAATAATTTCATTGCCAGTTCTGATGTTTTTTGTTTAAATACTTTACTATGATCCAAGATAGAGCAAAAGAGGTTAAGCTCCTAGCCCCCGCCGGTTCGTTTGCGGCCTTGCATACTGCTTTGCAGGCGGGCTGCGATGAAGTTTATTTTGGCGGAGAAAAGCTGAATATGCGGGTAGGGGCTCGCAAGAATTTTAAACTGGAAGATTTGCCTGAGATTGTTAGGCTTTGCCGAGAGAAAAGGGTGAAATGCTATTTGGTGCTAAATACTGTCCTTTACGACGAGGATCTGACGGAAGCTTACCGGATTATCGACGAGGTCCGGAAAACCGGCGTTAACGGGATTATTGCCATGGACTTGTCGGCTATCTTGTATGCCCGGAAAGTAGGCCTAGAAGTACACGTTTCTGTACAAGCCGGAATTAGTAACCTGGAAGCGGTAAGATTTTACTCCCGGTGGTCTGATAGGTTGGTTTTAGCAAGGGAATTAGACTTACCCAAACAAAAGTATATTTGTGAGCAGATCAGGCAGCAGGGTATCAGAGGTCCAAGTGGAAGGCTCGTAGAGATCGAAGTGTTTGGACACGGGGCTTTGTGTGTCTCGGTAAGCGGCAAGTGCGGCATGAGCCTTCTGACTTACAACAAATCGGCTAATCGGGGAGAATGCATCCAACCCTGTAGACGTCGATACAAAGTGATTGACGTGGAGACGGATCGAGAGATGGAGGTTGAGGATCAGTATATTATGAGCTCCCAAGACCTTTGTACCATTGGTTTTTTGGATGAACTGGTGGCTACCGGGATTACCGTCCTAAAAATTGAGGGGCGAAATAAACCGCCGGAGTATGTTGATACAGTTATTAGAACTTATCGAGAGGCTTTGGATAGTCTGGCTAATAATGAATACACAGAGGAAAAGATATTGGAGTGGAATGAAAGACTTGGAACGGTCTACAACCGTGGCTTAAGCAGTGGTTACTACCTGGGAAAGAAGTTTAAAGATTGGAGTGGGATATACGGAAGCAAGGCCACCAAGGAAAAAGTTTATGTGGGTTTAGTCACTCACTATTTTCCCAAAGCCCGGGTGGCGGAAATAAAAATAGAGGCCGAGGGCCTGAGTATCGGAGATGAGTATCTGATAATAGGAAATACCAGTGGTACGGTAAGGGGGGAAGTTGCCGAATTGAGAAATAATGAACAAGAGACGATTAAACTTTCAAATCAAGGTGAATTAGTTAGTTTTCCGGTAGATTCCAGAGTCAGGGAAAATGACAAAGTATATAAGTTTGTGGACAGGAAGAAGAAACTTTGATTCTTAACTAATATACACGACAAGTTCTTATCAAAATATAAATTCAAAATATAACCTTTATGACTAATTCAAATACCGGGCCAAGTCTTACTGAACTTTTTGAGAAGGCAAAATATCTGCAAAATATTAAGAAATATGATTTGGCAATTCAAAAATATATAGAAATACTAAGCATTGCTCCCGCTTATTATATAGCTAGGTGTGGTCTAGGAATGTGCTTAATAAGAGTTGGTAAAATTGATGAAGGGGTAAAAGAATTAGAGGCTACACTTAGAGATTACCCCGAATACTACAAAGTATATGCCATCTTGTGTGCTATATATTCTGATGAGAATTCAGGTAAGTTTGATTATCAGAAGGCTTTATCTTATGCCAAAGAAATGATTAGGCTTCAGCCTCAAACGAATTACGCCTATTTGAAGCTTGCTGATCTTTTAATTAGTAATAGCGGTGAAGCTTCCGAAATATGGAATTATCTTGATCGAGCTCTATCCCTAGACCCAAACAGCGTAAAAGTTCACTATTTAAGAGCAGAGGCGTATTGGAGGCTGGAAAAAGATTATAAAAAAGCAGAAGAATCTTACAATACAGCTCTTCAAATTGATCCCAACAATATTACCTTAAAAAACAGTTACGGAATATTTTTGGTAGATCGGGAAAAATTTGATCAGGCTCAAGCAGAGTTTTTGGAGGCCGCAAGAATCGATCCAAGCTCCAAGCAGTCATTAAAAAACGTAAAAGTTTTGGAGAAGGAAGAGTGGAAAGATGAAAAAAAGTCAAAATCAAAGGATCTGTAGTTGTTGATTTTAATAAGTAACGGTTGTGAGTTAAAAAACAGAATAATATCGACCGCCCTTTATTATTTAGATAACTTATTTTACTCCCTTATAATCATTATAGATAATTTTATTTAATGGACGGTGATACAAATCAATCTCACAAAAAGGATCATGTCGATCAAGCCAATAGACTACTACGGTATTTTCAAGCAGTAGAATTGCAAGAAAGAAAAAAATACGACTACGCAATTAAGCTCTACCTGCAGAATCTGGCTGAAGACCCCAAAGATTCATTATCCGGGAGAGGTTTAGGAGTCTGTTTAATTGAATTAGGTAAGCCTGAAGAAGGGGTAAAAGAGCTTAAGTCAATTTTGCAGTATGAACCTGAGAATTATTCTGTAATTGAGGTTTTGGCTCATGAGAGTATGACCAGAGAAGATTACTCCGGTTCTTTGGAGTATGCTAGAGAGTTGTTGAGACTTAATCCAAATTCGTCCAACGGACACTACTTTTGTGCCAAGTCGCTTCTCAATTTAACCAATGCGATACAAAAAAGGAAGGAAATTGACGAACATCTTGCCCTTGGATTTAAGGAAAAGCCTGATGATCCCTATCTGTACGATCTGCAAGCAGAGGTTTTTTGGAGGTTGGATCAAAATTATGAGCAAGCAGAAAAATATTATCTTAAAGCCTTGGAAATAGACTCAAATTCAAATAGAATACACAATAATTACGGAAGGTTTTTAGTAAATATCGGCAGGTTTACTGAAGGGCAAGAAGAAATTAGGACAGCCGCCAAACTTGATCCATCCAATAAGCAGGTTATCGACAATTACGATTTGCTGGATGATAAGGATTTTATAGAGCTGGAAAAAAACCCTAGCACCCGAATATTATTAAATGCAAAAAAAATTAACCAACAGACATATTTGATATTTTATTACAGGGAGAGATGTAAAGAAATTATAAAAAATGTTTTTAGGTTATATCTTACAGTCTGGATAATCTTGTATGTGCTTATCCCATTTAGTAACATATTCAACATATTAATAATAATGTTTTGTAGTCTGGGATTTGTATTTCTGAGTGTGGTCGGTTATGCTTATATTTTCTTGTTGAAAATTACAAAATAAGACATAACATAGTTTAGTTTGAAAAGATTTCAGAATAGTTTTACAAAAAAAGTATTTTGAACTTCACTTTCTTAAAACAATTTTCATATGAATCAAAATGCAAAACTTCCTAAAGAAGTAATTCAAAAAACGATTAATTTTCTGAGAGAATCCTTGGTGGACGAACCGGAAAATATACCGTTAAGAGTAAAACTTGCTTCCGCCTATTTGGAAGTTGGAGATTTTGACAAAGCTAACTCTCAAATCAGTTTTATACTAAAGCTAGAGCCGAATAACGGTGATGCAAAGCTACTTCAAGGTTTAGTTAAAGACAAGAAGCCTCAAGATATCGAGCAGGGTCCTGATCAATTACTTAATAATAATTTAAGCAGTAGTTTAAAAATGCTTAATGAGGATTCCGGTGAACTTGAGATTAATGAGTGGTTTGAAAAACCTAAAGTGAATTTTGCACAGGTCGGAGGAATGGATGAATTAAAAGAAGAGATTAGGGTAAGTATAATTTATCCTTTTGAAAAACCTGATCTATACAAAAAATATGGAAAAAAGGTGGGAGGAGGAATTCTTCTCTACGGCCCTCCCGGTTGTGGAAAGACTCATATCGCCAGAGCTACTGCCGGAGAAATTCAAGCCGAGTTCTTGTCTATCGGCATCGAAGAAGTTTTAGATATGTACATTGGTCAATCTGAAAAAAAGATTCACCGGCTTTTTGAAGAGGCCAGGCAATTATCTCCTACTGTAATGTTTTTTGATGAAGTTGATGCTTTGAGTGCGGATCGTCTTAAGACGGGCTTCAAAACCTCTTTAGTGAATCAATTTCTGACGGAAATGGACGGTGTGGAATCGCAGAATGAAAATTTATTAGTTATCGGGGCAACTAATTCGCCTTGGCAAGTTGATCCGGCTTTTAGGCGTCCGGGAAGGTTTGATAAGGTGCTTTTTGTGCCTCCACCGGATAAATTGGCTAGGGCTGAGATATTCAGAATATACTTGCGTGAAAAACCGGTCGACAATTTTGATTATTTAAAATTGGCAGAAATGACGGAACTTTTTTCCGGAGCAGATATTTACAAGGTTTGTGATTTAGCGTCTGAGATGGTAATGCGAGAGGTAATTAGCGGCAAAGAGGAGAGAAATATCCAAATGAAAGATATGGTGAGGGCAATCGAGTTAACAAACTCTTCCATCAAAGACTGGTTTGCTACTGCTCGGAATTTTGCAAAATTTGCCAATGAATCAGGCACTTACACTCCGGTTGTGGAATTTCTCAAGAAACACAAACTCGATTAATTAAATTGTTGTGTAGTTGGGTACCGATTCGATTAATTATTTTAAAAGGCCAACTGTCATACTTAATAACAATTCAAACCACATTTGCTCAAAAATAATTAAGGTGTAAACAGCAGCTAGCAAGTAAAATAAATATTTTGGCAGTATCTTATAAAAAACCCATAAATATACAATCAAGAAGACCGCCGAAAAAGGTAAAAAATATCTCAAAATATAAAATTCCAGGTCCGTAAATTTTGATAATAGAAAAATAAGTATTATAGGAGTCCAAGAAAAAATAAGGAAGATGTTTATTGTTTGGTTACCCTTGATTTTTTTATAGCCAAGACCTACCAAAACCAGGAATATTAAGAAAGGAATAAAAACAAGCGGGGGAGAAACAATTAAGTTAAATAAGTCGATTTTAGGATCATAAAGAATAACATTAAAGGCTGAAAATAGACCGAAGATGCTTGCTTCATATATCCACGATACTTTTTCCATGGAGTTTTTGTATTGGCTAAATAGTATCGGGAACCATAGTAAAAATGAAAAAACTAGTGGGGTAAAAACTGTCAATAATAATTTAATTATATCTTTTTCCAGAATTTTTTTACGATATTTATATACGGCAACCAGAGCAAAGGCAGGGGCGGTAAGCATTCCAAAGTAATGAACTAAAAAGGAAAAAGCCAGAAACAATCCTGAAGTCAAGCCGTTTAGATAATCCTTTTTGGTAAATAGGGTATTGTCTTTTTTTGAGAGAATTTTCAAAAAGAAATAGAACGAACACAAGACAAAGAAACTTAAAAGCATGTACATTCTAGCCTCCGTGGCATAATTTAGAAAAACCGGAGATATAACATACAAAAAAACTGTCAGATACCTAAAGTCTTTTGCGGTGGAGAGAAAACCGGATATTTTGTAAAGGACAAAAGTGGAGAGGGCGAACACCAGAACTGAAAAGTATCGAAATCCCAGAAAAGTGCCGCCTTCTATTTGTCGCCATATGTCCAATAATAAATAATAAAGCGGGGGGTGAACGTCTTCAAATACTGTCTTCCAGAATTCACGGCTTAAAAACCCTTCATTAACCAGACTAGCAGTAAAGAACTCGTCTTCCCAAAACGGGCGATAGATAACCCTGTAAGAAAAAAATAGAATTACGGTGATCAGCAGGGTAAAGAAAATAATGTCGTATCGATTATCTTTTTTATTCAAATATAACTGAGCTTTTTTTTTGAAATATGCTGTTAAGTTATTCATATTTATTTTCTGAAATAGGATTAATAACCCTTAATTACATAAAACTACGGAAGTTGGCCCTCTGCCGATACTATTTTTCCAAACTTAGAATGATGTTTTGGTTGTCAATCTTGATGTTTTTTCCATTTGTTATATTTGTCTTAAGCTCTATTGTAGAAGCACTTACTTCTTCTTTCAGGAGAGCTTTTTCTTGTTCAATAATTTTGACTAGTTTTTCACTTTGAGTATGATAATAGATTATAATTGATTCTCCCATTTGAAATCCTTGTTGCTTTCTAAGGTTTTGTATTTTTCTAATCAAGTCGTTAATCAAACCCTCAATTTCCAGTTCCGGAGTTATTTTCAGGTCTAAGGCTACAAAAAGTTTATCCTTTAGGGTAGTTGCGTAGCCCTCTTTTTCCAAGAAGGGCTCTGTGTGTTCAATCTCTTTTACATTCAGCTCTTTCCTAATTATATTCATGAACTCTTGACTTTCAAAGTTTGTTAGGACTTTTTGCAGAGGTTGTCTCAATCTTTGACCGTTTTCGCTTCTTAGGTGTAGGCCAAGAGAACAGATATCTTTGACGGCTTCCATCTCGGTTAGCAGACGCTCGTTAATTTCTCCGTATTGAGGAAAGTCTTCTAGATGTACGGATTCTTTGCTATTGGACAAACCTACGTTTATTACCAGATTTTGGTACATTTCTTCACAGATAAACGGCATTTGTGGTGCAAAAGTTTTACAAAATAGGACTAAGGCGGCATATAGAGTCTGCAGTGCACCTTGGTCTCCATTGGCAAATCTATCTCTGGAACGACGAATCCACCAAGTAGAGATATTGTCAATACAAGGGTGAATCAGTTTGACCGAAGTCGGCAAATCATAGTTTTCCAAAGCTCTCTCGTATTCTTTGACGGTTTTGTACATATAGGATTCCAGCCATTTGTCTAAGATGTTTGAAGAGGTGAAATCTGCCGTTACTGTGGACCAGTTATGTATTTCACTGTAAATACCAATGTATTTGTAGGTATTCCAAAGAGGTATTAAAATAGTTTTCACTTGTTCGTTAAGCACTTCATCAGACCAACTCATATCTTCACCCAGCATTATTGGCGAGCTCATAAAGTAAAGTCTTAGGGCCTCAGCTCCGATTTCGTTAAGTACTTCTTTGGGATCCGGAAAGTTTCCATATGATTTACTCATCTTCCTTCCATCATTACCGGCCAAAACTCCGGTAACTATAGAATTTTTAAAAGGGATGCGATCAAAAAGAATAGTTGATACCCGGAGTAAAATATTAAACCAGGCTCTGATTTGTCCGGTGTATTCGACAATATAATCAGCAGGCGAGGATTTTACAAATGTTTCATTATTTTCAAAAGGGTAGTGGTGTTCTGCGAATGGGACAGATCCGGAATCCATCCAAACATCCAAAATTTCCGGCACACGGTAATATTTCTTTCCGTCCTTGGTTAGTACGATTTTATCACAAACATCTCTGTGCCAACTCAAAAGCTTATCTTCAAAATAGTATTTAACTTTTCCGTTTTCGGCTCTTTTTTCAATTTTTTCGTTGTATTTACATAGTTCCTCAAAGCTACCGATTACCAGAGTTTCTCCGGCTTCGTTAATCCAGAGCGGCATAATAGTCCCCCAATATCGATTCCGGGAAATACACCAGTCCGGAGAATTTTCCAGAACGTGAGCAAAACGTCCGTTTTTAAGATGCTCGGGATACCAGTTAATATCTTGATTGAGTTCAAGCATTCGTTGCTTTACTTTTTGTATGTCAATAAAGTATGCTTCCTGACTCATGTAAATCAAAGGGTTTTTCCCTCTATAGAAGGGTACTCTATGTTTATATATCTGTGATCTTAATAAATTTCCTTGATGCCAGAGATTTTCAGCTATTTGCGGGCAAACATCCCTAAGATAGGTCCCTTTCCAAGGGCCTACAGTTATTTTTCCTTCTTCATCAATATCCCGGTGGTCACTGATCCCGTGCTTTCTACCCAATTCCGCATCTTCCTGTCCAAAGGCCGGGGCCGCGTGGAGTATACCCGTCCCTTCCTCTTCAGAGACCCCGTTATAAGGGTAAATTTTAAAATCATTAGCTGTAATAAATTCTACAAAGTAGTTGTAAACAGGCTTGTAAGTTAACCCTTCAAGAGAATTTCCCTGAAACTCCTTGATTATTTTTACCATTTTTCCTTGGTCTTCACCTATGTACTCTTCGGTAGTATCAAAGGTTTGCTGAATTCGGGACTTAGCTAAAATATAATAGTGTCCTTCAAACCGGACCAGGCAATAAGTTGTTTCCGGGTTTACGGCTAAAGCGAAATTTGAGGGGATCGTCCAAGGTGTAGTTGTCCAGGCTAAAAGGTAAATGTCTTCCTCCGGTAATAGATTTTGAATTTCTGCTAAAAATGATTTGCTTGTCTCGGGAAGCTTAGAGCTTGAGTTGCTTTGTGGCCTTCTTAGTCGGAATTTAACATAAATACTTAGATCTTCTACTTCTCTATAATTATCCGAATCCATAGCCACTTCAAACTCGGACACCGGAGTAGAAGTGTCTGTAGAGAACATTGATGTCCTTTTTCCTTTGTAAATAAAACCTTTGTCCCAAATTTGTTTAAAAGCCCAAACGACCGATTCTCCAAACTCGGGGCTCATGGTATAGTAAGCGTTGTCCAAGTCTACCCAACGTCCGATTTTGTCTATATACCAACGCCAGTCGGAAGTACATTGAGTAACGTAAGAACGGCACTCCCGTACATATTTCTCTACCCCGAATTCTTTTTCAACTTGCTTCCTTCCACTTAGACTAAACTTCCGGTTAATTTTTTCTTCGATTGGTAGCCCGTGACAGTCCCAACCAAAAACCCGTCGGACTCTCTTACCCTTCATAGTCCAAAAACGAGGGATTACATCTTTGGCGATTGACGGTAATAGGCTGGCGTAGTGAGGACTGCCGGATACAAAAGGCGGACCGTCCATAAAACTGTATAATTCGTCCGGAGATCTTTGTTCAATTGATTTTTCGAAGATTCTATTCTCCTTCCAAAACTGATTAATTTTGTCTTCCAGCTCAGAGAATTTTACTTGATTGGGGACTTTCTGAATTTTAGACATACACTTTAATCAGAAAGTTAGAATGATTTTTTATTATTTATCAAGTATTTGTTGTTTTGAGATGCTAATTCCAAATACTTTTTCTTGGTTTCGGTCTTGAAGAAACGGAGGTTCAGTATTAATATTTTGTAGTCCGAGTAAATAGTTTTGATTTATTTGATTTTACCCGCCCAGTCCTTTTTTTTTCTGATAGTAGTACGTTCCTATTACTGTTACAACCCCTCCAAGTAATACCAGAGTAATCACAAATGCCTCTCCTCCGGTTCTAGCTAAATCTCTGGATGTATTGCCGGAGTAAGCGGATGGTGAAGGGTTAGAAGAAGCGGGGGTGTTGTTAACGGGAGGGCTTTCAGTTCGACTTTGAGTCGGTGCAGAAAGGTCTGAACTAGACTCGTTGTCACTTTGGTTGCCGTTGTCACCTTGTATAATTGTAAAGGTCAGCGGATCTGAAGCGTATTCATCTCCGGAGGAGTTTACGGCTTTGGCTGTTATAGAATAATCTCCGGCCAGTACTTCCACCCACTCCAGTTCATAATAACCGGTTTCAGGATTCAAAGTGCCATCTCCAAGTAAAAGAGTTCCGTCGTAAAATTCAACTTTTGTAATTTCGTTATTATTATCAGAGTTCACAACTTCAGCTTGCAGATTTAGGTTAACTGGTTCCTGAAAGTTGCTAATATTCAATGGAATAATCTTTACTACGGGTTCTTGGTTGTTAGGGTTTTCATTTACAGTAGATTTAGTCTCGTTAACTCCGACAAGACCACTTTCATCCAAAGCTTTGGCTAAAATTGTGATTTCGCTTGTACCGGAATTTGTCCAATCAAAGCTCAGTGAACCTCCATCGGCACTTTCCAGTAATTCACACTCCTGGCGACACTCGAAAGCTTGTACTTGGGTTATTTCGCCGTCATCGCTTGTAGTTATATTGATCTTACCTTCTTCAATGGCGACTTGGACCTCCGGCGGAGTGATAGTCTCATCATCAGTCACGTTAAACCAAACATACTCTGTGTCGGAAATGCTGTTGTCAGTTTTGTTTAATGCATCAACTTTTACCAGGTGATCGCCTTCCGGAACCGTTTGCCAGGTAAATTCATAGGGAGGTGCATCTATACTTCCCAGGATGGTATTGTTTGAGGGAGTATCAAAGTCAGTTATTTCGGTAAAAGTTATCTCTTGAATATTTTCTCCGTTCTGTATCACGTTTACAGAGATTGGTATATTTGAATTTGCAGGTGTGATAACTGCACTATGTTCAGGTAGGGTAATTTCGATTTCGATCTTCTCTTCTTCAGCAGCCTGGGCCTTGCCAGGAGAGTCAGAACTACCAAAATAGATCAGACCGAAAGTCCCGATCAGTGATAAAACCGATAAAGAAAACAGTGCCAAAACAGTGCTCTTTTGTTTTTTGTTAAACATACTTTTTTGTTGTTTGTATTTGTTGGAGAAATGACAGCTCAATTTAATCTAATTATAAAACAAGAAACGAAAAAAGTAAAAAACTATTTTTTTATGACAATAAGAACCTCCCCGTTTTCGGGGAGGGTGCATTTCTCGGAGCTATTACGGGCTTACCCGGCAGACCTTAGACTAGTGTTTGTGTTTGATAAAAATTAGATGGGATCGCATTAATTTTTACTTAAAATCTGTGTTCAGCCTGCATCCTTCAACCTTATTATCGGTTGAAACGGACTTAGAGTGAGTTAAAAATGTAAATTAAATTTTGTCAAAAAAATCTATTTTTTCTAATAATTGACTTTTGTAAGAAAATAGAGTATGGTACTAACTCGATTAGTTGTTTTAATATGTCAAAAAAAGCGATTCTATTAACTGTCCTAGGTTTTTTCGGTTTTATTTTTATTGGATTTTTGGTTTTCATGATAGCCTTGATCGTTATTTTCAGTCAAAGTAATAAAGATGTTAGAGATGAAAATCCTGAAATTATGACCCAAATTCAAGAGGACTACTCAAATATAAATACTATTAAATCAAACATTCCCAGAGTTGAAGAATTGCAGGAGAATCAATGTCCTGAAGCGGAAATTAAAAAGAATATTACTGATGAAGGTCTGGTAAGACCGAATATTTCTATTCTTGATATGGAATATTTGGATTATTATAGTCCCAACAAAGGTTCTGTTGTCGAACATGATGAAGATTGGATGTTTCTGAACACGGGTGAGTTAGTTGAATTGCAGAGATACGAAGAGATTACTGCAAAGTGGGAGATCGAAAATACTCAAAGAACACTTGACACACAAAGCCGGTATGTTGCGGTTTTAGTTACTGAAACCAAAAGCCTACCTGTTGATTTTAGTGAAGATGACGAAGATGGCCTTTCTTTTCTTATGGGGAGATTTGAAGGTTGGATGGTAATCTATGATTTGCAAGAAGCAAAACCGATTTGTCAGACTCCTTTTGAATTCTCCAGTAGTGAAGAGGTTTACTATATTGATGACAATGGTTCTCAAGCCAAGAAAGGCCTGCTAAGCGACTTTGAAGAAAATTACCACGAAGAAGCTGAAAATACCCTTGGATTGCTAATAGAGGAGTTCGAATATCCGTCAAAATAACCTTTTCCTTAATCGACTTTATACTCTTCTATTCTGGCGAAATCAGAACCGTGTTGACCAAGAAACATTTGGGTCATGTCAGTACCGCAATTATAAATATCTCCTCCCGGGTGGATGCTTCTCAGGGATTGTACGTCATAAAGTTGATCCTGAATAGTGATTAAGCATTTTTCATTTTCATCTTCGGCGTTTTCCGATACAGTCTCTTGATCTGCATTCTCCTCAACTACATTATCATTAGTTTCCGGTTCAGCTTCAATTGCTTCAGTGCCTTCGTTTTCTCTTTCTTCTGTATCATTTGATCTTTCAGATTCGTTTCTTTCCAGAGACCTTTCTTCCTGAGAATCATTATCTGAATTGTTTTGTAGAGTAAAAACAGCTACCCCACCTGCAATTAATATAATTACGACCAATACTCCTATAATATATTTTACGTTTGAAGACATATACTTAAATAAATTGTTTAGTGATTGGTAAACTAGTAAAGACAAATCGTCAATTGAATAAATTTGAAAGTAATTGATTTATTGATAATTTATCGTTGGAAAGTCTTTACTACGAAACTCTGTTGATACTTAGAAAACTCTAACAACTTCACCTGAGTAGAAGTATACGATATAGTAGTTAAATGTTACTGTCTTTTGTTGCGTTTCTTCGTAAACGTGGACACCCCAAGTGTTGTTGTAATTATCTACTTGTGTAGCCTGAAATACAGGTTTGTTAGTTTCAGCTATTTGCGGATCGTCAAATTTGGCTAACCAAGTTTGCACCTCACCTCTGTTTTTGACCAAGGTTATGGCTTCTTCCCGGCGAATTTCAAATTCCGAAACTTCGTTTTGAACTGACTCTTGATTGCTTTCACCGTTATCTAGATCATCTGAATTTGTCTCCTCTTCTTCGTTTTCATTGGCTTTTTCTGCCTCCAGATTGTCCAGAACTGTTTCCGGTTCTTTTGTTGTGGCGGCACTTTCCTTAGTTAGGCTCTCAATCTCAATAACTTTCAAATCTTGTTCATTCAGTCTTCCGGTAAATATTAAGCTTTCGTTGTCTATAAGAGATTCAGGGAGAGTGGTTAGATCGCTTTCTTCGATTAAGTACCATCGGCAGTTTTCATAACCTATTTCTTGGTTACAGTTTTCAAAAGGCGATAATTTGCCCTCTCTATATGTCATTACGAGATCCTCGTATCTTTCTCCGGTTGGCTGCGACACCTCCTCCGTAACCTGTCTAGTAAAAGTTTCTCCTTCAAATTGGCACTGCTCAGGGTAGGATTCTTGTATCGCTCCACCTTGATCTAAACATTCCTGATAGTCAGATGGTTTTTCTTGAGTAAGCCGGGTTCCTTGACTTTCAGAGTCTTGACTGCGGGTTATACCAAGTATTTTACTTGGCTTAAGGTTGTCGGGAGCTATTAATTCCATGGTTAGACCTCCAATGATCAAAAACACAAAAAGTGAAATAATCAGGGTTAAAAAGACATTTTTTTTGAGAAGATCCAGAATATTGGCAATGATAATATTGTTTTGAAAACTGTTAACTCCTTTGGGTTTATCAGGAATTGGTTTGGTAGGCTTTGAAGCTTGAGTCTGTACCTCTTGTTGAATAAAGGGCTGAGCAACAGTCTTTTTTGGAGAGGAGTTACTAATTGGCTGCACCTGTTCTTGCAAATAAGAATTTTTAAAAGCTGCAAAAGAGCTTTCTTTGGATTTGTTATAATCCCGGTCCAGTTCAAACATTGATTGCCATGGTTCTTCCAGGTTTTCATTTTCCTTAGGAATATAATCTTGAGATTTGAGCATACTTATACGAAATAATATTAACTTAGGTTTATTTCAATCCAGAGATCAGTGCATTCAGTCTTAAGTTTAAGCAAAGCTTTTTGAAGTTTCTTTCTGATAGCGTCAGGGCTTTCATTTAGTTCATTGCCTATTTCCAAGCTTCGTTGATTTTGTACAATTGATCTCATGACGATATCATAATCTTGATCCTTAAGACTTCGTTGACAGCAGTCGGTTAGTTGTTTTACTTTACTTTGGTAATGATAGCTTTCATTGTCCAATGATACTTCCAGCTCCTTGGAGTACTTTTCAGCCATGTATTCATACTCCAAAGACAAAGTAACCGGTCTTTTGTTATTGTCCCGAATATAATTAATTAGCTGGTTTCTAGCCGTTTGCCAGATAAAAACCTTAGGATCTTTTATGTTTTCTTCAAGAAGTAAAGCATTAATTGTGCTTGCCGTTAGGTCTTCTACAAAATGACGATCGTTTAATCGCCTGTAAAAAAAACCGTAGACAATGGGGTACCAGTAATCCCAAACCTTTCTAGCTTCCTCTTTCTTCCATTTAGCTTTAACCATGTTCAACAGAAATTATTTATATTTGTTTTTTGATCTATCTTATGCGATTTATAAGATAAGACTTAACTATCTCTTTTATTATAACTTACTTTATCAATTTCGTACAGTCCATAACCAAACCCGGTGACAAAAAATGAAAATTGTGCAAAAATAAATTTAGATATGCAGGAAGGAATTATTGATTGGACTGGAGAAGGGCGTTTAGGGGAACAGAGAAGAGATAGGCAAAGGAATGTGTATGAAGATACTAAACATAGAGTATTCTATAAAACGGCTCCGTTACTACTTCCCGGTGGTCAAGGGTTGATACGAGAAGCATCTCTATTGAAACTTCTTAAAGACTGCCCTTCTGTTCCAAGGGTTGTACATGAACTATCTAATAACAACGATATGCTTATAGCAGTTTCAAAAGTTCCCGGCATCTCTATGGAAAGAGTTTCCCCGGTCAGGTCTAGTGACGGGAAGTATGGTGGTGAGACAGTTGGTAGAATTAACCAAGTAATATTTGCCGTTGCAAAAGCTCATCAAGAAGTTCTGAGAAGAGGTGTGGTTCAAGTAGATGTTAAACCGGGAAACTATCAGATTGATTTTACCGGCCCAACTGCTTATCTCATTGATTTAGAACTGGGGGTGAATTTAGCCGATGCTTCTGATGTGGAAAAAAACTTTGATAGGATGGTAAATTTTTCTGCTCAAAGAGATGTGACTTTATCAATTTACTTACTTAATCAAAATGAGGATATTTCATTGGAGAAGAAGAAAGAGCTACTTGTCAAAGCGGAGATATACAAGTTTGCTTTATCAATCCTATTCTGGATATTAGGAGGAGACCCCTTTGAAGATATGAGCAATCTTCCTGTTTTGACTGAGACTCAGCAATTGAGTGAAAGAATTAAAGAAAATTCCTTAGCCATCTCAAAAGTTGTGGGTTCTAGGTTTAAAGATGATTTTAGCGATTTATCTTTAAAAGGTGTTAATATTAAAGAATTATACATGGTAACGAATGTTGCAATTATTATTTGGTTGATGAGCTTAGATTTAACCTTTCAGAGTCTACTTAGTGATTTGGGCTTGACAACTTAGTCCGGAAGTTGAAAATTTTTTAAAAAAAGCTCTTAGTTTTGATTTGAATGAAAGACCGACCGACTTTTCAGGGTTGTTAGGGGTTACTGATACGGGGAAGGTTCCAAGGGGAAAGCCAAGACGTTCTGGTGATGGTAGCTCGGGTCAAAATTCAATCTCTTCTCAAAGAAAAACCGTGCAAAAAAAGAAGAAAAAACGCTAGTATTGACTAGAATTATTTTTCAAAGTAAATTATTAGCATTTTCAATCCCAAAATAAAAACAAAAAAGATATGACTAAACGTAGGGCTCCGGTGAGCAATAAAAATATGGATTATCGTTTAATTAGATCAAAGAGGCGAAGTATTGGTTTGCAGGTAACTACAGATGCTTTGCTTGTAGTGAGGGCTCCGAATTCTCTGAACCTCAGAAAAGTTGAGGAAATTGTCCATCAAAAGGCTTCCTGGATCAAAAAAAAGCAACAAGAAATGTTAAGTTTCAAAGTGTTATCGCCTTCCAAGAAATTTATCGCCGGGGAAAAGTTCTGGTTTTTGGGAGAACAGTATGAATTGCAGCTAGTTTCAGGAATAAAAGGAAGGGTTAGGTTTCAAAACGAAAAATTTGTGATGAATTCCAATGTTCAGCCGAGGGCTAGAGTAGAATTTGAAAATTGGTACAAATGGGAAGCTAAGAAGTATCTGAAGAGTAGAGTGGCTTTTTTGGCTAAAAAATTCGGCTATAAATACAATCAAGTCAGAATTACCAGTGCCAAAACCAGATGGGGTTCTTGCAGTAGTAAAAAAAATCTAAACTTCTCTTGGAGGTTAATCATGGTTAAGCCGGAAATAATCGACTATGTAATTATTCATGAATTAGCCCACCTAAAACAGATGAATCACTCCAAAAAATTCTGGAACTTGGTAGAAAAAATGATGCCTGAATACAAAGAGCATCGTATGTGGCTTAGAGAAAAAGGTAAGATGTATTCTATCGATTAGGGGGTTTCGTTTTATGTAGATAAGACTATTCTTCAATTTAGTTTTTTTATTCCAAAACCAGTTCACCGCGAGTAAGCCATCTTTTACTCGGAACTCCGTTTACCAGGATTGAAGTTTGTAAAGTTACAATTCTTTTACCTTCTAATTCCGGGTTGGATTTTTCGGGATAGTAGGCTAGTTCAGCCTCATTTTTCCAAATTTCGAGATTATCAAAGACGTTAAACCTAAGCTCTCGTCCATGCTGGTCATAGATAATAAATTCCTCTCCGTTTTGAGTAGCTCTTTCCAGAGGCTTAAAAATTTCATTATAGGGGCTTTTGACGCTGAGAAAATTACTGCTATGGCCGACAATATAAGAGTTTCCGACTTCACCGGGCTGTGGAGTGTGATAGATGTGCACAATCCCGTTTTCTAGCTTTTGTTGTAAGGACGAGTCCAAAGTGTCGGTGTTTACCTCATTTTCAGGTGTTTCTATACAATTAACATAAAAATCCTCACAGATAGAATAAACTATCGGTACTTCGATATTGTATTTGGGGTAAAGTAAAACATTGGTTTTTTCGGGATTGTTAGGAATTGAAAGGAGGTCGCTAAGTGTAGGTCCGGTAAACTGCGGACAAACATTTTCTTCAGCAGGATCAAAACAAGATTTGTTAAAGGCAAAACCGTTGTAAGGGTGTTGTGTAATTATTTCTCCGTTGTTTTTTACTAAATATCCTTCTTGCTCGGCATATACCAAAAAGGAGCCTTTAATTTTGGTGGAAGTAGAGGAATCAAAGATAGTCTCTAATTGTGAAAATAAGAAGTTGTTTTGATGCAAACGGGTGTCTAAGTTGTTAATTATAGACAATGGAACCTCCAGACTATCGGCAAACAAAGAAAGACCTACACTGAAGACTATCAGTACCATAATTAGCCTTCTCTTGAGTAGAGTGGTCAGCTTTTCTTTTTCTTGACCTCTTAGACTCATATTATTTGTTATTCGTTTTGTTTTTGGTAAATGAAGGCATAGAGTTTTATTTGTTTAAGTACGGCAAAAAGCCCGCTTGCTCGGGTAGGGCTAAGGTGAGCGTCTAGTCCTAAATTACTGATGAAATCAGGTTTGGTTTCAATTATCTCTTTTGGGGAAGAGTCGGAATATATTTTTAATAGAATAAACAGCAGACCCTTAACTATCGAAGCATCGCTATCTGCCGTAAATTTAAGGCGGTTGTAAGACTTATTGTAGTCAGCCAGTAGCCATACTTGTGATTGACAACCACTAATCAAATTTTTTTCTGTCTTCAGTTCTGGATCCATATGGTCTAATTTTTTTCCGAACTCAATAATTTTTTTGTACCTGTCTTCCCAGTCAGGTATCTGCTCAAAAATATTCACCATTTCTTTAATTCTTCCACTTACCTGTTTGGACATAATGTCGTCCTCAATAATTAAACCCCAAGTTGTATATTGTTGGAAGTCGGCCACATCTCAAAGTTAGTGGAAATTCCGGAATCAACGCTACCGTTATCCGAATCAGTAGCATTTATCAAAAGTTTACCTTCATTTTCAAAAAATATCAAATTTTCTTCAGGTTTAACTTTAAATCGGTTTATTCTATTTTCTTCAGTGATTTTCTGTAATTTACCCAAAGTCCAATCCACCTCGAAAATATTGTTGTTGGAATCTTGAAGGATGTTCAGGTAGGCTTTTTGGGAAGAATTGTCCATGTAAACATATGTGTGAAAAAGGTTTACGCTACCGAGTGATTGAGTTTCTTCGGTTCCTGTGTTTAAAACTTGTAAGGTGCTTTGTTCATTTTTATAAAGCAAGAAAAGAACATAGCGGCCATCATTGGTTATACCCAAAAGTTGACTACCGGAAGTTTGGTCTTGAGAATAAATTTCTTTTAAACCTGAACCGTCACTTTTGGTAATAAATATCTTAGATTCAAGTAGCTCTCCCGGCTCTTGTTTCCATCTTTCATATGCAAAAACTACCCATTCTCCGTTTTGAGAAACCTTAAGGCTTTCATTAAAGTTAAATGATGTTTGCGGAGGGACTTCGGTTTTAAATACTTCTCTTCGATTATTTCCGTCTAGATCTGTTCTATAGATTACGGCTTGAGCAGGTTGATCTTCTTCTTTTGTTTTACTTATTTCAGTGTATAAAACAGTATTTGATTCGATAAAAGGGTACTCTTCAACGATCTTTTCTTCATCTTCAATATTTCCTTGCAAGTTACTTATTTTATTAATATTTAGATCCGTCAGATTTACAGCATATATCTGCCTAATGCCTCCGGGTTGACCGTCCAAGTAAAATAGCAATTGATTACCACTTTGATAAACATTACTGGCATTGTCTACACCAACATAAACAGGCTTTTCTTCGCTTCCGTCATAATTAGATTCGTAAATTTGATTGTTTCCTTCCCTTTCAGAGGTATAATATATTTTTCCTCCCGGAACTAATTCCAGATCAGCTTTATTGTTTTCTCGAGGATTAATTTCTACGGTTTGATTATTATAGTTATCTTTACTAATTTCCAAAGTTAGCTTATCCTGTACTCTAATATCCTCTATTTCAGCAATTCCCGAGTCATCAGTGAGATACTCGGTATCTCCGATTTTGATTGTTGCTGTTTTGATAGGTTCTTTACGGAGAAAGTCTCGGGTGGTTATTTTGAGATCAACAGCAGGGATTAATGCAGGTATGCTTAATTCGTTTTGTCCGGGTTTAATCTGTGTTTCAAAAACCTTGTCAATGTAGTTGGGAGATCTGATTTCTATTTTAACCGTGCCGATTCTTACTTTTTTATCAACAAAAACTCCATTTTGATTTACTTCCACAGGGCCTTCATTGACGAGAACTTGTAATTCTTCCCGATTTAATTGACCCTCTTCAGATTGGATTTCTCCTCTTACTTCCGCAAAATCCACCTTGGGTAAAGTAAAATCAATTGTTCTTTTCTCCAGTCTTCCAAGAGTAATTTCTTCTTGCAAGTTGCCGTAATTTCGTGTTTCAATCCTAATTTTGTGGGTGCCGTATTCCAGATCATTAATTTCGTAGTAACCATTAAAAGTTTCAAGCTTCTGTTCTCCGTTAATAAAAATTACGGCCGGAACTTTATCCCCTTCATGGTTGTAAACGTAACCGTTAATTCCGGCTTTGAGAAAACTTTTATCTAGACCGGTAGCCATCAAGGCCCCCATCGTAAATAGAGAAAAAAGCAAAACAATTGACAGAGACAAAATAATTTTTTTGTTTCGACTCAAGTTTTTAACCTTTGCTAGCAAGCCATTTTTTTGAGAGGTGTGAGGTTCTTTTTTTAATTCATTTAAATGTTTTTGTAGGGACTCCAAATCTTGGTCCAGAGGCTTGGAACTGACTCTTTGGACTTTTCCTTCATCATATCCAGGGACTACCTTACCGCCATTTCTGAGATCCATAAAATATCAAACACTTTTGCTATGTTTTGAAGATAGATAAATATTGGTCGTTATAGAAAGCAAAATAAAAGAAATCACTCATTATGTCAAAAATTGAAACCGCCATTCCAGGGCTATCCGATGTTTACCTCTTGACCGGAATCTTACTTGCGGCTCATATTA
>CAYSWH010000014.1:0-39045 GCA_964434775.1 uncultured Candidatus Saccharibacteria bacterium | reverse complement strand
GGCAAATGACGGAGTGGAATTTGAAAATGTCTAGGTTTAAGAGGGGTTAGCTATAAAATATACTATGACAACAGAAATAAAAAACCCTGAGAACTTACCGAATATTGAAGAGACAAGCTGAGCATCCATAGACCAGAGAGCTTAGAACTACCCCCGCAACATCTTCAAAAATTTTTCTAAATCGGTGACTATTTCCACTCCGACTTTTTTGGCTTTATCAACTTTACTTCCGGGGTTTTCTCCGACTAGTAGATAATCGGTGTTGGAGGTTACGGTGTTGGTGACTTTGGCTCCGTTTTGTTCAAGGGTTTCCTTGATCTTGTCTCTGGAGATTTCAAAGGTGCCGGTGATACACACGGATTTACTTGAGAGAAGTTTATTTTGATCGTGGTTTGTAAGGTTGGACCTAATGTCTAACGAGTTTCCTTGGTTTTCCAGCTCGGCAAAGCCTTGAAGGAGTTTTTGATACCTGGGCGAGTTAAAAAAGTCCTCGATATTTTGAGCTAGGACGTCTCCTATGCCCTTAATCTCAACCAAATCCTCTTTGTTAAGTTTTTTTAGTTCTTTCAAAAATTCCGTGGCCCGCATACTAAAAAATACTTTCGGTCTGTAAGTCTATCTCCACTTTACCGCTTTGAGGCTTATCCAAAACCACTTCCTTGATCTCAATCAAATCGTTGTATTTTAAAGTTTGGGTGGCGGTAATCATTCGGAAAATCTCCTCAGTCAAACGAACATCATTCATACAATAGTCAATTAGCTCTTTCCATTTTCCTTCCCAATAATAATGCTTGTACTTTTCAAAGGAGTCAGTCTTTTTGGTTCCCAGATTAACCTTACAAACATCATCCAGCTTGAGCTTAAAACCCAGCTTTTTCTCAATTTCCAACATGATATCGTAACCGGGAAGTTTACCTAGATCCCAATCGGAGTATTTTTGAAGCACCGGCAGATCAAAGTAAAGATGATTATAACCCACTACCAGATCACATTGTCTGAGTAAGTTCAAAAAATCTTTGACTTCGTCTTCCAAAAAAGCAATGTATTCGTCAATCCAACTGACGTAAGCTCCCACTACCGAAGCCCTCATTTTTTCGGTATCAATTTTGTTTTGTTTGCTCGGATTGTAGGTTTCAATATCAAAAGTAACGTAATTCATAACGGGTGTTTTTGTTGTTTCAAGGAAGAGTCAAAACACGTGTTTTGTCAAGACTGATATTTCATAAAAATCTCTAATCAAAGGGGAAAAATCAGAAACAATATAGTTGGTATGATATGAAAAACAACTCATAATTCTAAACCTAATGACCGGAGTTAGAATAAGGCTCCGTTTGACTCCTCTTCTCTTTGCGGTTTTTCTTCTTTTTGGGGAGAAGCATTTAAACCTGTCATTTTCATCTCTTCGGTGATTGTGGTAGGCTCAAAGTCAATATAATCTTTGATTACCAAAAAGTCTTGCTTGAGTATACTTTTCATACTTGGGTTATACAGAGCTGCTGCCGGATGGTAGAGAGGTAGTATTTTTTGAGTCTTCTTGACAGTTAATTGTAAATCCAAAACTCGACCGTGAGCTTGGCTGATTCTCCCTGTGGGAAAGAAAAAATTAAAGGAGTGCCTACCCAGACATACTATCAAATTTGGTTTCAAGCTGATTATTTCTGCCAAAAGAACAACGCTCCAGGCCTCTTTTTCTTCCGGCAGGGGATCCCTGTTTCCCGGAGGACGACATTTTACAATGTTGGTTAGGTAGATATTCTTTCTACTCAAACCCACGCTCGGCAAAAGTTCTTGATTCAGTATCTTTCCTGCAGCACCCACAAAAGGTTCCCCTTGCTCATCTTCTTTTGCCCCGGGTGCTTCTCCGATAAGCATGATTTTACTACTACCGTCGCCCACAGGATGTACCACCCTGGTCCCGGAATTTTTGAGCGGGCAGGTATCCAGAGACTCCATCAACTCACCGATCTCCGAAGCCGTTAATTCATTCAATTCTGATCTAATAGGAAATTCCATACTTCTTAAGGCTAAGAAACCTCTATTTTTCAGGATTTGTCAATCTTGTTGATTATCGGAAAACATACTCTTGCAATCATTTCAGGATATTTGAGGGAGTATAATTTAAATCGACCGTCTTTGCGTTTCACAAATCAAACCGACTACAGCTAATTTTATTTCATCTGAACAATTGCCAAGTTGTTCCTGAATTTATTTCAGGGCATCCTCATCACTATAGAGATGCCGAAACAGGTTCGACATGACAAGTGAGTATAGGTTATGTTCGGACCGACTGTACCAAAAAAGTTCCATACAACAAGTGTCTAGTTAATTTACTAATAGAATGTATACGGCAAAACCCCTTTAATTTAGATAATCTTTTCAAAAAACCTTTTGATGGTTGGCATTACCGCCCTTTTCAAAAAAGTGAAATTTGGGAGTGTCTAATTTAATGTGGATTAGCAATAAATCACGATTCTATTCCCACTCAATTGTAGAAGGTGGTTTGCTGGAAATATCGTAAACTACCCGGTTGACACCTTTGACTTCATTGATTATTCGGTTGGATACTTTTTCTAAGAAATTATATGGCAATCTGGCCCAATCGGCGGTCATCCCGTCACTAGCGGTTACTGCTCTCAAGCCTAGTAAATTCTCGTAAGTTCGACCATCTCCCATAACACCCACGGATTTCACCTCAGTTAAGACGGCAAAGGCTTGCCAAACCTCTTCGTACAAAGTTTTTCCTGTTTCCGGATTACTTGTGGTTTTAAGCTCTTGGATAAATATATTATCGGCCTTTCTCAGTATCTCCAGGGATTGATTGTCAATCTGTCCAATAACTCTCACGGCCAGGCCGGGTCCGGGGAAGGGGTGCCTTTGGACTATTTTTGCCGGCAAGCCAAGTTGCCTGCCTAATTCTCTAACTTCATCTTTAAAGAGTTCCTTCAAAGGTTCTAACAGCTTAAAATTCATTTTTTCCGGCAAGCCGCCGACATTATGATGAGATTTGATTGTGTGAGCAGCTGATTTACCGGCCACACTACTTTCTATAACATCCGGGTAGAGGGTGCCTTGGGCCAGATAATCAAAGTCTCCCAGTCTTAAACTCTCCTTTTCAAATACCTCAATAAAAGTTTTACCGATTATCTTTCTTTTCTTTTCCGGGTCTGTTACCCCTGCCAGGAGGTCCAAAAAGGTCTTGGAGGCATCTACCACTTGCAAATTGAGACCCAAGCTTTCTCGAAAGGCTTGCTCGACTTCCTCTCGCTCATTTAATCTCAAAAGACCGTGATCCACAAACACGCACTGCAATTTTGAACCGACAGCCCTATTAATCAAGGCTGCTGTAACAGCTGAATCCACACCTCCGCTTAGAGCACACAAGACCCTTACTTCGCCGACCTGTTCTCTAATCTCTTGGACTTTAGTTTCCAAAAAATTACTCACCGTCCATTCCGGTTTAATACCGGCAATCTGAAATAGAAAGTTTTTTAAAACTGTGGTGCCTTTAGGGGTGTGAGCTACCTCGGGATGAAACTGGATGCCGAATATTTTCTTTTCAGAATTTCCAATAGCTGCTAATGGACAGTTGTCAGTTGAAGCCAGGCATTCAAAACCCTCCGGTAGGGTAACCAGATGGTCTCCGTGACTCATCCAAACCGTCTCCGTAGTATCTAAACAGGAAAAAATTGAGTTTTGTTTAATTATGCTTATTTCCGCTTTCCCGTACTCTCGGGAATCAGCACCTTCTACCTTGGCTCCCAGATTACAGCCAATTACTTGCAACCCATAACAAATTCCAAGTAAGGGTAGGCCAAGTTCCAACAACTTTTTATCTAAAGAAGGGGAATCCTTGTCGTAAACACTACTTGGTCCACCGGATAAAATAATCGCTTTAACCTCCTTATCTGCTTTGATCTTCTCCAAGTCATAGTCAAAAGGATGAATCTCGGAATAAACGTCTAATTCTCGAATTCTACGAGCAATTAACTTAGTAAATTGAGAGCCGAAATCTAGTATTAATACTTTATCCATACAATTATTATTTGATTTATTCCTACAGTTGCTCAATTTAAAACTTTTGGCAACTGCTTGACTAATGTTTGAAAGCTCCAACCCAAATTCTCCGTCTTGTGACTAAAAATAATCTATTGACATACCAAAATAATATAGCCGTCCCCTCTTAAACCTAGACATTTCCAAATTTCTCCGTCACTTGCCAAGTTATCATCCTGAATTTGCAACCTATCATCCTGAAAAGTCGACGTCATCCTGAATTTATTTCAGGATCTATTCCAAGAGATGCCGAAGCAAGTTCGCCGTGACAGGTGTATAGGTTATGTTCGAATCGACTATATGTTCCCATATACCAACTTTTCGGATAACACTTGGAGTAAATAGACGAAAATTCTAAAATGGCCTCCATGTCTATCTCTTCAGTTTAATTTTTTGCCGTTGTGTTTGTAAAATCAGGCAACGAATCTGCAATTAAACAACCCTTCACAAAAGATCGTTGGAAATAATTATGGTGAGACCTTCCTCTCTTCCGCCTTCTTTTTGTAATATAGGTATTCTAGATTGTAAAAATCTTTAAAATACCGTGCAGCTAAAACAGCAACTACAACAAACCAAGCCAAGCCTACCAGAAGCCAAAACCTAGCCCCTAAAAACTGCACTCCGAATTGTCGCAGGACAAACCAGAACAGACCTAAAAGTCCCATGGCCAGTAGATTATCGCTCCAAAAGGGTATTTTTGTTTGCAGCGGATGCTCCAAATTGATATAATATCTTCCTACCTTCATCCAGACACCGATAATTGCCAACATGGCAAAAAATACTAAGAAAAACCAAAAGAAAGGACTATCCGGCAAGATTACCGGAGTATACCTTGCTGAACCTGATACTCCTTCCAACCAATAATCCAAAGAAAGAAATTTATCCCAATGTATTTCAGGCATAATGATTATTTTGAAATCTTTTCAATATATTCAGTTATGGTGACTAAGGCCTTTTCGGTAATTCCGGAATAATCTTTTACTTCCTCTTTCTTTTCCAAGAGTTGTTGATTTGTTGTAATACCGTTCTTTTCTAAATTATTCTTAATCCTTTTTGGTAAATCTATTTCATCCTCCGAGTTGTTTTCCTCGGGTTTTGATTTTAAAGGTGTATTTTGTTGCTTTGCAACTACTTCTGCGGAATCTTTTTCGGCGTTAAAGCTGGAGTGAATTTTTTGAAAAAGGTCTACTGCCAAGTTAAACGTAAAATTGGCAATCTCTTTAGGGTCAACAGTTCCGTCTGAGGTGTAGAGTAATTCAATCTTGTCAAAATTGGTTTTCTCTCCCACTCTAACTTTTTCCACTTCAAAGGAGACGTTTTCTACCGGAGAAAAAAGGGCATCAACGTTAATGAAGTTTGATAGGGTACCGATTTCTTTATCCTGGATCTGCTCAACAGGTAAGTAGCCGATTCCTTTGGAGACTTCGACTTCGATATCCACCTCGCCGTTCTTGTCCAGAGAGCAAATATATAAATCAGGATTAATTACTTCCGCTTGAGAGTTTTTTTCAAAATCTTTGGCCTTTACTTCTCCCGAGCCCTTTTTGTTAAGCCTCAAAAGAATTTTTTCGTCATCAGTAATAATTTTACACCTTAATCTTTTGAGATTCAATATAATGTCCATTACATCTTCTACAACTCCTTCAATCCCTTGATATTCGTGGGTAGTATTGTTAATTTTGATTTTAGTAACAGCATAACCTGGGATAGAGGATAAAAGTATTCTTCGAAGAGAGTTTCCAAGCGTATAACCAAATCCGGGCAACAACGGCTCTATAACCAACTTATAGGTATTTTCATCTTTGGTTTCCTCAAAACGGGTTTTGATTACTGGAAAGTTAATTTGGTAGTTTGAGATCATAAAAAAAATATAAAATTATTGAATACCGATACAAATCCGCAGATTAAAGTTGGTGGGTATGAGAGGATTTGAACCTCTGACCTTTTCATTATCAGTGAAACGCTCTAACCAACTGAGCTACACACCCGTTTTGGCTCCTTAAGCAGAAGCCTTTACTCCCTTTGTGAGATAGATTTCATCCTCCTTAAACTTGATTTTTTTGTCAAGAGGGGAAGACTTTATAACTCTGACTTCTTTAATTTTTGCGGAAATTATTTTTTTGTCTTTTAGGGTGTCTAGAGTAACTTCTTCCTTACCGTCAAAGTTTTGATTAATAACCGTTGTGGTAATTACCGCGAGTTGTTTGTTAACTATCGGTTTAAAGCCTTTTAACTTAGGTACACGGCGAATAGAGGGTTTTTGACCTCCTTCAAAACCGATTCTTACTTTTCCTCTTTTTATTTGTCCTTTATGACCTTTCCCGCAATTTTTTCCTCTACCTGAGCCTTCACCGAGACCTAACCTTTTTCTCTTTTTGGGAACTGATTTAACGACTTTCTGAAGTGTAATCATATTTACTTAATTATTTGATAATGT
This sequence comes from uncultured Candidatus Saccharibacteria bacterium, assembly GCA_964434775.1. Taxonomy (GTDB): domain Bacteria; phylum Patescibacteriota; class JACMRA01; order JACMRA01; family JACMRA01; genus CAYSWH01. The sequence continues at coordinate 32,555 of CAYSWH010000014.1, read as the reverse complement.
AAAAATCAACATGTCTGGTTAACCCTGAAACAGGATGACAGTCTCTGTCTTGAAGGCGAACGGTGTATTTTTTATCTCCCTGAACATCAATCACCAACTGCTCCTCTCCGGCTGCTTCCATGGCCCGATAGAGTTTAATAAACTCGTTATAATCAAATTTAATTGCCACGGGAGTTTCTTCTTTAGCATACATAATTGCCGGAACTTGATCAACTCTTCTTAATTTCCTTACTTTATTTCCTTTCTCCTTTCTTAAATCTGCATTTAGCACTCTGGACATACTCTCTTTTGCTTAATTAAATAGTGTAAATAATAAATTTATCAACCACGATTTTTTCTCCGGTTTTTTGTGACACTTGAGCAATTAGATCTTGAACAGTGATGTTGTTATCTTTGAAGAATTCCTGAGTGATCAAACTGTTTTCCTTGATTATTTTGGCCCTTTTACCTTTTAAAATCATTTCCAATTTATCTTCAGGCTTTCCTTCTCCGATTAGTTGCTTACGGGCGATTTCCAATTCCTCCTCTATAAACTCTGAGTTAACTTCTTCTTCCGATAAAAATTTAGGTTGCATCGCAGCAATGTGCAAGGCCAAACCACTTCCTAGCTGTCTAAAATCATCAGACCTGGCTACAAAGTCTGTTTCACATTTGATTTGCAATAAAACTCCTATTTTATTGTTGTCATGAACATAGGAAAAAACACCTCCTTCGCTGGCTACTCTACCTTCTCGAGCCTGCTGCTTAAGAACTCCTTGCTCTCGCATCTTTTTTATAATCACCTCTTCATCAGCAGTTCCAAGTTCGTCCACTGCTTTTTTGATGTCTTTAAAGGGGAGGCCGGTTCTTTGTCTGATGGATTTAATAACTTCAATGGACATATTCAGTTGTTTATTTATAAGTTTCTAAGGCTTTAAAAACTGCCTGCACTCCGGAAAATTTATTTCTACTTCGGAAAATCTTGGAATAAATATTGTTTACTCCGGCCAGCTCCAAAACCGGACGAACAAAACCACCGGCTATTACTCCGGTTCCTTGGGTAGCAGGCTTGAGCAAGATTTCCACAGCTTTAAATTTTGTTTTTGAAGGAAAATCCAATGAATGTTGGTCATTAAGCTTTATTTTGATCATATTTTCTTTGGCTTTTTTGGTAGCTTTAGCTACTGCATCCTGAAAATCTAACCCTTTTTTAATACCGAATCCCACTCGCCCTTTCTTGTCTCCAACTACAACCAAAGCCGAAAATCTCATTCTTTTACCTCCTTTTGAAACTCTGGTAACTCTTTTTACATCAATAACCTTGCTATCGTAGTCTTGAAAATTATCGTTGTTCCTTCTGTCTCTTTGTCCTTTGGAAAAAGGTTTGCCGCCTCTGCCTCCTTTTTTGTTGTTGAACCCTTTTTTATCAGGATATCTACCACCCCCCGAAGAACCCCGTTGACCAAAAGGCCTGGAGAATTTTTTCCGACTGTCAAATCCGGTATTTCCGTTTTTTTGAGATTCAGTGTTATTGTTATTTTCCATAATTCTTAGATGATTATTTTGTCTTTTCTTATTGCTTCGGCCACTGCCTTAACTCTCCCGTGATAGAGATATCCGTTCCTATCAAAAACAGCTTTCTCGATTTTTTTACCTTTTAAAAATTTAGCCACTTCTTGACCGATTTTCTCTGATTTTTCGGTTTTACTTACTTTGTTCAACTTGTTTGAGCTTATCGAAAAAACAGTTTTCTTTGAATTAGGTTCCAACACTTGTGCGGCTATGTTTTTATTTGATCTGGAAATAACTACCACATAATTATCGTAGTTAATTGATCTTTTAGTTCTTCTTCGTTTAATTTCTTTTCGAGCCATAAACTATTTAGTTTTTTTACCCACTTTCTTTTGATAATATCTACCCGGATATTTAAAGCCTTTTTGTTTATAAGGATCACAGGGCTTAAGATTATGAATATTCGCAAAAAAATTACCAAGCAACTCTTTATTGACTGATTCTCCTTTTAAAACGTTTTTTTGAAGATTTAATGTAATGTATTCAGGCACTTTGACTTCTACAGGGTGAGAATAACCGATGTAAATAATCAGCTTATCTTTCAATTCCATCTTATAACCCACGCCGTTCAATTCTAATTCTTTGGAAAACCCTTCGGTCAAACCCTGTATCATGTTGTTAACCATAGCTCTGGCAGTTCCCCACATAGCCTTGGCGGTTTTGTCTTCTTTTTTGATAAACAGGCTAATTGAATCATCTTCCACTTTATAACCGATTGATTTCGGCAATATATATTCCAACTCTCCTTTTGAAGAAGTCACTTTTACCTTTCGTGATATTTCATCATAATCAACTTTTATTCCCTGGGGAATCTTGATTGGTTCTTTGCCAACTCTGGACATATTTTACTATCTAGGTTTGAAATAACTATTTAACAATCAAATTTAATATTTGTCAAGACTAAGTCTGTTTACACAACCTGAAACAGGACTTCACCTCCGGTTTTATTATCAATACAGTCCTTCCCGCTCATTACCCCTTTGGAAGTAGTTACAATGTTGTCTCCTTTCCCTCCGGTAATTTTGGGCAGTTCCAGGTAGGAAGTATAAACCCTTCTTCCCGGTTTGGAGATCTTTCTGATGTTTTTTATCCTGGAAGGAATGAGATTGACCAAGACTGTTCTTTCTTTCTCTTCGTAACTTTCAAAATACCCTAATGACGTCATTTTTTTGCAAATCTGTACTATCATTTTATTCTTAATCACCTCAGCCGATGATTTTCGAGAGATGAGAGAGTTATTGATTCTAGCCACAAAGTCGCTGCTTAAATCCTGTAAAGACATATTCAATTAATCTATTTACTGCTTTTAAAAAAACCGTTTAAATCTCCTTTTATCGCAGCCTCCCGAATACAGATCCTGCACATATCAAAATATCTTATATAACCGTGATTCCTACCACAAACCTTACATCTTCTGATAACCCTAGATTTGTACTTAGGTTTCCTTTCTGCTTTTACTATTAATGCTTTTCGTGCCATAATTCCTATTTTTTAAATGGTAAGTTTAATTTTTCTAATAAAACAATATTGTCTTCGGTAGGTTTTTTAAATACTATATTAATTTGCATACCGAAATTAACATCAGTTCCAAAGCCTACAATTGGGAAAATTGAGGCATTCTCAATTCCTATACTATAACAAGAATAATCTGCCGTGAAAGAAGTTTTCTTAGTTCCCCTAAAATCCCTGGTTCTGGGTAGTGCTAAATAAATTAATGTAAGAAGAAAATCCTCAACTTTCTTCCCTCTCAAAGACACTGTTAGTGCGACATTATCTCCTTTTCTTAATTTAAAACCCGCCAGAGATACCCTACTCTTCACAACCTTAGGCTTCTGAGCGGTCAATTTCTCTAAGTACTGCTCAATCAAGTTTTTTTGCTTTTGTTCATATTTTCCCATTCCGACATTAATACTGATCTTCTCGATTTCCGGTAGATCAAAAATATTCTTCTCGGGATAGACAGTCTTTATCTCTTCTTTGGCTTGAGAGTAGTAATCCTTGGAACTCAATTTAATTGCACTCATAATTCTAAATTAATTATTTATCCGATTTATTTTTTACCTTTTTTGATGATTCTTTTGTTAAATTTTCACTGCCTTTTTCGTTCGATTCTTTGACCACCTCTTTAGAATTTTTCTTAAAAGCTCTTTTCTTTTTACCTTCTTTGGAAACTTCAATCTTGATTTTCGAAGGAACATCTTTGTCAGTGACCAAGGATAGATTAGAGATATTGATCAATTTATCTATTTGATACATTTGACCGGGAAAATTATAAGCCTTATTTCCTCTGCGATACTTGGTTTGCTTAGGAACAGTGGAAACAGCAGCCCTGATAACCTGTCTATTGTTTTTTATCTGCTTACTGATTTTAACCACCTGTCCGATTGTACCTTTGTGATCACCGGTCATGACTTTTACTTTATCTCCTTTTTGAATCTTGGCAATAGACATAGTCAATAATTATAATACTTCTTCAGATAACGAAACTACTTTTTTAAAATCTTTTTCTCGCAATTCTCTGGCTACGGGACCAAAAACTCTAGTCCCCACAGGTTCCCCGTTAGCTTTATTGATAACAATAGCAGCATTATCGGAAAATCTAATAGAAGAACCGTCTTTTCTATTAATTTTAGCCTTGGTGCGTACAATTAAAACATGAACTTTCTGCCCTTTTTTGACCTTGGCGTTAGGTGAAGATTTTTTTACGGATCCCATAACAATCGAACCGACTCCGACAGAATACTGATTATTTTTACCGTTTACGGCAAACAACATAACCTTTAGAGCTCCCGAGTTATCTGCAATATTCAATACACTTCTCTCTTGTAACATATAGCTTAATTAATATCTTTACCATTTACAAATTTAACGTGAAAAGGTAACTTACATCCGGCAATTCTAAAAGCCTCTCTTGCTACAGATTCACTTATCCCGGAAACTTCAAAAATTATCCTTCCGGGTTTAACAGGGAACATAAAATAATCAATAGATCCTGATCCGCTTCCCATAGGCATATTAAGCCCCTTGGCAGTAACCGGCCTTGAAGGAAAGACTCGAATATATACCTTACCAACTTTACACCTTCTACTTATTACTTTTCTGGCAGCTTCAATTTGTCTACTTGTTAACCATGAAGAAGTAGTAGCTTTTAGTCCGTACTCTCCATAGGCTAATGAAGAACCTCTTTCTCTCATACCGGCTCTTTTTTGACCGAATCTATTAAATACTTTTTTGTGAACTACTTTTTTTGGAGCGAGCATAACAATACTTAAATTAATCTTCTATCACTTTCCATCTTATGGTTTTGGAAATAGGTCGTGTTTCTGTAATTTCAACTGAACTACCAAGGGTAAACTTTTTTGAGTCGCTACAGGCCACTTTGTACCTCTTCTTAGTTTGATAAGCTTTTTTATAAAGCGGGTGAAACTTTTTATCATATACAGTAACAACCAGAGCTTTTTCCATTTTATTCGAGTGAACTATTCCTTTCATATCTCGTTAATAAGTATAATTTGTAATTTTATCGCCTTTATATAGTAAAACCTTAATTCCGATTACTCCGGCTGATGTTCTACAGTGTACCAAAGAGTAATCGAGCTGAGAATTGATTGTGTGTCTGGGAATACTACCGAAGGTAAAATCCTCTTTTCTAGCAATTTCCGCCTTATTTAACCTGCCTTTAACAGTTATTTTAGCCCCCAAAACTCCAGAATATCTAATCCTTTCCATGAAAGTTTTAACCAGCTTTCTGTAGGGAACATTTTTCTTCAGAGCAATCGAAATTTCGTTGGCAATAACATTGGCCGATTTATTAGGGTCTTTAAACTCTTCAATATTGATTTTTAAATCTTTTGGCAAGCTAAATTTTTTGACCAGATCGTCTTTTAATTTATTGATGCTTATTCCTGATTTCCCTATTACGATACCTGGTTTGGTGACGTAAAGAACAATTTCCACACGTCGAACATATCTTTTAATAACACATTGTACTAATCCGGCAGATCTGGTCTGGTTTTCCAAATATTTTCTAATCTCCTTATCTTGCAACAACAATTTTGAATAACCTCTTTTATTGGCATACCACACAGACCTTTGCAAACCGGCCGGATCTTTGGGGTTGTTTTCTACTTTGGAAAGTCTTTCGTAGGCTCTAAAAAGATTGACTGATATTTTATGTCCCATAACTTTTATCTATAATAACATTTTAACTATTTTGTCAATGCAGTTGAGAATTATACTTTATCTAAGGATACTTTTACACGAGCGTATCTTCTTCTGATTCTAAAGGCCGAACCTCTGGCTCTTGGAACCACCCTAATTAATTTATAGGCTTCTTCGGCAACAATAGTCTTTACAATATAGCTCTTGTGTTCAGCAGGTTCTATTTTTAGGTTGGCTGCCGCCGAGTTTAGAAGATCGTGTATTTTTTTGGATTTACCTTTATTCATATTTCTGAGCGTCACAAAGGCATCGTCCAGCTTTTTACCTCTAACCACATTAATTATTAGTCTGGTTTTACGAGGACTATACTTTACGATTGTACTTGCTTGGTATTTTTTATCACTCATAATCAACTTTGTTACTTCTTGTTTCTCTTTTTAATAATAAATTTTGAAGGTCTTTTGTCTTTTCTGGTTCTCACTCCCAAAGCAGGTTTGCCCCACTTTGTCTTCGGATGAGCCATACCTATAGGATTTCTGGCTTCACCTCCTCCATGGGGGTGATCAACGGGGTTCATAACTTTCCCTCGAACAGTGGGACGAATACCCATTCTTCTTTTTCTTCCGGCTTTCCCTATTCTAACCTGTCCGTGAGCCTCGTTTCCTACTCGATTAATAATACACCCACAATCGGCCAAGAACTTTCTGACTTCTCCGGAAGGAAGTTTAAGAGTCACAAATTTTTCCTCTTTTGCTGTAACAACAGCGTAATTTCCCGCAGACCTTACTATCTTGGCCCCTTGACCGGGATTTAATTCAATCTGGGACACAAAGGCTCCGACTTGTGCATCTTCCAAATTAGCTCTGGCTCCGGGAATAACTTCTTCCCCCTCGTTATGATACACAACCCCTACCTGAAGCCCTTTGGTATATAAAATATATTTTTTTTCTTGGGATTTTAAATCCAAAACCAGACTAATCAGAGCGGTCCGATTAGGGTCATACTCGACAGTTAAAACTTTAAAACCTTTCTCAAAGTTCATTTTAAAATCAATTTGCCTTATCATCTTTCGGCTACCACCTCCTTGATGCCTTACTGTTATCTTCCCTCTTGAGTTCCTTCCACCCTTTTTTCTCTCTCTAGTCAATAATTTCTTATAGGGCTTGTCAGTAGTTATCAAGCCTTTATATTTTACTACGGAAGTCTTTCTTCTGGCCGGGGTCGTAGGTTTATATATTTTAATTTCGGACATATTCAAATTCTTCTAATATTTTATTTGGCTTTCTTTCCTCCGTGGCCCTTAAAAAATGTGGTTCTGGCAAACTCTCCTAATTTGTGACCTACCATTTCTTCAGTTACGAAAATTTCGATATAAGTTTTACCGTTATGAATTTTAAACTTAACTCCGACAAAGTCAGGAAGAATTGTACTATCTCTACTTCTGGTCTCTATAGCTTCAGTAGAACCGGAATCCTTATATTTTTGGACTTTTTTTATGAGCTTTTCATCGCAGTATGGACCTTTTTTAAGTGATCTGGGCATAATAAAATCAATATTTACTGAGTAAATTCAACGGTTTTATCTTCGGGAAAGGTTTCACCTTCCTTGAGTTTTACTAAATATTTCTTCTTTCTTTTTTTAAGAATTAAACCTTTGGCCGTCGTCCTCCTCTTTTTTTTAGAGGGCAGGTTGACTACCTTGATATCAATAGCGTTAAAAGAGTTTTTTTGAAGAATTTTCTTAAACTCGATCTTATTAAAGTCTTTAGCAGCCCCTTCTACAGTTAACATAAACCTGTTATTTTTCTGTAGCAAGTAGGACTTTTCACTTTGGACAAGGGTGATTTTAGGCATATATCTTATTTTTCTTGGTTATTTAATCTTTGACTGAGCATTTCTAAAGCGCGGGGTGTAAATAAATAATTCTCAGTTGCCGCTAATTTGTATATTTTTAGGTTCGCAGCATTAATTAATTTAACTCCGGTATTTACAAAGCCTCTTAGCCTGTCTTTTTCCTCTGCAGTATAAATCAGCAAAAGCTTTTCCGGTTTAATTTTATACTTCGACTCTAACTTCTCCAGAACAGGCAGAGCCTCTTTTGTTTTGACGTAAGTAAACTCATCATTCATCCGAAAAACGGTTTCTTCACTTAGTCTGTCTTTAAGAATTGACTTTAAAGCCGAGAGCTTAGCTTTTTTGTTGATCTTCCGATGCCAGTTACGCTCATTTCTTGGACCAAAAACTACTCCGCCTCCAACCCAAATAGGAGACCTAATTGACCCGTGTCTGGCTCTACCGGTACCTTTTTGCCTCCAAGGTTTTTTTCCACCTCCTCTGACTTCCCCTCTATTTTTGGTATGAGCATTGCCGGTTCTCTGGTTAAGCATTTCCGAACGAATAACCTCGGCCACCAAATTCACCCTAATCTTATACTCTGCCAAAAATTCAAAGGCTTCAACTTTCTTTGTTCTCTCACTTAAAACAGTTATTTTAAAAGACATTTTTCTAGGTTATTTTTTCAAGTCTGATGTAATTATTGTTAGCACCGGGCACGGATCCTTTAACAAAAAGTAGTCCATTTTCTTTATCGACGGCGACTATTTTCACATTTCTTACAGTAACTTTTGATCCTCCGTGCCTTCCGGCCATCTTTTTACCCGGCAATACTCTTTGCGGCCACCTACCCCCGATAGAACCGGGAGCTCTTTTGTGGTCATGACCGTGAGAGGAAGGCTGACCGGCAAAGCCATATCTTTTTACTACTCCCGTAAAGCCTCTCCCAATAGTTATTCCGCTAATATTATATGAAGACCCTTCTTCAAAGTCATCAATCTTAATCACCTTTTTTTCTTCCGGAATTTCACACCCTCTAAATTCACCTAAACAATAAAAGTCGACTTCTCTTTCCAAGTGTTTCTTGACGTGACCAATCCTGGCTTTGGCGGACTTCTTGGTTTTTTTGGTAAAAGCACCGATTTGGATTGACTTGTAGCCATCCCTTTCTGAAGATTTTCTTTGAACTATGCGATTATCTTCCAACAAAAGTACTGTTACCGGCACATTTTTATTGTCTTCAAATAGTCTGGTCATTCCTATCTTTTTGGCAAATCCGATCATATACTAATATTTCATAAAACTTAAGCGGTTGTTTCTATGTTAATATCCACACCGGCCGGCAAAGTAAGGGTGGATAGGTTATTAACAACCTCCGAGTTAACATCGTTTATATCAATTAACCTTTTATGAACACGACACTCCAATTTATCCTTGGATTTACTATAGACAAAGGTCGATCTCATAATGGTAACTATTTTCTTTTTAGTCTTAAGGGGAACAGGGCCGGAGATTTTTCCACCGGATTTCACAACCACTTGAACCAATTTCTTTACTGCATCTTCCAGTACTTTTTGATCAAAAGAGTACATTCGAACTCGCATTTTAGTCGCTGACATATTTAATTATATCGATAAAAACTTCTCAACTTAGCTAGAGATTGGTTGTAAAACAGAAAAGCAAGTTTGTCAAGGGTCGTTTTGGGTTGGAGCAAAAGCTTATGTTTGATTTATATTCCTGAAACAATATAAAAACCACATCTTTCAGTTTGTAAGCACTTGGAAGCAGGACCGTGTTCAAATTAATGATTAAAAGGTTTATTATTTATCTGTATTCTAGATATTTCATATATAATTTGCCCAAACCTCTTAGTCTAATAAATTCCTAACAGAGAGTCTCTTCCACGATATCGAAACTTAATCACATTCTTGATTTTGTTTAAATTCAACCTCTGACCGATAAATCCAAATGGTGATGGGGTAGGATATTCAAAGCTGATTACCAGACTATTCTACAACCTAGGCAGATATTTGACAAAACAAAGATGATAGCCTTTTTAAAGAGACATGATTGTTTCCAGTGATGATAAAAAAAATCAAAAAACCAAGATAAAAAAAACTTCCTCAAGAGAGGAAATCAGTCAGGCTGTGGACAACATTAATATTTTAAGTAGTCAACCCGGAGATCAGGGAACTAACAACCTTAGACCAAGATCCCTGGATAATTATATCGGTCAAACCAAGGTTACCAGGCAGCTTCAACTAATATTAGAGTCTGCTAAAATAAGAGAGGCTTTACCGGAACACATCTTACTCTACGGACAAGCAGGTCTGGGAAAGACCACTCTAGCCGAGCTAATTGCCAAAGAATTAAAAGTAAATTTTCGTGTAGTCAGTGCCCCCGGCTTACAAAAGATAGGAGATATCGTCAGCCTGATGGTTAATTTGGAACCCGACACGGTTTTGTTTATAGATGAAATCCACAGACTTAAACTGCCCCTAGAGGAGGCATTATACACTGCATTGGAAGATAGACGTGTTGATTTGGTTATTGGTAAAGGGCAAGGATTAACAACTACCAGTATTACTTTGGAACCGTTTACGGTTATCGGAGCAACTACTCAACTTGGAAAAATATCCAAACCGTTAAAAGACAGGTTTCCGACAGTTTTTCGTTTAGAGCAATATAACGACTCCGAAATAATAGAGCTAATACAACAAAACTGCCACCTTCTTAAACTAAAAATTGATGACCGAGCCATCAAATTAATCTGCAATCGCAGTAGAGGCACGCCAAGAATCGCCAACAACCTTTTAAAAAGAATTTTGGATCTAAAAATAGTGAAAAAGCTTAAAACCGTAGATTACGACACGGCTGAAGATCTGCTTTCAGAAATGGGAGTATTTGAAAACGGGCTTACAAAAACGGATCTATCCTATTTGCAAAATTTACTGGATGGAGGAAAAGGGCTTAAAACCATTGCCGGGGTTTTGTCTGAAGACAGCGAAACTCTGGAGCAGGTAGTTGAGCCTTATTTAATTTACTTGGGATACATTGCCAAAGATAGTAGCGGCAGACAATTAACGGTTAAAGGTAGAAAGTTCATTGAAAAACCTGATCTTTTTTCAGCAAGATAGGGTTTAATTACTGATTATGTTGTTTTTTTAACATATACATTTTTTTCGTACATAATGTTTAATTTTTTGACCACTTCAGAGTTAGGTTTTTTTTTAAAAACTAACCTTAAGCGGTATGTCTATAAAAGTACAAGTGGATGATCTAGGTCAGCAAAAAACCGGCACAAGAAAAACTCAAACAGGTTTGAAACCGGTCGAAGTTCTTAAAGCAACTGATCTAGTTGAAAAAATATTATCCGAGAGAAATATTGAAAATCAATTTTACCATAAGCACCTGAACAAAGAAGAATTTTTAGAGTTTGTTCGAAGCAATACCGCAGGTTTTCCTAATAATTCGACAATTAGTGAAGAGGAGGTTAAGAGAGATGCAGAATACCAGATTAATTTTCGAGAACAGCTACAGAGTCCTTTTGTGAAGAGCCTTCCAAGTCAACAGAAGTTTGAAGAATTCAGCCAATCAATACAAAATAACCCTTTAGAAAAAAAACTCTTAGTAGAACTCAACGGACCTGGTCAAATAGACCCTGAAAACCAAAACTACAGCCAAAAGCTAATTAGGTCAATAATACAAAGTGGCGGTATCGCAGGTCTCCACCTGGGAGCTAAAATAAATTTTTTGGAAAAAGCTCTTCCAACTATAATGTCTTTTTCAGAAGAAGAAAAAAAATCTATTATCCTTAAGTTCTTTGTGAGAATTGAAAAATATGACCCAAAGGAAATTATTAGAATTTTACTAGTATTGAAAAAAAATGGATTTCCTGAAGAGAACATCCGCGTTGGAATTGAACATATTTTTAGTTTAGTTTATACCGGACTGGATAATCTCCACAGTATAGAAAAAATGTCGCCGTTTTTTAAAGCTTTAAGTGTATATCAAGACCTCCTTCAAATCCTAAAAAACAACAATGTTTCCAGAATTAGCATACCGGAAACCAGAGGAATTGCAACAAAAGAGGAAACTGTAAGAAAAACTACATATTTATTGCTAAACCTAGCCAAAAAATCAGGTGTAAATCCATCTTCCTGCGAACTTCATTTTCACGACGACTTTGAAACAGCGGACCGCAACACAATCATCGCTGCTCAGACTATTCTATCTTTCAATAAACAACACCAAACTCGAACTACTCCGATTATTGACACAACGATACTTGGAGGAGAAAGATCAGGTATTGCCGGAGAAAAAACTCTTTCTGAAGTTTTCGGCTCAAAATTTTTCCTTCAAACCAGAAGTTTAGTTTGTAATCTTTTAAATATTGACCTGGATAACGCAGTATTCACTCCTAGCTCTCAACTGCTGCGAAGACATACTGCCGGCACACATATAGACCTTGTTTGGAACAAGGTAACAGAAATACTACAAAAAATATCCGAGTTTGAAACATCGGGAGATATAACTCAATTAGTATACAAGATGGAAGCTAAAGAATTCAAACCGACCTATTCAATTATAAATAGTTTAACTTCAAAGGAAAGTCGGCTTCTGAAAAATTCTTTAAGTAGCCCTAAAACCCTTGTTACCATAGCCTTTTTGTTGGTTTACGGCGAATCTATTAGGAAAAAAGTTTCTTGCCGCAACAAAAATCTGCAGTGTTGGGTTTTGGAGCCGATTATAGAGATAACAACCCCTGTTCAGGGTAAAAAAAACCTTATTACCAGGCTTCTTATGGACGGATACGATGTTACTGATAATTCAAAAGAAAACTATATTGAAATCATAAGACACCTCAATGTAATTATAGACCACCAAGGAGAAATATTTGATAATTTCACTGACCTTAAAGAATTGTTACAAAAATTTGCTTTGAAATACAAAGAAACCGCAGAATCTTGTTAAGGTGGCCAATAAACTGCTGAAAAAACTATTCTTCCTTATTTTTTATAAAAACCTGTTTTAGAGAGCCGACCTCATCTTCATACTCTAGATCGAGCTTTTCTGAAAGAATTCCATAATCACTCTCTTGCTCGCCGAAAACCTGAACTACAAATACTGTAGAAAACCCATTGAGCTTGCCCGATATGACACCCACTCCTGTTTCTGAAACATTCTTATTCAAGATGTTTTCTTTGTGCGAAGGAGACTTCATCCAAGCCTCAACCATGTCTTTTACCGTACCAAAACCGTTAGCCAGATTCTCCCCAGCTTCAAGATATTCATAACCGGACTCTTTTATAAAATCAGACCACTTTTTTCCGGTGTACGGATCTACATGAGAGAAATAGTTTGTTTCCTTCATACTTCCGGCTTTAGCCTTTGAAGCTTCAATTAAATGTTTGTTTAAAATCAACGGCTTCAGGCCGATCTCTGTCCTCTTTTTGTTTACCTCTAAAAGAACCTGATCCGCACTATATAGACCCTCCTTTTTTTGGGCTGAAGAATCTCCTATTTGTAACAGAAAAAAACCAAAGGTTGTGATAGAAAAAAGACACACCAGAGCAGAGAACTTTAAAAAATAACCACCCACTTTCTCTTTTGTTCGAATCATAATATTCTATATTTTAATAATTTCTTTTACTTCCTCTAATGAATCAGCGATGCTGAAGCAATCAAAAACACTCTTATCCACCAACTCTCTTTCTTTAACAACTGTTTCAGACAGCCAAGCAAGGAAACCTTGCCAAAAGTTCTTGTCTAAAAATATCAGTTTCTTTTGGGGGTATTTCCCTATCTTGATCAAGGTTAGTAGCTCCACCACTTCATCCAGGGTTCCAAGCCCTCCCGGAGCTGTAATTATCACGTCAGATTGCCTGAGTAGATACTTTCGTACCGACATATGGCTCAAAGAGACTGTAATATCGGCTTTTTCTACCACCTCTTCATTTTTTATGTCTATTGTAAAGGCGATAGATTTAGATTTATATTTCTTTGCTCCTTTGATTGCTGCTGCCATTATTCCCGGACCGCCACCGGATATCACACCCCAACCCTTTTCAGCAAAATAAGAGGAAACTTGCTCAACTAAGACATATGTTTGACTTTTATTTTTTTCCCTACCTCCACCGAAAAATGTAATTGTGTTTTTGGGTAAGGAGTTTAGGACTAAGAAACCGTCTCTGTACTCATTCACAGTGTTTCTTATGTGGTTGTGTTGTTCTTGAGAGATTGATTGATTACCGATTTCCACCCCTTCAACAATTTTACGTAAAGGCATACTAGTTAAGTATATCAAGAAATTAAGTAAATTGCAAGGTCTTAGAACCTTTTTCCGCAAACAGCAATTCCAAACAGCTTTAGGTCCGGATTAACCTCTTTTAGACAAATAAAAGCCTGCTTCATGGTTGAACCTGTGGTTACGACATCATCGACAACCCAAATAGAGTTGATTTGTTTTAAACAATCTATCCACATTTTATCCACAACAAGGTTTGACTGACTTGCCTTTCTCTGAACTCTAGAAAGCTCTTTTTGTTGAGTTCTGGAAAAAGAATGAAAAACTTTAAGATTCTTGGTAGAGTAAGTAACAGCAATCTTTTCTGAAAAAAAATTGTTTAAATCGTACCCTCTTTTTGTTTTTGAGCCCAGACTTGGTGGTATTTCTACCACAGCTTCCGGGACAAAAGGAGCAAACCTACTTATTGACGAAAGAGCACCGGAAACTAAGCCTAGAAATTTATTTTTTTCATATTGCCTTTTCAAGTCTCTAAGTGTTTTTCCGAAATACAAATAGTCTAAACAAACTAAAACGGGTTGATCGTCAACCAACCTAAAAAAACTGTCTTCCGGGAACTCCTCGGGATAAGAAACCATGTAGACAACCATCAAGATTTAGGCGGTATAACCAAGTAAGGCCCACTTTTGGGAGGTATGGCAGGAGAAGGTTGGTAGTTTTTATGAGGTAAAAACCGTTGATCAATTTTCAAATCTTTGAATATGTTATACAATAAATTCTGAGAATGAAGATGTGGAGTATAAGCATACAGGCTACATGTAATGCCGTTTTTTAAATACAAGGGCTGGTTATTAATATAAACGGTGTTTCCGGTAAAATATGTGTTACCTGCCCGAATTGAGTAGTTTCCACCTAAATCGCACCTAGTTTTATTTATTCTCAAAGTTTTAACACTATAGTAAAGTTGTCTAAAAAACCCTTTAAAATACTTCCAGTTAGGATTCTCATCGTAACAAGACTTGCTTTTGTCTGGGTTCTCAAAACAATAATAACCAACAACTCTATCCAAAAGCCACCGGGCTTCCGGAGAATCAACCTCCAACCGAGAATTTGCACCATAAACAAGGCCCGACTCTTTTTGGATCATGGCCAACAAAAAACCCGGGTTAAGAGGTTCTTGGTTGTTATTGACACAAACATCTTGGTAGGTTATCCCACATCCGTTAGGTAGATCCTCCCTTGAAAGTGCCCATATAATCTCCGCTGCACTCATTTCTCTGCCCTTATAGGATTCGAGTATATGATAAGGTACTAAATAAGGCGGGTGATGAGGAAAAGTGTTTGGGTTTATGGTTATGTCATCAGACTCAAAAGAAACCTCTGTTTTGTAGTTTGCCAGCAAACTTCCCTTAGATTCCAAAAAGGACTGTATCATTTCAGGTGAGCTGTAAGACAAAGGGAGTCCTGTAAAGTCTTCATCCGAAATCACCAGTCCGGGATCAAAGGTGTCACTCAAAGCCTTTGCTTGAAGACTAAGTAAAAAAGCAAAAATCAGACAAATGACTGTCGAGCTTGTGAGAAAAGATAATATTTTATTCATATGTTGTGATCAAGTTGTTTATAACATAATAATTAGTTATCAACATATACACAACAAGAGAATAATGTTTCTCTAAATTGTCAACAACTTTGTTAAAGCTAGCAATTCATACACAACCTGCAGCAACAATTTTATGACCAACAAACCAAGGCAAAACTGAATACTCCACAAATTATACCACTTATCAACAAAATAATTATTGTTACTTAATATTTCCTTTATATTATATATAATTGATTGTTTCTTAGAATTTAAAAAAGATTTAATTTTTCAAACAAAAAAAGTTTTAAAATGTTTAAAATTAATTTACAGAAAGTTTTGTAGGGACCAGGTCTCTTGTACTGTCAGAGCATGTTTTTTGACAAAAGAGAGTCTCTGGTGTAAGGCATAATTAGTTTACGATAAAATATTACAACCGAAAGTATATGGCTAAAAAAAATTCAACTAAGCAAATTGGCGATGAGGAGCAAAGCTTGTCGGAAAAGAAGAAGATGGCAGAGCTAGTGGTCTCTCAGATTAGAGGGGAGTTCGGAAAAGGCTCCATTCTCAAAATGAATGAAGTTGCAGATGCAGATGTCGAAGTTGTATCTTCCGGTTCTTTGTCTGTTGATTTGGCAACTGGAGTGGGTGGTTTTCCTAAAGGAAGGGTAGTGGAGATTTACGGTCCTGAGTCCAGTGGAAAAACCTCTTTAGCTTTATCTGCTATAGCCCAAGCTCAGAAAAAAGGGGGTGTTAGTGCTTTTGTTGATGCGGAACACGCTCTGGATCCTGAGTGGGCGGCAAAATTGGGAGTAAATATAGATGACTTATATGTTTCTCAGCCCAGTAACGGAGAAGAAGCTTTGGAGATTGTAGACAATCTTGTGAGATCTAATGCTTTTGATGTGATTGTGGTTGACTCAGTCGCAGCCTTGGTTCCTAAATCTGAAATAGAAGGAGGCATGGGCGATGCTCAGATGGGAGTTCAGGCCAGGTTGATGAGTCAGGCCTTAAGAAAGCTTACAGGAGCTATTTCAAAGTCAAAAACCGTAGTCATCTTTATTAACCAAATTAGGTTGAAAATCGGTGTGGCTTTCGGCAATCCGGAAACAACCACGGGCGGGCAGGCTTTAAAGTTTTTTGCCTCACAAAGACTGGATGTAAGGAAAGTAGGTACCTTAAAATCAGGGGCGGATAATGTGGGAGTCAGAGTCAGGGTGAAAATTGTTAAAAACAAAATGGCTGCTCCGTTCAAAACAGTGGAGTTTGATATGATGTTTGAAGAGCCGGGGGTTTTTTCCATGTCTGGCGAGATTATCGATATCGGTTCAGGGTATAACATCGTTTCTAAGACAGGAAACACCTATTATCTGAATTACGGTGAAGGGGAGCCTGTGAAAATGGGAGTGGGTAAGGAGAATGCAAAGAAGTATCTTTATGAAAACCGGGATTTGATGATGGAAGTAAGGGATTATATCGTAGCTAAGTTTAAAGAGGAGTTAAAAAGAGCCAGGGCGGCTTTAACAGCAGAGAACAGTGACACAAAAGAAGAAGATAAACCCTCAAGCACAGCCGGTGATAATTCAGAAGAGGTTTAGGGTTTGGAATGTTGGTTTTATTTGACAACCTGCGAATGATGTTATAAGATATACCTCATTGCTAAAAAAGCAGACCTGTATGGTTTCTCATATATTGAAAAATAACAGATCAAGATCGACTTTTAAAGGTCAGAACAGAAATTTTGAAAACGCGATTAAGGGAAACTCCCAAAATTTTATTTTAATTGAATCTTCTACTGTAGGAGAGAAGGTTTTTGGTGATATACTGCCCTTTTATAACAACAGAAGAGATGTGGATGTGGTGACTTTTTCTGCTGAAGGGGCGGAAAGCGTGGTTTTTGCCAGTAGAGTTTTTGTTGTTTGTTTGTTAAGTTTCTTTAGTGAGATAGTTAATAACGCCACATATCAATCTTACTTACTTACCCTTAATTTTTACGACATAGTGTCCGGCATGCCTTCAGGCTTCGAAGTGTTTAAGAAAAAGGTGGAAGACTTGATTGCAACAATTTTAGACCCCGACACCAGAAGTTTGTGGTGGCTCGAAAAAAAGATTGATTTTAGATTTTTCTTGGTTGAGTTAGAAAAGATGGTGAATGATTTTTACAGAGTTGTTAAAAGATTTTACCTGGCCTGCTTAGTGGGTTCGTTTTTAATTGTGTTGACACTTGTAAATCTAAACTCAAATGTTGCAGAAAAAAACTTCTTCTACAATTTTGTAGACAATTACACCTACAATTCAGCAGTGCCTGTAGTTCACTCTTCCGGCCAAGCAGATACTCATGCGGTTTCTATTAGCCCCGAAGTGAGAGAGACCGGATCGGCTCTAGCCTTGTTTACAACTCACAAGACCTTGCCGGGAGAAAACCTGAAGGAAATAAGTATACTCTATGGAGTGACTCCGGAAACGATTGCCTATAATAATGGGGTGGAGCTAAGTCAATCGGAAGTCAGTCAAGTTGTTTTTGAGGAAGGACAGGAATTAAAAATACCCAAAACTGATGGATATTTATTTGAAATTAACGAGAATACTGCTAAAATTGCAGAAGTTTATAGAATTTTTAAATCTACGGGAGTTACTCAGGAAGAACTGGCGGCGATTAACAATGAAGACTATATCCCTGAGTCAGGAGTATTTAAAGTAGGAGGAAAAATACTGATTCCGGTAGACGACTTTCAGTCAGTTAAAAAGGCGGAACAGGAAGAAGAGCGGAGATTGCAGAGGATTGAGGAGTTAAAAAAGCAAAGAGAGGTCTTGGTAAAGTTAAAATCTTCTGATAATAATATTCAAAATGAAGAATTGTTTGTAGATAGCGGTGCCGTCTTTTCCGAGACTGATTTTATTTTTCCCACAAAAGGTAGAGTGGAAAGGTGTACTGCAGGCCATGGTTACCCTGCATGTGACGTTTCCTCACCCATAGGAACCCCTATTGTAGCTGCAAAGAGCGGTACAGTAAGTAAAATTAGAACCGGTTGTGTAGATAATGTTAGGAGTTTTTGTAATTCAGGCTTTGGTAACTATATTGAGATAACTCATAAAAACAATCAAAAAACCTTATACGCTCACTTAACTACAGTAACTGTAGGTATAGGTCAGGAAGTAAATCAAGGAGAGGTGGTGGGACTAATGGGTAATAGCGGAAACTCCACTGGACCTCACCTTCACTTTGAAATTTTAATTGGAGGCTCCAGAGTACCGCCGGAAAGATACTTGCCGTTTAGTATGGGCCGATATATATAGATATATAGATATATATGATATACAGCTTTGGAATATACCTTCGATCTTTTTTATTTTAAAGTCGGACTCTTTTTAAGTACGTTTCTTCAAAAGATATTGTCCGGATGCCTGTTCGGTGTTTATTGAGTAATTACAAACACTAACTAAATGATTAAATCTAACCAAGGAGTCTGTTGATCTTGCCAATTCTATTACTTAACTCTTTAAAGTTTAGTTGTCCGTCGGCAGTTTCTTGCCCTTTATCCAGTGAAGCAAAGGTTAATTCTGCACCTAAAATTACCGACAAAACACGTGTTTTGATTCCTGACCTACCCATACCCAAACAAATCATTTTAGCCTTTTTTTTCTTATTTAAAAGGATTTTTAAAAGAGTGTCCGCGTCTCCTTTTTGACTCACCTTTGTTGCAATCTTATAAACCTCAGGATCAAAACCACTCATTTTTTTGAGAATTTTTTTTAGCTTGAGAAATGACGGAGTTTCATTAAAATTATGATAAGAAAGAATTATCTTACCGTAGTCGAGAGACTCTACAAACTTTCTATAATCAATCTCCTTAGTTAGTTGATAATCAACATCAATATAGTCGAATTTTGCCGTGCTTGCCATCTGAACTACACTCTTCCAATAATCAAGGCTTTTTATACACTGTCCACCGAATTTTTTAAGTCTGCAGGTAAAAATTGCTTTTTGATTTATCGCTTTTCTGATTCTTTTTAAAGAATTTAGATCCTGCCCCTCTTCCAAATAGTCATACCTGATTTCTACATAACCCACTGAGGAGGGGATCTGTTTAAGACTTTCTACAATACCTTCTTCCGAGTCTGATTTAACAACTACACATATTTTTTGATTATTGATGTTTGTCATTGACGGTTATTTTTTTTCAAAAAATCAGCTAAGCAAAAATCTTCCTCTCCCCTTTGGTTGTAAGTAAGAACATTGTCAGCCAAGAGCTTGTATTTTCTTTCTCTCTCTTTTAAAAGTAAAGGGTAACAACGTTTGAGGGCTTCGACATTGTCTTCTGACGGCATTTTCTGAAAGGAGCTGCCCCAATACACCGGTTTAGGATCCTCGAAATATCTTTTTTGCATCTCTTCTTTAGCTTTAGCCGGAGTGTCGAGGTACAGGACAAACGAGTTTTCTTTCAAGTGCATTAAAAGATCGCTGTCCAGGTATATTACGCTGCCCGTAGTATCAATTACCAGGTTTATTTTCAGATCACTTTTCTGTATCTTTGAAACTATGTCGGAAATAACCTCTTTCTCAAAATGAAGATATTTTTCACTGTTTTCTTTATATCTTTCTTCAAAGGGTTGCCCCATCCACCTACCCACATCATTTATCCCGGAATATCCGAGTGCTTTGAGCTCAGGTTCAAGTTTTTGCTCAATTAAGTCATCACAGCCATAGTAATCAAAACCCTCTTTTTCAAGCCTTTTAGAATAAAAGGTTTTTCCCACTCCGGACATCCCTATCAAGGTGACAATCATTTTGATAATATGTGTTAATTTATAAAATATACCCTTCAGCTACCAAGAGTTCAGCGTTAAGTATTCCTCCTCCTGCAGCTCCTCTTGCGGTGTTGTGGCTAAGTCCGACAAATCTGTAATCAAAGACACCGCATCCCCTTAGGCGTCCGACTGTGACGGCCATAGCCTTGTCGGTATTCCTGTCCAATTTTGGTTGGGGCCGATTTTCTTCTTGCTTGTAAGTAATCGGCGTAATTGGGGCAAAGGGGAGCTTGAGCTTTTGCGGTTTAGAGGAAAAGTTTTTCCAGATATTGAGAATTTCTTCTTTGTCGGGCCTTTTTTTAGCAAACTTAAGACTAACACAGGCGAGATGCCCATCGATAACCGGAACCCGATTGCAGTGTGCTGAGATTTTCAGCTTCGATCGGTTGGAAATTTTTCCTCTATCTACGGTCCCTAGAATTTTGAGAGGCTCGTTCTCAGATTTTTCTTCTTCTCCCGAAATATAGGGGACAACGTTGTCTATCATGCTTAGACCGGGTACTCCGGGATAACCAGCCCCCGAGACTGCCTGTAGTGTGCTGACAATAATTTCAATTACCTCAAAACCGGCTTGTTCTAAAGCGTGGATCGGGGTTAAATAGCTTTGAACGCTGCAGTTAGGTTTAACCACAATAAAACCTTTTGAGTTAAGTCTTTTTCTTTGGGTGTCGATTGTCTTCAGATGGCTGTGGTTAATTTCAGGTAGAATCATCGGTACATCCTCTGTCCAACGGTTAGCTGAAGCGTTTGAGACTACGACAGAACCTTCTTTGGCATAAAGTTCTTCATACTGCTTTATCAACTTTTTGTCACTTATCTCAAAACAAGAGAAGATTATTTGGCATTTCTCTGAAACTGTTTTTATATCTTTGACATCATCAACTTCAATCTTTTGACAGCCTACCGGTATTTCCGAGTCCATCAACCAACGCTGCTCCACCGCTTGTTCGTAAGTCTTTCCCGCACTTTTCTCTGAAGCTGCCAAGGCCGTTACCCTAAACCAGGGATGGTTTTCCAATAATTTCAGATAGTTTTGCCCCACCATCCCGGTGGCTCCCAAAATTCCAACATTAATTCTTTTCTGTATTGACATAAGACACTGATAAGTATAAGAAAACTCACTTTTTGATTGTTTTGTCAAATATCCACAGGTGTTGATAATTATATTTAGAATGGCGGTAGGAGATAAATCGATGTAATTTCTGTATATTTTTTATGTATATTGGAGAGCTTCTTTGATTTATAAAAGAAATAGTGGTTTTATTAATAAAACATAAACACGTGTTTTGCAGTTTACTTAGACTGGAAATGAATTGTTTTTTAGAAGATAATATAAGGCTGAAGAATCTTGATTTGTTTGGAGCTAGTTTGTTGTACAAAAAAATTTTTAGGGAATAGACTGCGGGGTATATGACTTTTTGAAGGGGTTTTTGTCTTTTTGTTTGACTTGACAAGATCATTAGCTTGGTTTCTTATAAATAATAGACACCGGAGAACCGGAGATGATTGGCGCTATCGTCTAGTGGTTAGGACTTAGGATTCTCATTCCTACAACCGGGGTTCGATTCCCCGTAGCGCTGCCATAATTCAAACTAGCAAACACAAACCAAGGTGGAAAATGATTACAATCAGAAAAGAAACCAAAAAGCAAGAAATACTGGACTCTCTCTCCAAAGAATTAAAAGGGGAAGAGGGTGTAGAGATAGTTGTCGAAAGTCTCCCATTATACCTTAACTCTAAGGTTTCATTTTTAGTTTTTTGTTATCAAATTCAAAATTATCCTAAACCGATTACTTGGATTAGCTCTAACAGTCGTTTGATTGAATGGTTTAAAGAAGTAGGTTTGTCTTACAAAAAGCCGCCAGCGGAAGAAAGTAGTCTATCTGCCGCCGGACAAAACCCCTTAGTAGTAGTAAGTTCTGTTTCATCATCTCCAAAGCAAGTTTTTCCTCCGCAGGGCAGTCGTAATAGCGAGGTCGTCGTACAGGCAGACAATTCAAATAACATTGATAACCAGGTAGCAAAATTAGAGTCTTTAGATTTAAAAGCCGACCCTGAATCAGCAGATTTCTTGACAAACAGTCTAAATTTTCGAAATAAAAACCAAGTAATTGAAGAAAATGTTTCAGAAACAGGCGATGTTGAAAACTCAAAAAACGAATTTTTTCATACATTTAAAAGAGAGTTTCTGGGCAACGGGAAAAAAAATGAGAGCAATGCTGATCCGAAAAACCCAACACCCCATAATGAAAGTGTTTTAGATATTCTTTCTTTTGATGAACCTGACAACTCTTCCGATTCAAATTCTGACAAAGATTACAAATTAATTAAACACCCACACAAGGTTTCTGATGAAAAAACTGTATCGACAAAGAAATCTGATAAAAAAGATCTGATGATTGATAGAGTTAATTATCCTGAACACGGAGAAAATCAGTCTTCCGGTTCAAAAGATGATTGGGATGAGCTCTTAAAAAAAATTGAAGATACCAAAAAAAGCCTTGATCGACTCCAAACTACAACAAACGCCAAGCCGAAAAGGTTTAATTTATTGAAACTTACTTCTTTGGGGGTTGCCGGTCTCACTGTATTTGCTGTTTTCTTCTCTTTTTTTGCGTTTCTGGCAGAGCCTACAACCGTTTATACTCTAGAATTTGAGAGTAGAACTCAATCAGCTGAAGAAAAATTAACTCTAGATATTCAGGATTTCAGCAAAAGAAAACAAACCTACAACACCTTCTCTGAGGCAGAAACCACAGGCTTTAGTGAGAATAGGCCCGCCTCTTTTGAAGCTGTCGGAGAAATCGTCTTGATAAATACCGCTTCCAAAAGTATTAACCTAAGCAACGGAAGATTTAAAATTTTGAACAGAGACACCGGAAAGTACTACGAACATATTTATGATTCCAAGCTGCCTCAAACAATCAATGTTCCGGCCAATTCAGCTTTGGAGTCAGGAATTAGAACCAATGTAAAAGCTGAGCGGGGAGGTGATGATTACCAGTTACCTTCAGGAACTCAGTTTAGAGTACAAAACCTAAGAAATCAGACCGTCGCCAGTAGACTTTATGCTCAGTCGGTGAGTGAAATAACAGTTCCTTCGATAGAAGTTAAGCAATTTGTAGCTTCGGAGGATCGTCAAAAACTACTAAACACCAACTCGGAACTTCTGTTGGCAGATTATAATAAAGAAATAGGCCAGATTTCCTCCCAAAAGAATCTAATTGATCGCAACTGGATTAATGAAAATGAGATAGTCGATAACTTTTCTCATAAAGAGGGAGACCAAACAACGAAAATAAGCTTGGAAAGCAAGAGGGTGGTAGAATACTTTTTCCTTCCTTATAATGCTATTGAGCAAAACTTAAAAAAAAGAGATATCCATATTGAAGCCTTAGAAGAAGTAAGCTTGCTTGGGTATGATCAGAGTTTTCCCCAGAATCCTGAAAATACAGTGGAAATTCAAATTAAGTATACCTATTATCCTGTTATGAGCCTAGATGAGAAAGAAATCGGCAATTCTCTTTCCGGGCGTGAATTTAATGAAGCTAAACAGGAGATTATTAACAAACATCCCGGCATTGTAAATATTGATAAAAAGAATTCCGGGATTCCCCTTCCGGGTGTAAAACCTCAAGTGGATGTGGAAATAATTGAAAAAGATTCTAATGACGGAGCTTCAGGGGAGTGATTTCCTATCAAAAGTACAAGGGATATTAAGTTTTTTTAATTTAGAGCAGCTTAAATCTCAAAAAGAGTCTTTAGAAAGAGAACTCCTAGATAACCAAACCTGGTCAGACCCTAACGGGGCAAAAACCAAAAACCAAAAACTAAGTGAGGTTCAAAATTTATTGGAGTCCATAAATAGCCTACAAAATTACATGGAAGAGTGGCAAATTGCCAGAGAATTAGAAGATGTTGAGTCTTTGGAGGCCCTTGAAAAAGCTGCGGATCCGATTTTGCAGGAATTGTCGTTAAAATCACTCTTAAGCGGTCGTTTTGACAAGCACTCTACAACTCTTTCAATTCATAGCGGAGCCGGGGGGATAGACGCTCAGGATTTTGCCGCCATGTTAGCTTCAATGTATCAAGCCTTTTGCCAAGAACAAGGCTGGACTTACAAAATTATTGCCCTCTCCTCCGGTGAAGAAGGGGGGGTCAAATCAATGACCTTGGAGATAACCGGCGGACCGATATACGGCTATCTGAAAGAAGAGGCCGGAGTTCATCGCTTAATTAGAATATCTCCCTTTAACAGTGGAAACACCAGAGAAACATCCTTTGCCTTGGTGGAAGTTCTCCCAAATAATTTAGAAGAAGAATATCGGGATTTTCAGGTGGATGAAAAAGATTTACGCTGGGATTTCTTTACAGCCTCGGGAAAAGGAGGTCAGAGTGTTAATAAAACTTCTTCAGCCGTAAGGGTGGTACACCTACCAACCAAGATAAGTGCTACTTGTCAAAACGAGAGGAGCCAATTGCAAAACAAAGAAATTGCCTTGGAACAGTTAAAGAATAAACTAATTGCCTTGGAGCTTAAAAAGAAGGAAGATTTAAAAAAAGAGCTAAAAGGCGACCTAATTAGTCCGGAATGGGGGAGTCAAATTCGAACCTATACACTTCATCCTTATAAAATGGTTAAGGACCATCGAAGTGGATATCAAACCAGTGATGTAGACGATGTTCTGAAATACGGCAACCTCAAAGAATTAATCGTCTCTGTTAAAAAGCAGAAGAAGGAGTCGATTGCCGAGTAATTGTGGGTTGGAAAATCATTTTTTTGGTAAAATAATGGACACACAATTTTCGGAGGTTGAAAAAGCTGCTTGGTATTATTGCGAGATGGCAACTAATTCCAATATTACTCTACCGCACGATGATCCGTTTGAGTTAATGGTAAAACCCGACGGTTCTTGGGAGCTTGTTATTTTAGACCTGAGATTTGGGTTATACGATGAACAATCAAGCTCTGCACAAATAAAAGATAACAATGAAAGACAAGTTGAGGTTTTCTTAAAGCACCTAGAAATAATTAAAAAATACTTACAGAAGTAAGCTCAAATATTATGATTAATTGCTTTATTCAGATAATAAGTTGTTTTTTAAAATTCATGGAGTTCTTATAACGGTGTGTTCTTGACATATCTATTAAGGTTTACTAAAAACATAAACCATGTTTCTTAAGGTTTGGTTTTTGTTCCAGAATAAATTGCAAAACACGTGTTTTGGAGTTTGGATAATAATCATTTTTTCCCTTATAACAAACTCTTTCTATGTAAACTACACATATAATAATTATCAAAAAACACAAATAAATGATACCAAAGAGGTGGAAATTTTTATTATTGACCGTGAATACAATGAGAATATTTTTTCCTACCAATACACCGTTTTGTTAGAGAATTCCGTTTGGTTGGGGGAAACCAAGGAAAAGCTCGAACCTCACTCAATTTATCTAGTTAAAACGGAGGTAAAAATTTTTACTGCGAATGATCCCGGTTTTGACCAGTATTTGTCTTCCAAGGGCCTCAAAGGTTTATTAAATATTAAAGAGATATCCAAGACCAAACGAGAGTGCAATCTTCTCTGCCTACCTCTCAAGGCAAAAAACAGGATTGTTAAACATGTCCAAGAAAGCCTTAACCCGGAAAACCATTTTTCCTTCTTTGAATCGAACAAACAAGATGTTCAGGCTTTTAATCAAGGCTTGTTAATTGGAGATGAGATCAGTTTTACCAAAGAAACCAGGGAAAATATCAATAAGTCCGGAGTTTCTCACTTGATTGTAGTTTCCGGGTTTCAAGTAACTCTAATTTTGGTTTTTCTGGAAAGATTGCTTTTAAGCGCAGGTATAGAAAAACATAAAAGAGTCTTTTTAACAGGTCTGGGAGTCGTGTCCTTTTTATTGATAGCCGGCCTGGAGCCACCTATTATCAGAGCTTCACTTAGCTTTATTCTGTATTCGTTCGTACTGTATTTTTTTCAAAGAAAATTGTCATATTTACAGGTTTTATTATTAACAGCTGTGGGTATGTTGTGGATAAATCCCCTATTTTTGTTTTCCAAATCATATCAACTGTCTTTCATCTCTTCTTTTGTTTTGGCATATTTTACCCAAGACTTGGAAGCTATGCTTAGCAGAATTAAGCAAAAAAGAATTGTCATGCATTTAGTCTCCGGTTTCTGGCTGTCGTTGATTATATATCTTTTCACTTTACCGATTCTGGCGACCTTCGCCGAAGAAAGCTCTATTTTTTCTGTAATCAACAACGTTTTTATGGTGCCGCTCAGCGTCTTTGTCACCTTCAATCTAATCTTAGGCCTAATTCCGATTATCGGAGACTTCTTTACCTTCGTTTCCAACAACATTATATCTCTGATTCTGATATACACTCAAATATTTCCGGAAACTTTTTTCTATAAACTAACCGGATTCCAACTTAGCAATTTTGGGTTAACCAAAACAATAGTTTATTATTTTACCTTGTTTCTGTCGATAAAAACAACAGAGAAGATCTGGAAGATAATTTTTTTGAAAAGGACAAACAATCGAAGTTTAACACACCCCAAAGCTTGACTTGTAAATAATAGGATATTTCAGTTCTTCAATTTTTTTGAGTAATGAGCAGAAGGAAGAGTTTTTAGGTAGCTCATAAAAGAAGTGAGTCCTTCAGAGATTAAGTGGAAATCTTTAAACGGGATAGTCTGTATTATAAAGACCCTTTCACTGTATTCCCGGCGAGGTGTATAGCTCGAGAAATATTGTCTTAGCTATACAAGAAACTAATCTATAAACCAGGAGGAATCAGAATAAAGCTTTAGGGTTTCTTGGTCGGTTCCTTGTCTTTTAAGAGGCTTTTGATTGAAATTACGGTGTGTTTATTCCCCACTTTGTAATCCGGGCAGGCAATATAAGGCTTTAGGGTCTTCCGGGAAGTTCTGACAATTAGAGGCTTGCCGCATTCTTCACAGGTTTTTTTCTCAAGCAGATAATCATACTCTTGTTGGTTTTTGAGATTTGCTTCTTCATACTCTCGAAAGTTTTTGGGAAATTGGTGCTCTCTAACTTCCAAGCATTGGTAGTATTCCCCGAACCTCCCGATCCTTAAATCCATTTTAGAACCGCACTTGGGACATGAAATACCTGATTCAGTCCTTTTGTAGCGATCTTTGTTTCCGATAATCTGGTTGCTTTTGGTTTCAACCTGGTTTTTAAATGTATCCCAAAAATCTCCGAGCACCTGTGTATATTTCTTTTCTCCCTTACTGATCTCATCCAAATCATTTTCCATGTTGGCAGTTAACTCGCTACTGGTAACAAACTCAAAATTATCGGTTAGAAGTAGGTTAACCTTTTCTCCCAGCGAGGTGGGGCTGAGACTGTTTTTTTCTAATTTGACGTATTCCCTGTCCAACAAGGTGCTGATGATTGAGGCGTAGGTGCTGGGCCTTCCGATTCCCAACTCTTCAAGTTTTTTGATCAAAGAGGCAGCAGAGTATCGGCTGGGTGGAGCTGTTTCTTTTTGGAAATAAAAGATGTCTTTTAGGTACAAGGTTTCACCCTTTTTATGAAGCTCTTTGACGGGTTTTTGCTTGATCTCTTCACCTGTAACAAGCTTAAAGCCGGGTTCCGTAGTCCAGGCAATCGAGCCGCGGAATTCGTCTTTTCGGTTGTTTTGCAAGTTGAGAATAACTCTCTCTCTTTTCTCATCAATCATCTGACAAGCAATGGTTTGAGTCCAAATTAAGCTGTATAATTTGTGTAACTGAGGGCTGATTTTTCCTTGAATTTGCTGCGGTGTAAGTAAGGGGTTGGTCGGTCTGATCGCTTCGTGTGCTTCCTGAGCATTTCGAGTCTTTCCTTTGTATCTTTTGGTACTACTTGGTAGCTGTTTGGAGTAGTTATTTGCAATATACTTTCTTATGCGAGAAACGGCTTCGTCCGAGAGGTTGACGCTGTCGGTTCTCATGTAGGTAATTAAGGCCGTAGGTTCGCCGTTAATGTCTACCCCCTCATAGAGTTTTTGAGCTAGTTGCATGGTTAGCTTGGGGTTGTAGCCGAGTTTAGAGGAGGCTGCTTGTTGGAGGGTGGAAGTGGTAAAAGGCGGTCTGGTCCGTTGAGTCTCTTGCCTGGTAGTCACTTCTGCAACTAGAAACACGTTATGTTTGCCGATTTCTTGAGTATATGTATCTACCTGTTTTCGGCTTGTGATTTTTTTTAATTCTTGACCCTTACTCCTGGTCATCTGAAAAACATCTTTCTGTTCCAAAGTTTTGTTGGCCTTTTTATGGTCTTCTTTGGTCAAGGCCCAGGTTTCTTTGGTGTTGGCTTCTTCTTCTTGAAATAGTCCGCTTATTTCCCAATACTCCTCCGGGATAAACTTTCTGATCTCCTCTTCTCTTTCGCAAACCAGTCTTAGAGCCGGGGATTGTACTCGACCGGCTGACAACCTGTAATTGCTCATGGTTTTCCAAATAATGGGAGAAAGCTTGTAACCCACTAATTTATCCAACACCTGTCTAGCCCTTTGAGCATTAACCAGATTTGTTCGCAAAGAAACAGGGTTTTTGATTGCCTCTTCCAGGGCTTTTTTGGTTATTTCATGGAACTCTAACCGTTTAATTTTGCTTTTATCTTTGATTCCCAGGATTTCCGAAAGATGCCAACTGATGGCTTCTCCTTCTCTATCGCTATCAGTAGCAAAGAATATCTCTTCAGGGTTTTTGCCATACTTTTTTAACTCTGAAACCTGTTTTTTCTTGGCCGGGTCAACCTCAAAAAGCGGAGTAAAGTCATTCTCGATGTCAATTCCGTTAATTTCCAACTCCCGACCGTCTTTAGTTTTCTTCTTGTCCGAGATTTTTCGGATGTGACCGACAGAGGCCTTAACTGTGTATTTGTTGCCGACTATCTTGGAAATTGTTTTGGCTTTGGCGGGTGACTCAACAATAATAAGCATTGAAAAATTATAAATAAGAACCAAATGAGTTATATAATAAGCACAAACTCACACAAAAAAGTCAAGTCCTAATAAAGACGGGTTGTTTTAGGAAAGGTATTTTTTGACTAACTTGTCCACGATTTTGGTTTCTTTGGCAGTTCCGTAAGTGGTTATAAAGAGCCGTTCTTGATTAAAGAAGTCCAAGGCTATGGCTCTCAGATTGGGTGACTCTACTTTATCAATAGCTTCCAACAAAGCGTCCAACTCAATTGCTGCTCCGGTTTGGCTAAAGACAAAATTTTCGGACTGAAAGACCGTGTGGGACAGGAGGTCACTGTTTTCGATAATCAATCTTCCTTTGACAAACTCCTTAGCCT
Source organism: uncultured Candidatus Saccharibacteria bacterium (assembly GCA_964434775.1). Lineage (GTDB taxonomy): Bacteria > Patescibacteriota > JACMRA01 > JACMRA01 > JACMRA01 > CAYSWH01. The sequence continues at coordinate 3,057 of CAYSWH010000014.1, read as the reverse complement.
TAGCCAGCTCGTTGATGGAAACGGTGGTTTTTCTCAAGGATTCCAGCACCAGAAAGACACTTTCCAGAGCAAAAGTAAATTGGCTATTGTCCGTAACCCCTGAAATTTGCAAAAATCCGGTATTTTCAAAAGCAATAATCTCACTTTCAATTTTACTAAAAAAGGCCTCTTCTTCAACTGTTTTGAGCCATAGTCTGGAAGACATTCCTTGTCCCAGAATACCGTTAAGAACCAACAGAGAAGCCCTGTCTCTAATTAATTTATTATGGATCTTGTCCAAATCAATTTCCGGAGAATCCTTTTCATCTTTCTCCAGAAGTTCCGAAGGCTTAATTCCTTGATCAAATATAAAGCCCAAGCTCAGTCTTGTTTCTTGGGTGCCTCTTTGCAAGTATTCTTTTTTGGGTAGCTGCTCTTTTAACCTCGCTAAGTCCAAGGGATCGGGTCTGATAATAGGCCTGTTTTTGGGGTTCCAGTAGGTCCACTCCTGTTCAATCAATTCACTGATCTGTCTGTTATCAAAATTTCCAGAAATTACCAAGTATGAATTTTTGGGGTTGTATTGGTGGGCCAAGTATTCCAAAATGTCTTCCAGCTCAACCCCGGTTAAGGAATCAATTGTCCCTTTTACAGGTTGGCCGAGACTGTGTTCTTGGTAGATATTAGCAAGAGAAAGTTGATTGTACTCATTATCATATTCATCATTTCTCTTAATTTCCTCGATAATATAACTCTTTTCTCTCTCCAAGTCCCGCTCTTCAAAAAAAGAGTGTTGAATGATTGAGCTAAGGAGTGATACGGCCTTAAATTGGTTATAGGAAGGGGTCATCAGATAGAACTGAGTAAGTTCTTGGGTTGTTAGGCTGTGTAGACGCCCGCCGATCCCTTCAATGGCCGTAATCAAGCTTTTGGCTGTGGGGTATTTGTCAGTACCGCACCAAAAGAGCCTTTCGATGAGGTAGCTGATACCTGAGGGGAAAGTATCTCCTTCCACGGAGGAGCCGGTTTTGACTAGAAAGCCTACACAGACAGTCTTGGCCGACTGATTGGGAAATCTTAGCACCGTAAGTCCGTTTTTTAAGGTAAGTGGCTTTAACATATAATGGTGAAGCTTCTACACAAAGGCTTTTATAAAAAACAAGAATAGTCAAGCACTCTGTGGATAATTTGCAAAAACGGGCAATTTTTGTATAGGAATATTTTTAGAATATTTGATAAAATCAGGCTTCATTGATCATTTTTGCCAAAAGAGTCATGCTCAAAACACGTGTTTTGAAAGTTTGTTTTTTGCATTTGAAGAGACAATATTGAGTTGGAATGAAACACGTGTACCACCCAAATTCTCTTTCTTGGTCGATAATTTACAAATAGTTAATAAAATTGGATATTATTTTTTGGATGTAAGGTTTATTTAGTCTGCCGGAAGTGTAAAGTATACTCAAATTGAAAAGCAAACCGAGTACTGCAAAACTTTGATAAATGAAGTGATGACCGGAAGGATAAAAATTAATTGAAAAACTGACATATCCACAACAATGTGTAAACATTTCTCCATATTTTTTGAAAAACATTTCTCTCCAAACAACCTTCTTGCAAGTTGGCTTGTTTCTATTAATTTCTTTACTGACTCTTTCTCTAATCCCGATCCAAAATTCCACATTGTCTCGTCTTCAATTACTTATTTTACTACTCCACTTGCTTTTTTACCCAATTTATTATATAAAAATACATATGTCGATGCCGAAATATTACGAGATAATGTTGCCTTTACTCAAATTACACGAGGACGGTAAATCTCACGATCTTAAAGATATGATAAACCCTATCATAAAACACTTTGACTTAACTCCGGAAGAACAAAACCAAAGAGTTAATAGTGGATGGACTCGAATAGAAGATAGAATCGGCTGGGCTAGAACATATCTCAAAAAAGCACGTTCTTGAAAGATTTGTTAGGCCATATTAATTAATACTCAGTTTATGCCTCTTTACATCCAAAAAAATTCTTCATTACAAGTGGTCAAACAAGAAGAGTTTAAACTAGAAAAAGAAATTCAAGAAATTACCGAAGCAAATTTGCAGCTGATTTTTGGTCTTCAATTCGTAACATCGGAATTTGCTCTACATAATCTTAGAATAGATACCTTGGCCTTTGACGTGGAAAGTAATAGTTTTGTGATAATTGAATATAAAAAAGACAAGAATTTTAGTGTGATTGATCAAGGCTATGCTTACTTGTCTTTGATGTTAAACAATAAAGCCGACTTTATTTTAGAATACAATGAAAATTCAAATCAAAATTTGAAAAGAGATGGTGTGGATTGGTCTCAGTCAAAAGTAATTTTTGTTTCACCTTCATTTTCGAAATACCAAGAACAGGCAACAAACTTTAAGGATCTACCAATACAATTGTGGGAAATTAGCAAGTATGAAAACAATTTGATTCAATATAATCAACTTCAATCACCAGAAAATTCTGAGTCTATAACTAAAATTAGCAAATTTAGCGAGGTGATAAAAACTGTAAATCAAGAAGTAAAAATATACACTGAAGAAGACCACTTAAAATCTACTAATGACTATATTTTAGAACTTTACAAAGAGCTAAAAAATCAAATTTTGAATCTGGGGAATCAAATAGAAATTCAAGTTAAAAAATATTATATCGCATTCAAAGCATCTTCAAATTTTGTTGATATAAATATACAGAAAAATAAAATAAAATTATGGTTAAATGTTAGACGAGGAGATTTACAAGATCCATATAATTTATCAAGAGATGTTTCCACAACTGGACACTGGGGAAATGGAGATTATGAAATAACAATCAATTCATTTGACCAAATAACCAATATTTTCCCATTAATTAAACAAAGTTACGATTTAAATAAATATCCTGTCTTTTTGTTATTTAATCTAATCAACAAGCTGCCCGAAGTTTTTAAAAGTTCGAAACCCGAAGAAAATAACCAAATTCTCAAATTCTTAATTTCGAACTCACTCCAAACAGGCAAAAAAGCTGAATTAAATCTAGCAAAACCTTTTTCGTTTTTGTAT
>CAYSWH010000013.1:0-40500 GCA_964434775.1 uncultured Candidatus Saccharibacteria bacterium | reverse complement strand
GCTTTATCCCATGTCATTTACAAAATTAATTAACATTCTGGGTGAACCAAAAAACAAAAAAATCTGATCCATCAGATTGGAATAAAATTGAAAACAAATATGGAATATCTTTGTCTTAAGATTATAAAAAATTTATTGATTTGTATGGAACAGTAAAACTTTGTGACATGATTCTTGTTTTGAATCCTTTTCGATGAGAAAACCTTAGTTCTAAAATTTGTAGTGATATTCTCGATTCAATGTTAACTATTTTCTGAAAAAAAGAGGTCTCTTTCCTTGGGCATTTACTGATAACGGAGACCAGATTTTCTGGCTTACAGATGATAATAATTACAACAACTGGAAAATCATTGTATACAAGTCAAGAAGTTCTGAGAAAGAAGAGTGTGGACTTACGACTACGGAGTTTTTGGAAAAACTAATAACACTTGAAACCTCCACTGAAATAATTAGTTTTGATTTAGACAAAATAATTGAGATCTTTGATTAAGATTTCTTTTCTTCTTTTATAGCAAACAACTACTAATTCAGAAATTTCCATAAGTCTGAATAATCTGTCTATGCCAAACATTTCAACCCTTTTAAAAAAGTAATATAATTTCTTAATTCGGGGTCAAGTTTGTAGTTAAATTATTTCAAACCTAAAAAGGCATCTGCACATTTAAGTCATCGACGTTAATTTCCGGGAGTTTTTCTTCTTCGTCTTTGGACTTAGACTTCTTTTTTGACTTTTTTTTATCTTCATCTGTTCCTTCGTCTTGATTTGATTGATTTTGAGAATTTGATGAAGAAGAGTCGGATGAATTATTTCCGGATTCCGAGCCTTCCAGATTTGCCATCTCCGCCTTGGTAGTAAGAATTTCCATCTCTCTAACATTTACCTCTGTAGCGTAACCTTTGCTGCCATCCGGTTTATCCCAACTTCTATTTCTGATTGAGCCGATTACACAGACTTTTACTCCTTTTTTTACATACATTTCCAGGATTTCCGCAAGTCTTTCCCAGGCAATACAATTCATAAAGGTTGTCAACTCTTGTCCGCTGGAGTCCTTACCGTCGTTAATGGCTAACGTAAAATTACAAACCTTTTTTCCTGTGGTGGTTACTCTTATTTCAGGGTCTTTGGTCAAACGACCGATTAAAAATACTTTGTTCATACTACAAATGTTTTACTTTATTAGTTAATGTTATCAATAACATTGTCTGCAGGTTCAGAATTTTTCTTTTCTTTGTCAAGTTTGTTTTTCCCGAAAAAAGAAAACATGATAAATAAAACTAAGCTAATAGCCTCGTAAATAAGCCAAAAAAGGACCAACATACCAGTTCCGGTATACCAATCAATTTCTATTTTTTCTGAAGCAGTAATATATATAATAAAAAAGATAACGGTAATAATCAGTCCTAGTATTCTGGCAATACCTTCTTCCAAACCTGCGTAAAAATTGCTTTGTTTCTCCATATTATTTACTTATAATGAATATAAGAATATATCAAAGAAATATGGAATTAAATAAAAATAGTCAAATATTGGAGTATTTAAAAACTATTTTAGACCACTAACCAAATAAAGTTGTCTCTCTTTCTCGTTTTCTGGAGAAATAACCGAAGGCTTACCGGGATTGGATTCCCAAAGGATATTTTCGGATTTTACAGTGTTAAAGTAATCTAGGAGATAGTCTGCATTAAAGGCTTGCTCCCAACTGTCTGAACTGCCTTCATAATTTGAAAGGTTGATCACGCTTTCACTATTATTACCGTCTACGGAATTAGCAGTGAATGTTACTTTACTTTTTTCAGGTTCAACCTTTATGTTTATTGATTTGTTATTAATATTGCTGCGAGCACTTACATAAACCTGTTTTAAAGCACTTAAGGCTTCATTGGTATTTAATAAAAAACTGCATGAAAAACTTTTTGGGATTATTTTTTCATAATCGGGATATTTTCCTTCCCCATATCTTAAAACTAATTTGCTTTTGCCGATGATAATCCATAGAAAGTCATTTTCAAAATGTAAGTCGATTTTCTCCGGTTCCCCACTAATAGAGTTTAACAACTGCAAACCTTTTGGGTTAATTAAAAAATTTTCTCTTTCAGAACCTTTAATATCTTCCGCAGTATCAAAAAAATCAGCATCAACAAGAGACTTAACAATCCTGTATCTATCAGTGGAAACTACTGCGATTTTATTTTTATTGAGCAATAAGGAATAGCAGACGCTAAGAAATTCCGGCTGGTAGACTGTTCGAGGATTCCCTACGGATATTAAGCTTGATTTGTTAGCAGGTATGAGTTCAGAAGTTTTGGCAGACAACTTTACTTTTAATTCGTCAGGTTTTTTTTGTGGGGCAATAAAGTCATTTATTTGGTGAGTATCAATTCGTAGTGTATGTTTGCTTTGTGAACCTTGTAAGATTATAGTGGAATTCTCAAGGTTTAGGTCAATTCCGACAATTTCATCAAAGATCATTGCAATGCTACTACTTAAGACATCGGTTTTGATAAGAAAAGAAACACTATCTTCGGACAAATCCACTGAAGAAGGTTCTAGTTCCGATTCAAAATAATAATTTGAATTTATGCAGGAAACAATTATTTTTTCTTTATAAATAACTATCTTGGTAAAGGTAAAAATTTCAATATCACTTTTCTTGGGGCTGACTTGATTACAGATAGTTAATAGATTATGAAATTCTTTTTGGTTAATACTAATGTAGGGCATAAATATTCGGCTTAGTCTCTATTTATTGGTAGCTAGATAGTTTATTTTCCTGATTGTGTCAAGGCTTAGGCTTTACAAATTTATGAATTGTGTTATGCTAAATATATCATTTTGCTTTATCCGGGCAATTCTATTGATTAGAATTATTCTAAAATACTTATAGACAATAATCAAAAAAATATGATTAACCATCAAGAATATTTGAAATTAATTTCCGAAATTAATCGGTTGCGAAACGAGGTTCATCTTTTTAACAATGAGGAAATAAGTGAATCTGCCCTAGACGATCTTAAACACAAGATTAGCCAATATGAGCAAAAAAATCCTGAAAAAATATCTGCCAATAGTCCAAACTATAATGTTGCAGGTGGAGTCTTAGAGAAATTTGAAAAGTTTACTCATCTAAGGAGAATGCTTTCATTAAATGACATTTTTGATTTAGAAGAACTTCAAGAGTGGCAAGAACGGTGGCAAAACTTTTTACAAAAGAATTATCCTGAAGAGTATAAAAAGAATTTTGGTGAGTTTGAAGAACAAAGTGAATTGCTTTTTACGGATCAGTCGGAGGGGGAAGTTAAAATGGAAGAAAATCATTCAATTGAATATATTTGTGAACCCAAATTGGACGGTTTAGCTCTGAGCTTACATTATGAAGATGGAAAGTTGGTTGCTGCTGCTACTCGCGGAGACGGTTGGGTAGGGGAGCTTGTTACCGAAAATGCCAGACAAATCCGAAATATTCCTAAAGAGATACCTGATAAACGAAAATTAGAGGTCAGGGGAGAGGTATTCATTACTCGAGAAAATTTTAACAAACTCAATCAAGAAATAAGTGAAGGATTGAAGATCGGAAAAGGAGGAAAAACCGGTTCCGAAGCAGTTTTTGCAAACTCCAGAAACGTTTCCAGCGGAACCTTAAGACAACTCGACTCCAGGATTGTAGCTGAAAGAAAATTAAGTTTTGTGGCTTACAATATTTTTATTAATTCAGCTGAATAATTGGCTAAGTCTTTTCTTCTTCTTCAGAATTGTCTTTTTTAACTTTTGGATGTCTTCGACTATTCCATTCTTCGTAGAGTATCATTAAAATGGCAGTAAAAGGAATGGCAAGCAGTGAGCCAACAGGGCCGGCCAGTGTACCTCCAACCATAATGGCGATAATTACTACAACAGGATGTAAACCAACAGCATCGTTCATGACTCTTGGCACGATCAGATTGCCTTCCAATTGTTGGATAATTAAGTACAAAACTATGACGGCAAAAGGTTGCCAGGCCGGTGCTTCGGGGGAAGAGGCGACTAAGAGTGCCGGAATAGCGGCGATCACCGGACCGAGAATAGGCACGGCTTCCAATACGGCGGCAGTTAAGGCTAAGGCGGCAGCATATTTTACCCCCAGCAATGTGAGTCCGATGTAAGTAGCTGCACCAATTACTACCATTAAAATGAACTGCCCTCTCAGCCAGGCACCGAGTTTTACTTCTATTCTGTCCAAAACCTTTTCAGATTCGTCTTTTGATCCTTTGGGCAAGATTTTGAGAAAGAAACCTTTTATTCCTTCCCAATCTTTGATCATGTAAAATGTAATAAAACAAAAAGTTAAGAATTGTAATCCGATATCAATTATATTCAGGCCGATTCCAACAATACTTCTTGATTGTGAACTGATTTGATTTGGTAAATTGGAATTAATTTCCTCAAAAAAGTGGATAATATCACTATCAGAAATAATATGACTAATTCCTAAAATTGATATAAAATTCTTGATTAAAACCGGTAAGTTTTCCCAAAATTTAAAACCTTCTTGGAGGGTAATCTCCAGGATCGTATTGAATAATAACCCTATGACCAGAAAAAAAATCAGAAAAAATGCACTTGTAGTGGCAACTCTTGGAATTTTTCTGTCCTTTTCCAAGTGATTCACTATCGGAACCAGTGCGATGGTAAAAACTAGCGATAAAAAGAAAATAATTACAATGTCCCTTACCAGGTACAAGAGACCAATTAAGCCGCAAAATAGGATTATTTTTACAAAAGTCCAAAAAAGATCTTTATTTCTTTCGGATTCCATAGTACTTTGAAAATAGTGTTTTGTATCTTTTCTCAAAAAAATTGAATTGGTTTATTTATTCAATACCTATGATACTAATTTACAGGGTGGTCTAATTTGTACTTTTGGTCAATTCTAAATTATTATTTGTCTATCTCTTTTGCTATTTTCAAAAGGTTTGCACTTAGATTCCCGACAACTTCTTTGCAATATGGATTATATCGATAAACTTCCTTGAACAGTTCTTGATCGTTTTTTAAACTCTCTACAGCATCCATTAAAAATGAGAAAGATAAGGTGTCAATTTCAGTTCTTTCGAAATTTCCTCGAATTATTGTTTGCGAAATTAAATGAGTGAGGAATAAGGTTTTAGCAAGTTTTTTATCGTGTTTTTCAGGAGAAATATTAATTATATTTAAGCATAACTTTTGAAGTTGATCTAAAATCTTTGAATATTCAGTTTTATTTAGATTATGGTCACAGATAACCATTCTCAATCCGTTGAGCTTATTATTTTGTTTGTGATAACTATTAGGGCCAAACATTGGATGAGTGGAAATGTACTTAAGTTCTGGAAATTCTTTTAATATTTTCAATGGATATTCTTTTACGGTACAAATCTCCAAAATAATTGGATTTTTCTTGTTCTTAAGGCTGGACTTGATTCGTTCGACAGTCTCTTGGAACTTGGAAATAGGAACACAGGGAATTATTAGGTCTGTTTGGCAGACTTCTTCAAATTCAAAAAAATTTATATTATCAACTTGATTACTTCTTGAGCTGATTTTGACTACAATATCAGGATAGTTTTCGGTAATTATTTGCTTTACAAAGGCTCCAAATTGACCGTATCCGATGATGCCTATTTCTATTATTCTCAAATTACTTTTCATTTGATTGTTTTCTATATAAAATGCTTTATTTTAATAATACTGTCAAAACAATACATTTTGTATTTAGTTGACCAGGTATAAAATAATCGGTAAGATTACGAGCAAATATAATAATGAGTAAAAAAAATGTGCAGAAAAAAAGTTTTCTACCAGGGCACAGAAGGAAGTTACAGCCACATTGTCTCCGGAAATTTTTTTGGTGAAGGATATGAATTTGTTGGTTTGGAGACTTTTAGAGACATCTTTACAAAAATAGGAGAGAGTGACAGTTCTTTGGCGGTGATTCCTGTCGAAAACAGCTTGGCGGGTTCTGTTTTTGAAAACTTTGACTTGCTAAATCAATTTAGGGCTTGGATAATTGGGGAGTCTTTTTACAAAGTTCGGCACAACTTATTAGGTTTTAGAGATCCGAAACTTACTACCGACCAAAACATTGAACGAGTCAAAAAAGTTTTTTCTCACTACAAAGCTTTGGAACAGTGTGCCGATTTCTTTTTAAAGCATCCCGAAATACAACCGGTAATTTATTCCGATACTGCCGGGGCAGCTAAGTTTGTCAAAGAAAATAACGATCCTTCTTTAGCCGCGATTGCCGGCAAAGAGGCCGCAGAATTATATGGGCTTGATATTTTAAAAAGTAATTTGGAAGATAATCAGGAAAACTATACCCGATTCTTTGTAATCCAATCACATAAACCTAAACAACTGGATTTCTCTAAATTAAACAAATGTAGCTTGGTTTTTATAGTTAAGCATGAACCCGGTAGTTTACTTAGAGTTATCGAAGTTTTTGCTAGGCATAAATATAACCTATCCAAGATAGAATCCAGGCCGATTCACGGAAAATTCTTTGAATACTTTTTTTATATGGATTTTGAATTTGATTTGACCGACAAAAATACTTTTAACCTGGTTATTGATGAGTTCGCTAAGTATACACAGTGGCATAAGATTATGGGTATTTATCCTAGCGGAAAGAGTATGTTAGATTTTGATGATTGATTGCTTTATATCCTCATCTCTGAATTTGTCAATCCTTACTAAGTAATCGTTTGCTTCGCTATAATAAACAAGTTTGTAAGAATCTCCATTTACTGAACTACCGTATAAATAGCATTTTTGAAAGTCTTTCCTACTTAAACTAAAGTTGCAGCTTGGATAGCCGTTCGGGTAGACCTCTCCGTTTGCACCGTGAGTAATTTCTTTAGCACAGTCAAAAGGGACTTGGCGGTTTTCTAATTTGATTGAATATCTACCCCAATCATCCCTAGGAAAAAGCTCAGACGGAATAAAGGCATGCGAATTCTCATTTTGGTTTTGTCCGCTAAGATGATTACGCAATGTATACTCAAAGTCAATTTCATTTGCTTGATCAGCACAAACTGCAACCGGATAAGTCCTTTTATTTTCAATTGAATCGCTGTTAATATAATACATATCCAGAGCAGCAATTATTTGGTTGATATCATGTCTTTTCTTCTTGTCTTGGTTAATCGGCCTGCTGTTAATTACACCAAAACCGAAAGACCCGGCAAGCAATAAGACACTGAACAATACCAATACCGCTTCCAGTCCGGTAATCACGGGGTCTTTTTTAGCTTTTTCGTAACCGCTGCTATATTTACTATAATAGTCAGTTTGATCCTTGTAAGGATTTTGATAGTTATAGGGATTATTTTGAAAAAAATTTTTCTTGGCCAAAGCTTAGATTATTTAGTGATATGCAAATATGCGTTTAGAAAAAACTTTGCAAATTATCATTCATTATGACTTTCATAAGTAGAGTTGTCAATTTCTCTTGACAAACTTCCCATTATTATTTTAGCTTCCTTTTAAGTTTATTAAAGTTCATTTAAACTTTACAAAGTAAAAAAGCTTAATTGATAATATGGCAGAAGCATTTAATCGAGACAAAATTCATTTGAATGTTGGTACAATCGGTCACGTAGACCATGGTAAAACCACATTGACTGCAGCAATAACCACTTATTCAGCGAAATCAGGTTCCAGTAAGGCCAGATCATATGCTGATATCGATGCTGCACCGGAAGAAAAGGAAAGAGGAATCACAATTAATACAGCTCATGTAGAATATGAGACAGAAAAAAGACATTACGCTCACGTAGATTGTCCCGGTCATGCAGATTATGTAAAGAACATGATCACCGGTGCTGCTCAGATGGATGCTTCTATCTTGGTAGTAGCAGCTACGGACGGTCCGATGGCTCAAACCAACGAGCATATCCTATTGGCTAGGCAAGTAGGCGTGCCAAAGATCGTTGTTTTCTTGAACAAATGTGATTTGGTTGACGATGAAGAAATGGTTGAATTAGTCGAAGAAGAAGTTAGAGAAAAACTTACTCAGTACGGTTTTGACGGTGAAAATACTCCAATTATAAGAGGTTCGGCCTTAAAAGCCTTGGAAGGTGACGCAAAATGGGAAGAGAAAATTAAAGAATTACTTGATTCTTTAGACACCTACATTGAAGATCCTGTTAGAGAAATTGACAAACCTTTCTTGTTGGCCGCCGAAGACGTATTTACTATTACCGGTCGGGGTACTGTTGTTACCGGAAGAATTGAGAGGGGAGAAGTTAATTTGAATGATGAGGTTGAAATTGTTGGTCTTAAGGACACCCAAAAGACTACCGTAACCGGAATTGAGATGTTTAACAAATCTCTTGATAGAGGTACTGCCGGAGATAATGCCGGGTTATTATTAAGGGGCATTAATAAAGATCAGGTTCAGAGAGGGCAGGTACTTGCTAAACCCGGGTCAATCACACCTCATACTGAATTTGAAGCACAAATTTATATTTTAACTAAAGAAGAGGGCGGCAGACATACTTCTTTCTTACCTGGATATAAGCCACAATTTTATATTAGAACTACTGATGTTACCGGAGCGATTAGTTTTGTTGATTCCGGCAAACAAATGGCCATGCCTGGTGAGACTGATGTTAAAATTAAAGTTGATCTTGAAAAACCGATTGCTATTGAAGACGGAATGAGATTTGCCATAAGAGAAGGTGGTAGAACTATCGGTTCCGGAATCGTTACGAAAATTGTGAAATAATCACACGGAGGATGAATCTTTAACAATTATCTATAACTTCCCGCTTTTTTTAGCGGGTTTTTAGTTTAATTATTTTTATGAAGTCTTTTATTTTATCCGGATCAAGTTCTAGACATCTAGCTGAAAATATCGGAATAAAAAATAATTTACCGGTGTTAGAGAATAGGGTGGTAAGGTTTATTAATGCCGAGATGAAAGTCACTTTACCTGATCAAGTAAAGGATTATGATAAGTGCTATATTGTCCAAACTGCTTCAAACCCGGCTAATGACAACCTCTTTGAACTGCTGTTTACTGCTGACACTTTAAAGAGAGAGGGGGTAAAAGAAATTGGGGCTATTATTCCATATTTTGGCTATTCAAGGCAAGATAAGCAGCATTTACCGTTTGAATGCGTATCATCTGAGGTGGTGGTAAAGCTATTGGAAAAAGTCGGAGTACAAAAAGTATATACAGTTGATATTCATAACGAAAAAACCATGTATAGCTTGGACATACCGGTTACCAAACTATCTTCTATGCCGGTTTTGGCCAAAAAAGTGTATGATGATTTAGTATTGGATGAAACAAAAGAAAAGGATTTTACGATTGCTTCTCCTGATCAAGGGGGGATAATTAGGGCAGAGCTGTTTGCTAAAAATTTCTATAAAAATTCTAATAATATAGAATTTGTAAGCATAAAAAAAGAAAGAGAGTTAGACAAGCAGCATCTTAGTCAAGCAATCGAAATGCGGGGTGAAATTAAAGATAAGAATGTTATTATTGTTGATGACGTGTCTACCAGTGGAAGTACGTTACTAAATGCTATGAAATTATGTATGGCAAACAATAAAGTAAGGAATATCTATGCTGTAATTGTTCATCCTGACTTTGGCTTTGGTGTGCTCGAGAGGATTAGAAATTCGGAAATTGAAAAAATATACGTTTCCAATACAATAGAAAAAACATTAGAGAGTTTAAGTTATTATAAGAAAGTTAAGATATTTGATATAAGTGAAGTTTTTTTGAAAATCTGAGTCTTCTTATAAACTTGTTGTAAACCTCTTATATTTATTTTACAGGTATTTGTTGAAGTTTTTTTAATGATTGCTTAATACAAAGTAACTTTTCATAATTGTAAATATTGGTTATTTATGAAAAAAACTCTAGAAAAATTGAGGGCTTGACCTTAGGAGTTTGTATCTCTTTCTACATATTCATCTTCTACCGTATTCATAATTATTTTTTCTCCGGTTGATATAAAGGAGGGTACCTTGATTTCCATACCGGTCTCAATAGTCGCATCTTTCATGACGTTGCTAACAGTGTTTCCTTTAGCCGCTTCAGTAGTGTGAGCTACTTGATATGATACTTTTATAGGTAAATCAACTGTAATGGGTTGATCATTAAAATATACTATACTTACCTCCAATCCTTCTTTGAGGTAACCTTCTTTGCCGCTCATCATTTCAATCGGTATTTCGACAGTTTCATAAGTTTCATTGAGCATAAAATTAAGATTTTCTCCTTCTTGATACATATAACTGGCCGGGGATTTTTTGATATCAGCTTCATCGACACTTTCTCCGCTTTTAAATGAATAATCTACATTATTACCGGTAATCAAGTTTTTCATGATACATTTTTTGACCGGTTTCCTTTGTTGCATTCTAAGGAATTCACATTTTATAATAGCACAAGGTTGATTGTTAAAATCAATAACCTTACCTAGTTTAATATCGGAAAAATCTAACATACTCTGATTATAAGTGTTTTGACAAAATAAATCTAAAGAGCAAACCTGGTTTAGTCAAGTATGAACCCGATAGACTACACTTTAACCTTACAAAGAATATTAGCAATTCTTACAGGAGTAAGTTTCTTTTCCATAATTTCTATTTTGGTCTTTCTTAACCCGGCTGAGAATTTTTGGTATATTTTTGTTTTCCTGGCATTCTTATCAGTTTTTTTCACTAGTATAATTACACTTGTTTCATTTTGGTGGGTTTTTTCAATACGGAAAAAAGTACTCAGAGTTTCTCAGGTTAATGATATCGTTTACCAAAGTATAATTCTTTCAATGATACTTATTTTTGTTTTGGTTCTTAATCAGACCGAACAGCTCAACTTATTTACCGTTGTGTCTTTGCTGACCACTTATTTTTTTTATCATCTTTGGATAAAAACCGGTTAACTGATTTTATTTCGAGAAAGCTTTCTTTTGAAATTTCGAATTACTCTGTTTCTTTCCTCCGGACCTATTAGAATTATGAATCCGCAGAATCCAAATATTCCAACAGAAAGAATTACCGCTCCTACGGTTGACCAAATATTACCTTGGTTGGGGTCTCCGGCTATAGTTTGAACAATTAGTCTTACATCCGAGTTATCCAATACGTTTCCACTGGCATCATATCCTACGGCTTTAAGCTTGTAGTTACCCGCTTGTACATCTTTCCAAGTATATTTGAATGGCTTGGTTGTGTCTTCTCCTAAAAGCTCATCTCCCTTGTAGAATTCAACTTTAGCCACTCTTTGTTTAGCTTGACTGGTATCTCCGGTAAGTAAGAGGTCGTTATTTGAATTAAAGCTCAGCAGATCTCCAAAACCCGAAGCAGAAGCAGTGCTGCCGTCATTTACAGTTACTTGAAGTTCATTGGCATTATCCGCCTCGGTAATGCTATCCCAGATAGCACTCATTGTGTCCTTAACTTTCTGTTTGTTCCCAACAACAAGATATGAGGTAGATGACACTTTGCCATCAAAATCTGTAAGGCTATGAAATACGGTTTGCATCTTTGTGGCCGCCAAGTCTTCTGTCTGTCCGATACTTGGATCATGTCTTAAATCAGTGAAATCATATACAACATACTTTCCGTTGGCTAAGGAACCCAGCTTCATTTCTTTGTTGATTATACCTAGAGCATAATTTCCGTCTTCAGTGGAAAAGATCAAAGGGTCCTGAGTGTTTTCTCCGCTGTGACCCGGATTCATTTGTGATTCTTGGTTATTGGCCGGGTTGTATGTTGAAATCTTATTGAAGTCTTTCTTCAGGTAAGCAGTGACGGCTTCAAGGTCAAATACATCATATGTTTGATCGGGTGTCCAATTTACTTTATATTCAACTACATTAGGTAAGCCGAATACGCCTTCAGTTATTCTCTTTTCCAATAGAAGATCTGAAATGTCAGTGGTATTTACAGCTCCGGTAGCACCTCTTCCGCAAGCAGAATTTCCCTTGGCTTTACCAGCTTTTAACCAGTACGCAGGATTTGCACTTGTGGTAGTTATATTGCCGCTGGTTTGAGATCCGAGAAATCTAGTTGTTGATGCTCCTTGGTCTTCATCATTTCCGGCTTCGGTAGGCATTAAACATTCTCCATAACCTTCCAAGGCGACTGTTGTCTGAATCTGACGACCGTGATCCTCATTGTTGACGTATTCCTTTCCGTTGTAAATCAGGGAAGTAACTGCTCCGCCATAGTTTTCATCAATGCCGATACTTATATCTTCTTGTTCTTGGGCAGCGCTTTGTTCAACTTGCTGATTCGGATCAGCTCCGAGACTTTCTAGGATGAAATTAGTTACACCATCATCATCTACGTTAAAGGAACGCCATTCTTCACCGAATTCACCACTTTGGAACAAATGAGCTCCAATTACATAATCATCTTCCATCATTCTATCATCAAACCATGATAGCCAGCTAATAAAGTCATCAACATTTCCGTCATTAGCTTGGTTATCGGGTGCATCACTCGGATCAGGAGAAATATTAGTTCTTTCTCTATCTCTCCAACCGTGATGAGGGCCTGCAGTGTAATCGACACCTGCTTCAGTAAGGAGGAACGGAACATTACACAAGCTGGAATCCAATTCACACATTCTATCATGGATTTGTCTATATTTTAGAGAGGTGTTGTTTTCTTTTTGGTCAGTAGAGTAATTTAAAGTATAAGAGTGATAACAGATTGCTCCTCCAGCATCTCTAGTTGCTCTTAGCGAAGGTAGTAACCACTCCATCTTTTGATCCAAGTTATCACCAGGTTGGGTAACTCCAAAACTGTAGGTACAGGGTCTGAGATTACCCGGGTAACCATTTATTTTTTCAACAATCCTTTTCCAAAATTTATCATTCCATTCAACTTCTGCCTGAGAACCAAATATTTTGGTATTATCAAATTCGTTTGGAGTTTCCAGATAATCATATTTACTTAGATTATTTGAGCCGATTTCATCTAACTTGGGTTTTATTTTGTCATCAAACAGGCTGTCGGCGTAAGCTTCAGGATCTTCTCCGGGAGTACTCCAATCAATATAAACTCTTAATACGGAAACTCCTTCAGGGTTAAGCTCCTTGAACTTGTTTACAGCATTTTGTATTTCAGGAATTGCTTGCGGATCCATCGCCTTTATTGTTCTTAGTTTTCCTGAGTTAACTAATCTTCTTGTATTTTCACTATAACTTCCAAGCATATACACACTGAGTTTACTGTCTCCTGAGCCGCCGGATGGAGGTTGGGTCGGATTTGGTGGAGCATTTTGCCCATCACATTCATGACTATTAACAGGAACAATTGTTTCACCCAAAGATAGCTCAACATGAGTTTCTGTGCGTTGTCCGTTATAATCTTCGTAAACTACGGCTCTCATTTGATTTCCCCTGGAACTTGGGTATTGGATTATATTAGAAGGAGTTGTTCCTGAGCTCCCGGGGGTTAATCCTTCGATGTCATAAACAACAAACTCTCGACCATTTAGTCTTTTTGCACTGTTTGTACAAGTAGCAATGATTTTAGTCGGCGTCATTTCTTCTGCACCGGAGTCACTTGGTCCTCCGGGACCACTTAGGGTGCCGTCATTACCGCCGCCGGTTCCCGTGGAAGGAACTGAAGGATTGTCGGATTGACAATTTCCGAAGTATTCAATGATTGTCTCACCGGGTTTGAGAGCTTGCTGCCCTATGCTTTTGTCATAACCCGGTTCATCGATAAATGCATTAATTTGCACACCTTCACCGACCGGGAATTCTATATCTTTTGCTGTTCTGTCAAAGACGGCATTCCAGTTAGAAATATTTCCGGAATATTTGTAGGTACCAAAGCTAATTCCGTCCACAATATTTCCGGTTGCAGCACACTTGGTTTTAATTGTTGTTAACGCTGTCTGGGTTTCACTTGGTCCCGGTTGTTGCGGTTCTTGAGGGTTAGGATCTGGTTCAGGGTTAGGATCCGCTTGGTTACATTGTGCATGTTGAGGGAAAATAAGCGAGGATTCACCCGGCACTAGGGTAACCTGTCCCTTGTCCGTATACTCGTTGATATTAATATATGCATTTATTTTTAGACCGTCACCTACAGGAAATTCTATTGATTTTTCGGTAACTCCGGAATTTGCTTCAAAATTATAATTTCCTGCATTTCCTTGAAGCTTATAAAGTTTGTAAGGAACTCCTTCAGTAATTTTTTTACCTCCGGGAGAGCATCTGGCAGTTACTGTTGTTCGTTCGGTTCTTAAGCTTGGTTGTTGAGGCTCAGGCTCAGGCTCAGGTTGTTGACCTCCTTCACAGTAAGACATATCTACAACTTCGTAACTCTGATTACAGACACATTTTACCTCTCCGGGCCAAGTAAAATTATCACGGTAGGTTTCTTCACCCGGGTTTGGACATCCGTTATTACTTGGTTCCGGTTGAGGATCACTTTGGCATTCAGGGTGAGAAGGAGCAATTAATACTGTTTCTCCGGATGTAAGAGGCTTCTGCCCATTGTTAGGATCATGCCAAGGTTCATCAATAAAAGCGTTAATTTGAATACCGTTGCCTGTCGGGAATTCATGATTGTTTCCGTCTCCGGTGTTTCCCGAAATCGGTTGCCAGTTACCTGTATTACCACTGTGAACATATGTCTTAAAATTAGCACCCACCTCTTTTCCGCTCTCGGAACATTTGGCTAAAACCCTAGTAGATGCGTTGTTACCCGAGGCAGGTTGTTCGGGTGTAGGTGCAGGACATTCACTATCTACCACTCTGACCACGGTTTCACCTTCAGTAAGCTCTGCCCAAGCTTTGCCGCTGTCATCTGACTTTCTTACTTCAACTATAGTTTTACCTTCTGAGGGATAATCAATATTACCAGAAGGGGTCAAATCGTCACCTCCGTCGTGACCAAAACTACCATCTTCTTTATATACAACGTATTTTCTCCCTAATGATCTGGAAGGGTCATTCTCACAAACAACTTTTATTACTGTACTCTTTGTATTTCCTGAATAAACCTGATCAGGACCGCTATCGTTATCATCTCCGGAACAGCTTTCATGGTTAATTTGTATTTTGGTAGTACCTCCTCTGGACACTTCTACGTCAGAGCCCGGACTTGAACCAACTACGGCTATTAGTTCACCATCACTCGGTAAGTCAGAAACAACTGAAGGAGCATTTCCTGCGAGATAAGTGTTTCCGTATATCTCAAAACCAATACCGCTCAATTCCTGATCAGATCCTTTGCAGACTACTTTTACTTCTGTTTGTGAGTTTGACAAGGCTGAAGCATTAAATATTGATTGACTAGACTGAAGAATCAAACCTAGTCCGGTTATTATAAAAGCTAAAGCACTCATGGCTGTTAGCGGAATTGCTAACTGGTTTTCTTTAAAGTAAAGCCGAAATTTTTGAATATAATTCAGGTTTTTTGTTTTTGTATGCTTTTTTTTAGGCGAAGACTTAATATGGCTCTTTTTAGGCATATTTTTAGTTTTTGTTTTTAGTTTTTGTTTTTAGTTTTTGTTTAAAATAATTTTATTTTACTTTTTCTTTTTGTGCAAATAAGGGTATTATTAACGCTCACTACAACAAGAAACTAATAATGCAGCGTTGTTTTCAATACCCCTTAAACACCTACTATACCAAATGTTAGTAATTTAGCATATTAATCGAGACAAAATGTCCGAGAAATTGATTGAGTAGCTATATTTAATTAATAATCATTAAGTTTTCCAGGTGAAAGAAATTAATTAGCTTTAACAACTAACTTTAAATTCAACCACATCTCCGTCTTTCATCATATATTCTTTGCCTTCTATTCTTATTTTACCCGCTTCGCTGGCACCTTTGCGTCCTTTATACTTAATAAAATCGGAGTAATCAACAATTTCAGCCTTAATAAAGTTTTTTTCAAAATCAGTATGAATAACTGAAGCACACTCCGGAGCTTTCCATCCTTTTGTAAAAGTCCAGGCTCTAGTTTCAGTAGGCCCTGCGGTTAAATAGGTGGCTAAATTTAACTTGTTATAACATGCTTTTATCATTTTATCTATTCCGGTATCCGTACTTTGACCAAGATCTTGTCTTTCCTCTTTGGTCATATCGAGCATTTGGCTTTCAAGTAAGACGTCTAAATCAAAATCTGCATTATAACTAACATTACTTCCGTCTTGATGAACATTAGCCAGCTTTAAAATAGGCTTGTCAGTTAATAAATTAAGGGATTTTCTCCATTTAATTAACTCTTGATCTATATGTTTTGGTAATATTGAGCTTGAAGCAGGTTGGATATTGCAGAGTTTTTCAAGAATCTCCTCTGCTATTCTTATTTTATCTTCTGCAAGAGGATCTTTTGTTCCTTTGAGTTCTTTTTCTAACTTCGGTAAGAGTTTTTCGAGGAGTAGTTGATCATGCAGGCACAATTCCAGTAAAAGAATTTCTTCATCTTGATAAGGGTCGACTCTATTCTCTATGTGAATAACATCATCATTTTTAAAACATCTCAGGACCATGAGAATTAGGTCAACTTCTTTAATATGAGATAGAAATTGATTACCCAAACCTTCCCCTTTACTGGCATTTTTTACCAATCCGGCTATATCATGAAATTCAATAGCAGCAAATATTTTCTTTTGCGAATTTTCAATTTTTGCCAATTCTTCAACTCGAATATCAGGCACTTCAACAATTCCGCTATGAGGATCAATAGTACAAAAAGGATAATTTTCTGCAGGAACTGATCTTTTGGTTAACAAGTTAAAAAGAGTTGATTTCCCTGCATTAGGCATTCCGACTAGACCCACTGAAAGCATACACTTATTTTTTAATCAAAATTATTTGTATTTTACAATAAAAAATTGATCAACGACCAGCTTTTGTCAAGAATCGTCATGCTTTTTAGAATTATTTTAAATACAGGTCTTACTTTTTATTTGTAGTTGCTCCTTTGGATTTTCTGGAAGGCTTGTTTTGCTTCATTAATAATTCCTGAAGCAGGTTATTTTGTTTCTTTATTAACCTATTTTGGTTAAAGAGTAGGATTAAGAATGAAGCAAGAATTATAAAATCAAGAATTATCGATATTCCGGGTTCGATAGTTTTTAATATGGAGTTAAGATATACAATCAATTGATAGAGCAAATATATAGAAATAGTGAGCAGTGATATCTTTCCGATAATCCCGAATATCTCTTGAGAATTTTTTTTAAAAGATTCCTGGAGATTTTTTATGTTTTCTCCCAACTTGTAGTTATTCATTCTTAATATAGTTTAATCAATTTTTTTTAGATGGTCAAAACAGTCAAGGTTTATCTTACTTTTCATGTATAGAATATTTATACAAGTATTAACGAGTTAACTGATAATACCTAAAATATGAACCTCAATAAATGATTTCGACTTATGTTTAGTATTTAACAATAGTACCGTGTTTTATTCTTTTTATCACGTTTTTTATAATTTAACTGATAAATTCATGCTTAAGAAGCATTAGATAGTGCTAATGCCAAATACTAATCAATTGCTTCGTTGACTTATCTTAGAATATTTGTTACCGCTAAATCAGAAAAAGCAAGATAAATTACCGATAAAGTATGGCTAATCCTAGAAAAGATTCTTTTGAAGAAACGGAAATATTTAAGTTTTGCAAATTGGTGGCGGAAATAACTAGATTTTCTGATAATATTCTTAGGAAAAATACGAATCTTACATATTCTCAATTTTTAGTACTGATGGCAATTGATTGTAAATGTCTGGAACAAGGTTCCGGGAAAAAGAGCTATAATTGCATAAATACTCAGAAACAGATAGCAGAAAGTTTAAGCGAAACTCAAGCCGCCTTAAGTAGACAAATTGAAAATCTTAGGCAAAAAGGTTACCTAACAAGGGAAGAGAATAGGGTAAACCGAAGAGAGCATGTCATTAGAATTACTCAGCAAGGAGTAAACGAGCTTGAAAAAGCCTATAAAGTTATGAAAATAGTGAATTCCAACTTTTTTAATCCTATTTCCAGAGCTGAACATTCCTTACTTAAAAAGTGTTTAATTAAACTAGTTGATAATTTAAAAGATGATTAGGTCGCTGATTGTCCAATTTTGGTCAACTTGTTAGAGGTCAATTTTTCTTCTTAATAATCTATTGAGAAATTCTATATTATCTGTGATTCTTAGTTCCGATATTTGTTTGTAATTTAGACATATAAATTCCGTAAATAAGTAAATAAAAGAACTGTTGACTATAGAAGTTAAGTTGCTAAAATAAACTATTTAGAATCTTTACAAATAGAATACTTGACAACGCAACCATTATATTTTAATAAAAAAAAGTTCCCAATATGAGTACAACAAAATTAAAGTGTTCAGAAAATTTTCAGCATATTTTCAATTTGCATGTAATAATCTTAACTATTGATAAGTTTACAGGTGACTTTTTACAGTCTACAGTAGGAATCTCTTATGAAGAATTCTTGATTATGATGATTGTTGATTCTAGGCCGGAACTAACTCAAAAAGAAATAGCTGAATCATTAAATCAGACTCAATCAGCTGTAAGTAGGAGGATTCATTCGCTTCATGAAAGAAAATTGCTTATTCGTAGAGAAAGTACGGAAAATAGAAGAGAACACAGTTTAACGCTGTCTTCAAAAGGTAAACAATTAATAGGTAAAGCATATGATTTGCTTTCCAAAGAATCGGACAATCTTTTCAGTTGTTTATCGAAAGAAGAAAACCTCTATTTGGGAAGAATTACTCAAAAAATTATTAAATCGTTGATGTCTAACGGTTAGAATACTAATCATTTTTATTATGTCTCAAAACCATGATTCCAGACCGGAAGAAACCGGAAATAAAGGAATTAATTACAAAACTGTAAAGACTTTTTTGGAAAACTATATCTTGACCGTCTTATCCTTTATGCTTCTGGTCGGGGTAGGGATTTCCAGCATATTTCTTTTAAAAACCGTAGGTTTCCCCAATCCCGAAGTCAAGTTCGCTGTAGTCAATACTCTTTATCAAGGGGCCTCTTCTCAAACAGTAGCTCAAGAAGTGACTCAGCCTCTGGAAAACACAATCAAAGATGTTGAAGGAGTAGAAAGTTTCTCTTCAACCAGCAGGAATTCCGTCTCCACGATTAATGTTACGATTGAGGCAGACGCAAATGTGGATACAGTGAAAAATAAACTTACTTCAAGCGTACAATCGGCAGATTTACCGGATGATGTCTCTGATCCGGAGGTTATTTCTCCCGATATTTCGGGGCCAAGCACAATATATGCGATTAGCGGAGAAAATAGAGAAGAAATATACAACACTTATAAAGAAATTGAAACCAAAGTCAACCAAATTCCCGAAACCTCAGAAATAGCTGCAATCTCTAAGCTAGAGAAAGTGGTTGTAATTACTTTTGACTCACAAGCTTTGTCTCAAAGAGGTCTTTCAGCTGAAGATGTAACTGCTTCCATCGAGACTATCGGTGAAAGCCTACCTGTAACTAGTGATGTTCTGATCGAAGACGGTAGCAAGTCAATAGTAACAAGCCTTGAAGAAAACGGCCTTGATAGACTTAGAGAATTGCGGATCCTGCCTTCTTCTGCGGGCCAAGGACAAGCTCTTTCTCAGCCTGGTCAAGATCAGCAACAATCATTACCTCCAACTCTGGATGAATTAGCCGAATTATCGATTGAGTACAGATTTGAAAACGAAAGTTTGAATAAAATTGCTATAAACCGCAATGGTGACAGTAGAGTTAACGAGTCATTAAACATCACTGTAAAAGCAGTTGAAGGTACTGCTCTGGGACAGTATAATCAGGAGGTGGAAGAGATTATCGATAATGTTGAAGGTGCCACTTTGTATAAATTAAGTGAAGACTTTGATTTGCAAGAGCAAGGGGTAATCGTTTCCGAAGTGTATTCTGTCAATTCTCAAAATTCTGAACAGGTGGATGAGGTAATTACTGGTTTGGTAGGAGGGCCGCTGGAAATTGATAATCAGCTTTTAGCACAATTAGGATGGCTTTTTGGAGGTATTCAATTGGTCTTCTTGGTTATGTTGGCCTTCGTTTCTTTTAGGGCGGCAATTATTTCTACTTTGGCAATTCCTTTAAGTTTGTTTTTCTCAACAATTTATATACTTGCTATCGGAGAAGATCTCAATACACTCGTCCTTTTTTCCCTTGTTCTGGTAATAGGTCTTGTAGTAGATCCGGCCTTGGTGGTCTTGGAATCCATCCAAAGAAAAAAAGATGCGGGTTTTAAGGGCAACCAAGCTGCTTTGGAGGCAGTAAAAGACGTAGGCGGAGGTGTCTTTCTGGCTGCCTTGACTAATATTATTGTTTTTGCACCTTTTGCAGTTCTTTCAGGGGTTTTGGGTCAAATTTTCTCGTATATCCCTCTTACAATTATTCCGGCAATTATAGGTTCATATATTGTTCCTCTAATCTTTCTTTCTTGGCTGGGAAGTTTATTTTTGAAACGTAACAAGAAAGCAAAAGACTCCGAAGAGGAGAATCTATGGAGAGTTTCCAAATGGTTGATGAAACTAAATACATTTGTACTTAAAAGTAACCCTCTTATAAGATTAGTCATAATAATCTTGGGAATCGTTATTCCTTTTGGTGTTATGTTTGCTTACACATCTACCGGGCAGGTTAGAGTGGTTCAATTCTCTAGTAGTGACGATCCTGAATTTATGACATTTCAAGGAAGTTTTTCTCCTTCTCTTACAAGTGACCAGCAGGGAGAGGTGGTCAGAGATTCTTTGGAACTAATTGCAAGCAAAGAGTCCGTGGCTGAAGTCTATCCTTTTCAAGGCGGAAATGGAATCTTTTATTATGTAAATCTAAAAGAAGGTAGAACAGTCAAGTCTACTGATTTAGCGGTTGATTTGACAAACGAAATTAGAGAAAACTTTGGAGAGGACTATTTTGATGTAGAAGTTTCTGCTGCCGGAGTTGGCCCACAAGAAAGTCTCTACCAAGCGCAAATATCAATAAGAAGTGAAGATTTAGATAAAATCAGGGAACTGTCCTTGGATATAAGAGAGAGATTTATAGATTTATGTGTAAAAGAAGCAAACCAGGTAAGTTTTGATGAAAATTGTTCAGAGGATGATAAGTTGGTTGTGAAAGTTGACGACGGTTATACTGACAAAGAAAGCGAGACTGTAGAAATATTGCTTGATAGGGAGGCTTTAATAAGAGAGCAATTAATTATTCCTGGCTTGCCTTTTGCTACAGGTTTGGTAAATCAGCAAGTCTCTTCTCTTTATGAATTAGGAAATGAAAGACAAAGCCCTGAAGTGTCAGTCGACGGTGAAGATGTGAAAGTTCTGTATGAACAAGATGTAGATTCTCCGGATTCAATAGAAGAAATAAAGCAAATACAAGTCAGGTCTACTACCGGGCAAACATTTGCCTTAGAAGAAATAGCGGAAGTTAGAACTATTTCACCTAGAGCCAACATTGAAAGAGTAGACGGACAGACTGTAGGCACTGTTAGGGCTATGTTTATGAGTGATTTTCAAGGAAATCAGGCTTTGGCGGGACAAGCAACTCAATTGGTTCAGAATTATTATACTGACAATGACGGAGAAAAAATCAAAGAGTTTGGTTTGGAAGCTGACGACATCGGTCAATTTAATGAAGGAGCCGTAGCTGAATTTCAACAGACTTTTACGGAGCTTATTATTGCCTTACTGTTAGCAATTTTTGTGAGTTACTTCGTTTTAGCTTTGTTCTTTAATTCCTTCACTCAGCCGTTGAATATTCTATACACTGTACCATTAACATTTGTAGGTGTCTTTCCGGCTCTTGCATATCTTGCAGGTGGGCAAATCGGATTTTTGGAAATAATCGGAATAATCATTTTAATTGGTATCGTAGAAAATGTAGCAATTTTCTTAATTGATTCAGCCAGACAAAAGATGGCCGAGGGTTGGGATGAAGAAAAGGCAATAATCTATGCTTCGGGTATCAGACTTAGGCCCGTATTGCTGACTAGCTTAACTGCGATGGCCTCACTTTTGCCTTTGGCAATCTTTAGTGAGTTTTACAGATCAATATCAATAGTGATCATTGCGGGTACTATAAGTTCCGGTGTAGTCTCATTAGTTACGACTCCAATTCTGTTTATTTTCTTTATTCGATCTGCTAGAGCAATTTTTGGAACTATTAGAAAAGCCAAAGAAAGAGCGTTAAGAAGGAAAGCAGAATAATAAGTTAGGAACATGAGAATATAAATGTTGCAAGTAATTAGTAAGTATGCTAATATTAAGCATTATACGCACGGAGAGCAAAACTAGTCTTGATTTAATTTAACAAGTTAATCAAAATTATGTTTGTTTCCTGATTAAGATGAAGGTATGGGTCATGGAATAGTTGTCACTTTAGTCATCTTCTTTGGTTTGTTCTTAATATTGATTTCAATTTTAAGGCCGGTTACCAGGAAAATATCTTTTCCTTACACTGTAGCTTTGCTAATTTTAGGTTTTCTGTTGCAGTTTCTGGAAAAATTTGCTCATGATTTTCTTAACCTATATTTTAATTTAAATCTGAATGTTGTTCTTCCGACAAATGTTATCTTCTTTGTATTGCTTCCGATTTTACTCTTTGAGGCTGCTCTTAATATCAGTTTTCACCAATTTAGAAAGCAATTTAAGACAATTAGTTTTATTTCGACTTTTGGCTTAATGCTTTCCATAATGATAATTGGATTTGGTTTATCGACTTTAGCTGGGCTGCCTATGGGGGTAGCCTTATTATTTGGGGCGATGATTTCCGCTACTGATCCGATTGCTGTTTTGGCTCTTTTCAAAACTTTGGGAGTGCCTAAGAGACTTTCGCTTTTGGCTGACGGAGAAAGTATGTTTAATGATGCCAGTGCGGTCATTGCCTTTCGCGTTATTTTAGGTATTGTTATTGGGGAAGAAGTTTTGCAGCAAACTTCAAGTGATCCGGAAGCAATTATTATAACAGGTCAGAGAGTTTTTGATTTCCAAAGTTTTATTAGCGGATTTGGAACATTGCCATATGTTTTTATCGGTAGTATTATTTACGGCTCAATTCTGGCATATATTGTTGCCAAAGTAATTGAAAAAATTAAAGAAGATTATTTGGTTGAAAATACCTTAACTCTTGCGCTTGCATTATTTTCATTTTCCTCTGCGGAGCATTTTTTTGGTCTTTCCGGAGTAATATCTTGTGTTATTTCAGGGATTGTAATGGGAAATTTAGGCAGAACCAAGTTTTCCGGAGGAGTGACCAAGTTTATTGAAGAATTTTGGGAATATCTGGGTTTTATAGCAGTTTCCGTGATCTTCTTTTTTGCTGCATATAATTTGGATCTACTTTTGCTTTTGGATGAGCCACTCAGATTATTAATTGTTGTCTTCATAGTGCTTTCAGCCAGGTCAATATCTGTATATCTTACATTCTTCTTCACTAATAAATTATCCTTCTTTAGAGATGAGCCGAATGTTCCGTTGAGCTGGCAGCATATTATTAATTGGGGTGGTCAAAGAGGGGTTATACCGTTAGTTTTGGTTTTTACAATACCGGACGGATTTGTCTACAAACAGGATTTAATCGCATTTACTTTTGCGACCATTCTTTTCACTTTGTTTATTAACGGGACCACCATTAAGTGGCTTCTAATTAAACTTAAACTGCATTTGCCTGTGTCAGGGGAGGCAATTATTGCCGAAGAAGTTAGTGTCTTTAAGCTAGCCAAAGCCAGAAAAATTTTAAGGAAGTTTTCCGGAGAATTTGATGAGGAATTAATTTCCAGGGAAGAGAAGTTTTTACTTTTTGAAGAAAAGAAGCATAAAGCCAAACTAATGAAGCTGGCAAAACCCAAAGAATTTTTATTTAGTCTACGTATTGAGTCTTTAGACATTGAAAAACAAACCTTAAAAGAATTGTTTTATAAGGGTTACATAAATGAAAATGTCTATCATATTTTTGATGCTGAACTGGATATGCAGAAAGACAGGCTCGAGTTTCCTGAGCTATATAAGAATAAGCGAAAAAAAGATAATTCCCTTCGTAAAAGAACTATTGAGTTAAGGTTAACTCTTTTAAAAAAATTTCCGATATTAAAAAAAATATTTTCTCTAAAGGAAGAAGATATTATTGAAGAGAGGTTTGCATTGCTCAAGGCTAGAGTTATAACGAGCACCAAAGTAATTGAAAACATTGATAGTCTTAAAGAATTTATGATTGGTAAAAAAGCCTGTCTTAAAGTAATCGAAGAAGTAAAGAAGAATCAGCAAGAATTAATTGAAAGGAATAATCGAGAGATTAAAGATTTGTCAGAGAAATATCCGAAAACAATAAAAAACTATAATAATCGTCTTATTCAATTTTTAGTTTGGGACAAAGTAGATCTGTAGTTTTTACTTGCTTCGAAAAATCAAGTTAAAATCGTTTTGTGATATTCCGGTTTGTTTTTTGGCTAAGAACTCTGCAATTTTTTGAAATATAGTTTCTTTTTCCGTTTTTAAAAATGTTATTAGGGAAATATTTTCTGAAATTAAGGAAATAGTAATTTGATTATTTTTTTCATTGAGAATGAGCTCTACTTTCAATTCATTTCCTATTCCTGCATGCATCGAATTGAGTAGATCTTCCGTAAAAGGCCTTAATTCACTGTACAAAAAAGCTGTTTTAAATAATTTATACTTTTTTAGGTTTTGAATCCCGGAACCATTGATTTTCATAGATTAGACTAGAGTTTGTTATTGATTTTACCTAAGTACAGGGTAAAGAGAAACAAGGAAGATAAGATAAATCCCTGGGAAAAAAGAACAAATATTTTGTCTTCAGTAGGAATAAGTAAGCCCAAATGTGCAGTGATTAGTATTATGTTAATAGTTATAGCCAATACCTGGATTTTATTTAGTCCTAAATCAAGTAAGCGAAAATGCCAGTGGAGTCTGTCTCCACTAAAAATATTCCTCCTTTTTAACTTTCTTAAAGTCATTACAAAGATGATATCCAGAATAAACCAACCGATTACAGCAGAGCTGGTAGCTATCTTGGCTCCGGAAAGAATAGCTAGTGAGCCAATAACAAATCCTATAGCTTCCGAAGCTCCTTCACCGAGATAAAGTTTTGCTTCAGGAAAATTGAAAGGTAAAAAGCCTATTACTCCAAATATCCAAATTACAGCCATTATAAACAAAAGTGGCTGATTAACATTTGCAAATAAACTTACGGAAGCGATACTCATTAAGGCTATTATTCCAACAGAGCCAACCAAGCCGTCGTGTCCGTCCAAAAATTTGGTGGCTGCTACACAGAATCCCAACCAAAGGAACCCCAATATTTCAGGGACAAGAGGGTAGCTTGGTACTAAATTATTAAAAGGATAAGAAAGAGTATCAATTTTTAAACCACCCAAAAAAACAGCGATTAACAAGGAAGTGGTTATGGATATAAACAAATATTTTCGGGGTAAATTGTATTTATCGTCCAAGTATCCACCTATAAGTAACGGTGCCAGGGATATTATTATCCAAAAGAGTTTAAAGGGCTCAAGGTTGAAGGAAATTTCGTGAATTCCAAAGAGCTCCAATTTATTAAAAAGCCATAAAAAGGAAATAACCAACGAAGTGCTAATAACAAATCCCGTACCACCCAGCAAAGGAATCGGAGTCTTATGTTTTTTTCTTTCCGGTTCCAAAGAGGGGTCATCTACTATCTTATATTTGAGGGCAAATTTTTTGGAAATAACAGTTGCGGAATAACTTAAGATTAAAGACAGGAGAGCCCAAAAAACAGTTATGAATAATAAATTCGGTGAGTTTTGTAAGTTCATGGTTTATTTTTTACTCGGCTTGCTTACATTTCCATAAAAATAGTTTCCACCAGAGGTTAGGAGAGACTCCGCCTCTTGTTTTTACCACCTTGTCTGTTTCGACCAACACACTAATCATCTTTTTTGCTTTCTCACCTCCATTCTTTTCAAGTTTTCCGAATATTAAACTTAAACCCAATTGAATTTCTTCTTCCTTGATTTTATTTTTCCATTTTTTGGTGTCCTCAACAATCCGATTGGATCTAAACGGAAGCATGAAAATCGGCAAGGGGGGTTCAGCTGCCAATTCTTTCAGGGCTGCTTCTTTATCATCTGCTAAATCCATATAGTCCAAATTATCAAGTAATTCACTTACAGAACTAGATTTTTTTGTAATAACCTCAACAGTCTTAATGTTCAATTCCAGATTATTTTTTTGAATATATGCTTGAGAAATCTTATTTAGAGAATGTAAATCCATTTTATTTAATTTTTCATAAATGACTTTGTGCTTTTTAACCAACTTTTTTTCTTCGGCGGAAAGTGAGTCCCTAATAGAGCTGTAAAAAATTATCTTTCCGGAAGGATTTTTGGGTATTACTTTTTCAAACTCTTTGGTTATCTTAAGATCAGCTATATCTACCAGAAGATCATTTGAAGCTTGAGCAAAAATATCTTCGGATTTAGCAAGCTCTAGCGGCAGTTCCGACCATGAGTTTAAAACCGTTCGTCGGATCGGCAGATTTGCTGTTTCCAGAATTTCAAGAAAATTAAGTTTAGCTATTTCTGCTATAAATATCTTGAGATTATTCCAGTCATTGTACTCCAGATAATAAATCATTGGCTAATCTTTTGGTAACTAAAAAAGATTGTCAATTGAACTACCTAAACCCGTTGTCTTTGTTCTATCAAGCTAAAAAACTTAATGAGATAATAATTTTAGGAAAATTTTTATTTTGCTTTAAAGTAAAATTTCTATTGACTAGATTGGAAATTGTGAGTAATTAATCAAAAAGTTTGCGAAACCGCTCAAATAAAAAAAGTAAAGAAAAGAAAAATGCTTCCTTCTTCACAAAAAGTTGCCGTTAGGTCCGCTAAAGTAAATTTTGATTTTGATAAATTAAAAGAAACGGGCTTTACTTCGGAAGAAATAGATTGGTTAAAATTACATTCGGAGACTCATCCTAGCGAAGTTGTTGAGTACATTGCTAATAGATATCTTTTTACGATAGGAAAAATCAACAGTAAATTAAAAGCACTTAGAGAAAAAGAAGCTGAATCGAATGAAAGCAAAAAACTAATGGAAAATAAAGATAAGCAAATAATGGAGTTAACAAGGGAAATTTCAAAAATCCAGAAACAAAAAAAGGAGACAATATCCAAGGATTCGTTTTTTTCCAACGAGAAGGTTAAGGCCTTAATTTTAGCCTACCTGGGAATTGTAGGAGTGCTTTTTATCCAAACATATGCGTTTTTTAGCGTTACCCAACCGGAAACACTAATTGCAATTATTGCCGGAGGAGCTGCTACAATCTTCGGTATTGTTTTTGTGAGTGGTAAGTACATCGAAAGTCAAGGGCACGTTGAAAAAATTGATGCACAAAAAAGAAAAACAGCTTAGCTTTTTCGTTAGTTTAAGGAAGAATTAATCAATTAATCTTTTTATAAAGGTATTCGCTTTTTTAGTCAGGGTTTCGAGTTATTTTTAATGGTAAATCATTTCTAAAATATAGCTAAACCACATTAAACCTAGACATTTCCAAATTTTTCTCCGTCACTTGCCAAGTGGTCATCCTGAATTTATTTCAGGATCTCTATTTAAAGAGATGCCGAAGGGATTTCGACATGACAGTGTGACAAGTTTGTATAGGTTATGTCGGATCGACTATAATTCAAAACAGCCTGAAAACCTAACAAGTAATAATTCATCATTATTAATTTCAAAATTTACCAGCAACTCCAGCTTTCACAAGGGGGAATCTGCGGAAGGTAGCTTCTTGGGTTTAGTTTAAAACCACCTTCTCTTATTTCAAAATGAAGATGAGGTCCGGTGGAGCTTCCGCTATTACCAAGTTGACCTAGCACCTCTCCTTGAGCAACTGTTTGTCCGGAACCGACGCTAATATAATTAAAATGAGCATAGAGGGTAGTTTTGCCATCATCGTGTGATAGAATTAAGTAATTTCCGTAGCCCCCATTACAACCCCAGGAATAATTTGGAGCACAGCCGCCTTTAACGGTAGTTACGGTTCCTCCTTTAGCAGCCCAGATCGGCGGAAGTGATCGGTTAGGAAAGTCACACGCCGGATATCCGTGACCTATTGTACATCTACTGGTTCGACTTCCTTCCAAGGGAACAGGTAAAATGTACTCTCCGGAGTCACTTACGGCTGGAGCTGAATATAGATCGCCTGTAGGTTCGGCAAATTGAAGTTGTTTTTCTTTCATTTCCTTTTCTTCTTCTCTCTTCTTGGCTAGTATCTCTTCATATTTTTTTTGATCGCCGTTGGTTTCTTCCAGTAAGGCATTAAGTTGATCTTGATTTGACCTTAGCAGCACCTTTGATTCTTCCAAGGCAAATTTAGCTTTAGTCTCGGCCTCCAATTTAGTTTCCAGTTCTTTTTCTTTAGCTACTTTTTCGTCTCTTAGTTCATTTAACCTGCTGTTCAAATCACTCAAGTTAAAAATATTACTTAGGGCTTCACCGATATTTTCACTTTGTAGAATAGAAGCAATGGAATTATTGTTATTACTGTTCAATTGCATCTGCCTGACAATATCTTTAATTTTCATGTTAAGCTCGTGAATTTCGTTCTTAGTTAGTTGGATTTCAACCTCCAGATTTCTGAGAACCTCTTCAGTTTTTCCAATTAACCCCTCTGTTCTTTGAATTTCAGACTCCGTAAAGGCAACCTGCTCTTCTAAAATTTCTTTTTCATCGCTTATTTTGGTTAGTTTATCTGAGATGTCAGTTATCTCGTTTTGAATCTCACTAAGAGTTTGTTCTGAGTCTGAATAAGTAGCTACGGGCTGCCATACACTCAAAATAAGACAAAGTGAAAGAAGTAAGACAGATGATTTTGTTATTAATTGAAACCTCGATTTATAGGTCATCTTTTGGTTACTTTTTATCTATTTTAGAGTTTAGCACAAGTATAAGCCTTTGTCTAGAAATTTTTGTTTTTTAGTAAACTATATTCCTGGTTAAGCAATTACTTCTAAGATGGATTCATCGAATGACTTGACTAAACACTTAGATTCTCAAAGGATTCGGACAATTTTGTTTGATACACAGTTATGACTCTACCTTCAAATTACAACCCAAAAGAGAATGAGGATATTATCTATAGTTTTTGGCAGAAAAGTGGTGTCGGTTCTCCGGAAAGACAGCAGAAAAAACAGGAATTACCCGAGAATTCGGAAACTTATTCCATTTTAATGCCCCCGCCCAATCTCACCGGAAATTTACACGCCGGTCATACTTTTCAACATTATTTGATGGACACTCTGACTAGAATTGCAATCTCGGAAGGCAAATTGTCTCTATGGTATCCCGGAGTCGATCATGCCGGTCTGCAATTGGAAGGTGTAATTGACAAGTTGATTAGAAAAGGTGATTTTACCGAACAGATTCAGGAATGGTCGGAAAAACTTGAAGCTTCAAAAAAGGAAGGACTGAAGAATTTGGAGGATAAAAATGATTTACCGGCTTTTATCAAAAAAACAGATTCAGACTTTTGGTTGGAACTGGCTTGGTCAAAAGTTAATGAGTGGCGTGATAATCAGAAAAAACAAGCTTCAATTTTGGGTGATATTCCTGATTATGATAGAAATCTGTTTACTCTGGACGAGAGAAACAATCGAATGGTAAACTATGCTTTTAAGCAATATTGGCAAGACGGTTTAGTCTATAAGGGTTCTTACCTAATCAATTGGTCAGTTGGTTTGCAGACTGCTTTGAGCGATGTTTCCGGCGAGATAGAATATGAGACCAGAATAGATCCGTTTATCACTTTTGAATATCGAAATGATTTAGAAAAAAATATTTTTGAAGATATTTCGGAAGAGTTAAAAGAGAAGGTTTTGAATTCTCTAGAAAAGCTCAAAGTCTCCACCGTCAGGCCGGAAACTATTTTTGGAGATGTTGCCATTGCCATTCACCCCGAAAAATTGGTTTATCTATTGCAAAAAGGCGGTTTAAAAGAAGCTGAGGTAAATTTAGTCCAAGAAAGCCTTCTCCGGCAAAAAATTAAGCTGGTTTATCAGATTGAGCACTTGGGTGTAAAGGGTGTTGTCTTAATTTTGGATGAAGAGGTGGACAAAGACTTTGGGACAGGCTGTCTGAAGATAACTCCGGGTAGTGATGCTACTGATTATCGAATTTTTAATAAACACCCGGAATTGGGCAGCGACTTTCCTAAGGCAGTCGGCAGGAACGGTAAATTGACGGAAGAGTGCGGCGAGTTTGCCGGTATGAGTAGAGAAGAGGCCAGGCTACAGGTTATAAAGCTGCTTCTACAAAATGACTATATTAAGCCGAAAGAAGGTGCTTCACAAGTAGAAGAATTTAATGAAGAAGTAGATAATCTTTCCGGAGAAGAACTCATGAAATATTTACAGGAGAAATTTGCTGATTACGAAATTGACTGGAACTACGAACATAACGTTTCTGTTTGTGAGCGAACTAAAACCGTTATTGAGCCTTTGATTAGTGAAGAATTTTTTGTTAGTTATCATAAAAAGGCTTCCTCTACGGGAAAAAGTCTCCAAGAACACGGGCTAGAAGGGATTTTTGAGACAAATTTTTACAGTGAAGACTATAGAGAGAGAGGTAGGAGCTTTGTTGAAGGAATTAAGGATTGGTGTGTCTCCAGGAATTTACTTTGGGGTCATAGGATTCCTGTTTGGTATAATTTACAAACTAATCCGGAAAAAAGATTTTTTAGTCACCAAGAATGGCAGGAAAATGCCTTAGTTTTTACTAACAATGATGAGTCCTTAGATCAATTTCCTCCAACCGCAGTATCCGGCGGTGAAGAAGGTTATATTTTACCCAATATGAATTTTGAGAAAGAAGGAAAAGATGTTAGGGTAAGAGACTGTTTTTATGTAGGAGATTTGCCGGCTGAGTTGAAGTTGTCAGGTGAGTGGGTCCAGGAAGAGAAAATTTTCGACACCTGGTTTAGCTCTTGTCTTTGGCCTTTAGCTACCTTAAACTATTTGGATTTTTTGAATAAAAATGAGGAGTATTCAGCTTCTGAAAAATATAATTTTGTAATTCTCCATGGTTTTGGCGGCAGTAGTGATGCCAATTTCTTTCCTTGGTTAAAAAGAGAATTGGAAGCCAAAGGTCACGAAGTTTGGGTACCTGATTTACCAAATACCGAGCTGCCCGGGGAAGAAGAGCAATTGAACTACATTTTGAATAATTACCAATTTAATCACAAAACAGTGGTAATCGGTCATAGTTTGGGAGCAGTTTTGACCTTAAAATTAGCTGAAAAAGTAGAAAACTTAGCGGGTATTGCTTTAGTGGCCGGTTTTAGCCAACCAAAGTTTGTTGATAACCTGCCTTTTCCTTTTGCCGATAGATTTGACTGGAGTTTTGATTTTCAAAGGATTAAGAATAATTGCGGTTTTATAAATATTTATTCTGATTTGAAAGATTGTTATGTACCGTTAGAGCAGGGGAGGGTCTTGAAAGAAAAATTAGGCGGCAATTTCTATGAATACCAAGCCGAAAACACTCACTTTATGCAGTTTCGGGAAACGAAAGTCCTGGAAACTGTTCTAAATAGTTTAAATGAGAAGAGTCTTGGGTCTAATGATTTTGAGACTTTTTATCCGACCCAAACTATGACAACCGCTAAAGAGATTTTTTATCTTTGGATTATTCGGATGATTGTCTTGGGCAAGTATTTTACTTCTCAACTACCCGAAGATTCCTCTGTTTATAACAAAATACCGTTTGAAAACGTTGTAATCACTCCAACAGTTTTGGACGAGAAGGGTAAGAAGATGAGTAAGAGTTTGGGAAACGGTTTGGATCCGGTTAGTCAGATTGAGAAATATTCCAGTGACTCTCTGAGAATGGCCTTGCTTGCCGGAATGATACCCAATCGAAATATGCGAATGGGAGGCAGGTTGGCTGATGAACAGTGCCTTAAATATCGTAATTACGGTAATAAGATTTGGAATGTGGCTCGTTTTCTGGAAAGTAAGTTGGATAATTTGGATTCAAAGCAGGTAAATGGTTCTCTTAATTCTCCTTCAATCTGGATTCTTCAAAAATTTAGACAGTTGGAAATTGAGTTTGAGCAGAATTTACAAACATACGAATTGGCTCATAACGTGGAAGGGTTGTATAAATTTCTGTGGGATTACTATGCAGATTGGTATGTGGAGTATCTCAAAACCGACGATTCACAAATTGGTTTTGCCGTGGAGTTGTTTAAACGCTTCCTCATCCGTCTTTATCCCTACTTGCCTTTTGAAACCGAAGTTCTTTGGAAGGAGTTTATACTCAAACATAATTTGAGCAATGAAACCAGTGATATTCTAGTTTTTGTTCAAAAAGATTCGGAGTGGAGTAAGCGGATTTTGGAAAAAAACCGGACGGTTTCAGCCGGAGAATTTGAGCCGGCGGTGGATTTTGTGAAGGATTTGAGGTCTTTGAGGGGATTGTTTGCTATTGATCCTGGGAAGGAAGTAAATGTTTATACGAAGTCAAAAGAGATTCTTCAGTTTCAAGATTTTATCAAGCTTGTAGCCAAGGCGGAATTGTCCACCGAACTTCCAAGAGGCTTATATAAAGTAAACAAAGGAAGTTATGAATATGCTCTGGATATATTTGCTTACATCAAAGATCGGGAACTGGAGATCAAGAGGACTCAAAAACTAATTATAGACTTGCAAAAACAAATCGGGTCCTTGGAAAAACAATTGTCCAATCAGCAGTTTCTGGAAAAAGCCGGAGAAGAAGTGGTCATAGAAAAAAAGAAACACTTGGGTGAGAGAAAACTGGAGTTGAGCCAGCAGGAGGAAAAAATGCTGTTTTTGAACAAATCTAAATAATTCTTAAGAAACCTATTAAGTTAAAAAATACCTTTCATATAAAGGCTGGGAATTGTTTTTGTAAGAAAAATTGACAATAAATGAAAAATATGATTAAATCGTAATATAAGATTATTTGTAAAAAAATATTTAGTCTCATTATGTCAGACCAGCAAACAAATGCACAAGGAAACTTCCAAGGCGATCATCAGTCAGCTCAACCACAAGCTTATCCAGGGCAGGTTCAAGATAATCCCGTTAATTATCAAAACTCTCAACCGTATCAAAACTCACAGACCGGATTTAATCAGGTTCAAGCCGGAATAGGTCAAGCCAACCCACAAGCCGGTAATCAGACCGAGCCGGAGGACTCTCCAAGCTTTGAAGAAAAGATTGCTGCTTCTACTCTTATGGACATGGATATTTTTGAAATGCTCGGATTACATGAACTTCCAAACGCCAAGAAAAAAGGACTCTTTATTCGCATGCAGGAGTCGATGTGGCTTGATATTTTTGCTATTCATCTCAAACCCTATATAACTGATCAAGATTGGGAAGAACTAAAAAGGATGATGAAAGAAGGTAAGGAAGTTGATGAACTACTCGAATACCTCGATCCGAAGATCGAAAACATGGAAACCATCATTTTCTTTGCTATGATGGACTTTAAGAAAAATTATTATATTCGTTATCTTAGCGGCCTAAAGAAGAGTGTGGAACAAGATATTGAATTGATTTCTCAAAAAGAAAATCCCGATCAGGAATTATTATTACAAAAACAAAACAGACTAAGAACTCTCGTGGCTATGATCCACTTTTCCAAAATCGAAGAATGGGACAAAGTGCAAATCCTTCTGCCGGAAATGACATTGGAGGGTTAGGTTGATTATATATAATAATAACATATTGATGATATAGTATATGGCTGAATTTGAACGACAACAACCAAGTCAGGAGAGGTCTCCAACTCATGGATTTGTGGGGAAAATGTGGGAAACGGCAAAAAGAGCTTGTGGTAAAGTTTCGGAAGATGTAAAGGCCGGATGGCAGCATGAAGAAACTAGAAAAGAGATGATTCATACGGGTTTTCAAGTAGGTACAGGCGTTGCTGCGGGTCTCACTGCTAGAGCTATGGGTGCTACTCCAATAGCTGCAGGAGTTGCTAGAGCTGCAGCCGGAACATATGAAGCGGTTAGAACAGATTCTGATACATACTTTGATAAGAAAGTTAGGAGGGCCGGAGAAGGAAGTATCTACCAAAGGGGTGAAAAAATAAAAGGTATATGGGCTAATAATGGTCAAGGAGAAGGTGAAAATGGAGACGGTGGTGGTTCTGATAACCCTGAGAGAGGTTTTGCTTCCAAAGTTGTTCTGACTATGTGGGAAGGCATTAAAGAGGCAGCCTCATTTAGAGCCTTTAATTCGGCAACGACTGATATTACAATGGGTCCGGACAGGCTTGCTTCCAGGTTACATAAGAACATGCTTAGAAAACTTAATCGTAGTGATAGTATTGGTATAAATTGGACGTCCGGACAAGGTAGAGAAAAAGCTACTGAATTTTTAAATTCTTTAGAGCGTGATGGTCAAGCAATGGAACACCTATTGCAGTCCATAAGGATTGAGACAAGAGAATCCAATAGGGAATTTCTCAAGCAAATCTGGGAGTTGAAAAGTGTAGTGCATGAATTGGAAAACAATCCTACTTTAAATAGGCTCGAAAAAGCCCTTCAGGGTGGAGAAACATCAGAAGGTAAATTTGAAGGTCAAGGTGCTCTTAGTGAGCGAGAGGTCGGATATTTGGAGGCAACAATTGCAAGTAGAAATAATTGGAAAAAAGGTTTTCAAGTTGGAGCAGAGGCTTTTGTGGCTACAGCCAAGACTCTGGCAGTTGTCGGAGTGGTACACGAAGTAGCGGAAGCAGTAACAGGACCAAAAATAACGGCTCAAGATTTACAAGGAGCTCCGAATGGGTATGTCGATCCAAATTCTCCTGTTACAGGTGGGGTTCCGGAAGCGGATGGAGCCACAGACGTAGCAGAGTCAGCTGAAAGGGTTGCTCAGACAGGAGAAGCTTCGAGGACAATTGCAAATCAGGTGATTGGAAACATTAGAGAATTACCTGTGGGACAGTTGCCGGGAGCGGATACAATTATTGGTGATGATGAGATTTTGGCAGTTAAGTTATCAGAAGACGGCCCTGCCTTGTATTATATGCATAACCGACCTCCTTTAAGTCTTGACACGGATGCAGGAGATGTTCTTCAGGATGCAAGGCCGGGTGATAAAATTCTAAATTTAACCGGAGATGGAAGTGAGCATATTCTGACTGGAATAGAATACAGTGTTGGACAGACAAAGGTGGAGCAGCTAGGGTCAATCGCCGCTCAAATAGCTCAAAGAGGAAGTAATCAAACAAGACAGGAATTTATTGATTTGATTGAACAAATATCTCAAGATCCAACAGCTCATGAACAAGAGAATATACCGTTATTACAAAATTATGTGGCTCAGCATATGCCTGAAGGTGGTGAGGCATTTATTACTTGCGA
The DNA here is from genome assembly GCA_964434775.1 of uncultured Candidatus Saccharibacteria bacterium. Classification (GTDB taxonomy): domain Bacteria; phylum Patescibacteriota; class JACMRA01; order JACMRA01; family JACMRA01; genus CAYSWH01. The sequence continues at coordinate 5,118 of CAYSWH010000013.1, read as the reverse complement.
TGACGGAGGGCAAAATATAGTTGCTACCTCAGGTATTCCAATGGACGAGGAAGCTCAAAAAATACCACCAGATACGCTACGCAAAATGGACCAAATCCATGCTCAAGTAAGAGCAGGTCAGGTAGCTCAAGAGCTGGCCTCTCCTGACACAGGTAGCGGTGGGGCAATTGATGATTCTTTGGAGCAAAGTTTAATTAGTAATGTTAATCCTGGTGGAGAAGCTTGGGCTCAAGCAAGAATCGATGCTATGGAAAAGATTCCGGCGATACTATCAAGTGACCACCCTGGTGCTGCAACGGTCTTTAATAGTCTTGCAGGTCAAAGTATACAAGGTTTTGATTCCCAAAATGCAGTTGTTGTAATGATTGGAGAACATGCCACTAGATTAATGCAACAAAATCCAGGACTTTCGCTTGACCAAGCAACTCAGCAAGCTATAGATGCTTTTGAAGCCGATCCAGGATATATGTCACGAGAAGTACAACATATTACAGGTGCGAGTGGCTACGGTCCTATCAGTAGATCCTGGATTGATGGAGCTGGGCAACAAGTAACTGATGCGATTAATGGAGGAGGTACACCACCACCAGTAACACCACCACCAGGTAGCGGCAGTGGAATAGCAGCTCCTTTTGGGGGAGGATCAATTCCTGTTCCTCAATTTGGCACTTGGAACACAGGTTGGGCTCCCGGATTTTTGGGGGGTAATAACCTAGTAGTTCCAACTCTTGGACTTCATCCAACATGGACTATGACCTACGCTGAAGCTGGTTTAGGTCTTGCCGGAATGGGTTTGGGTGCCGGATTAATCCACCAGAGAAACCGAAGAAGAAGAGAGACGCGGGAAAGGGATGAACGAGATAGGCTTCGTGATCTGGGTGATCGTGAACGTAGTGAGATACATGCATTAGAAGCTCAAAGCGATAATATGCAAGGACAGCTTGAAGCTAAAGTTGCTGAAAGACAAAATGTAGCTAATCAGTTACAGCCTTTATACGCTGAACAAGGTTATAACCAACAAAAAATCACCGAGAGTAATGATATGAAAGATGCATGGCTTGATATTGTTACTACTATTAATGATGCTAATCGAAAATTGCAAGAAGTAGATTCTACTTTTAATAAAGTTAATCAAATTATCAATGATCCAAGTAGAGCTCCAGGTCTCGTGGCTGAAAAAGGTGAGCTTAATGATGCTAGAACAGAATTAATACAATATATAAATATAATCGATGCCGCAGATAAAGGCTTACAAGTATTATCAGCACAAGACCCAAATGTAGGTTGGAGCGAGGCCAATAAAGCCATTCAAAGGATTAAAGGTAACTTAAGACTTATGTATGCTGAAATTAATAATGGCTTAAGTGTTAATGATCAAAGAAAGTTTGATGATTATTTTAAGGATGCAAATAATTATCTTGGTCGAATTAGTAGTGATACAGAGGAAGCCGGAAAAGATTCTTCTCGACAAGTTAGTTCATATGTTACCCAAATTGCTAATTTAACATCAAGGAATACACAATTAGATACACGAATAACACCTATAAGAACATGGTATAATGGAGTCAATACTGAGGTGACTAGTCTTGAAAGTGATATTATTCGAGTTGAAGATAAAATAGCAAATCGTGAACAAGGGCTGGATGAAAGAGGTCGTAATCGATGGAATCCCCGTGGAAGAACTGGCTGGTTTGGTTGGATGGATCCTCGAAGACTTTCTCGAGGTAGAGCTCCTGTTTCTCCAAGGCAACCTGTTAGGGGTAGGGTAACTCCTAACGTGCCTCCGGCTCCTCTTCCCTAAGACTTCTTTCTCCTTTCTAAAATTTAAAGTTGTATTAAATCTTAAGGTCTAAGGTTATCATTGACAATTTATTTGCTAGTATCCAAGATACACTTGTTTAAGTTATACTTCTCTCTTCCAAAACTAAAAGGAAATAAACAAATAGCAAATGATACTTTTTATTCATGGTCTGGGATTGACTCGTAGTGTCTGGATACCTGAGATTAGAGGGTGTCTTCATTTTGACGGTAAATATACGGATAGGGATCTTTTGGATACTTTTACTATTTCTCTTCCGGGTCATCCTGACGAAGACAAGAAGTTTACCAAGAAGGACATTAGAGATAAAATCGAAGAAGTATACCAGGGTAAAAAGAAAAAGCAGTCTGCTCTGGCCGCAAAGTTGTCTTTGACTCACCCCAAGGAACTGATTAATTCGCTCAACGACGAGAAGCTTATTTTGATCGGACAGGGTGCCGGGGGTATTTTTTGCCTCGATTATACACTCAAAAATCCTCACAAAGTCAGAAAAATAATACTCATCGGTTGCGGTAATCATTTTAACGGGAGTTACCTAAATTTAAAACTTTTGACCGTAAAGACGGCAGATAAATTGGGGCTCAAAAACTTTACCAAAATTAGCTCAGTTATTTCCTTATTTAGCGGTTCCAAAAGAAAAACCGAAATTAACCTACTTTTGGAAAATCCTCAAAAAAAATCCTACTTGAGCCTTCTCAATTTGATGAGAACTTACAATTTTGAGAAGGAATTCAAAGTGCAATCCTTGGATAATCAGTTGGAATTTATAAAAATACCCGTGCTATGTGTGAACGGAGACATGGATCTTATTAACCGACCAAGGAGCATTGAAAAATTTGAAAAAGTCTTAACTTCGGATAAAAAATTGATAAACCGGAGGAGAAACAGCCTTGTAATGCACGAAGCTGAAGACTGTTCAAACGTCTATACTCGAATATACAAAGTTTGCGGTCATTATCCTTCAGAAAAAAGCTTGGTTGACTTTGTTTACGATTTTAGAGAATTTTTGACCGTGTAATTTCTGTAATTTCAAATTTTTCCTTTTATTCGGATTGCTAGCGAGAATCAATTTATTCCTAGCTAATTTCATTTTGACTCTCAAAGCACCTAACTCCAAAATGACAAAAACCCAAAACTAAACTACAATTAAGCAAAAAGAAAGACAAACACAATGTTTGACGGAGAGAGTTTATTAGGAGGTGAATTATTTATTCTACAAGAACAAAGATCAGAACAAGAAACACCTTACGCCCTACAAATATTCCAACTAGCCATTGCTTCTTTGGATAATATTGAAGTGCAAGAAATGGAAGATGAGGACGGTGAATCTTTTACAGCTTCTCTTGGAGATGCAGAAACCGGAGAATTTCCGGTAGGTCAAGTGCTGACAAGGGAGTTGCCAAGAGATAAATCCGGAATAGTTTATTATGAAATAGAAGAAGAAAAAGTAGTTTCAAAAGAAAAACAAAACCAAACAATCATAGTTAATAAATCCCAAGAATTTTACCTTTCAAGATGTTCCAAGGTTAGTTAAAGAAATTCAACAAGAGCATGAAACTTCAATGAGAGCTATATCAGGAAATGACGCTCAAACAGAAATTGCAAGAAGTTTACTTATTAACCCGGCTGAAGTTATCGCTAGAAGATATCTAACCATAGCAAAACTGATAGATTCAATTATTGAAGAATTTCCTGAATTACAAGAAAATCAACAAACAAACGGACAAGCATCTTCAGAAGAGACTGTTGAGGAAGAATCTGCTGAAATAAAGCAGCAACAAACAAACGGACAAAGATTACCAATTATCCAAACTCACGGTCAGCAACTAAGAGAGATAACTAATTATTTAAAACAAATTGCAGGGCAATACAATTATGAACTGGATCAAATAGATAGAGAAGCCTTAATTCCTGATTATGTAAGAGAAAGAATTAAAGATATTTTGATTAAAGAAAGAATAACTACTTTTTCCGGTCAAGGTAAAACCAAAGCTTCGGAGAAAATATTCGAAAGAAGAAACAGAGCCATAAACAGGCTAGTAGAAGTAGCTCTCAAACAACAATTCGAGATGGACTTGTATCAACCGGCATTTGAGAGAAGTGCCAAGGAAATATTGAGATTAGCCGGGCTTGAGGAGTTGTTAAATGATTTTGAAACAAAAGGTGAGTACCGGGCTATTCAAGATATTTTAGAACAAACAGGAAATCTAGAAAGAATGAATCAGTTAAGGATGAGACTTGAGGGTACAGAAGACAACCAAGAAAAAGCAGCAATTCAGATTGAGATAGCAAGCCTCGTAAATATGTTTATTTACTCTCAGGATTATTTTGTTTACAAGGAAGCTCAATATAAGCCAGGAGAAGTGGCCAAATCAAGATATGTTCAATGTATGACAATAGCATATTTACAGAAAATCATCTGGGAAGAGTTTTTTGGGCAAGAAATACTCGGCAATCAGACTGAAGGTCATTTTTTTTCTATTCTTCCATTGGCTGACGGTACTTATCTCCTTAATGAAAGAAGGCCAAAAAGGCTGACTAAAGAAGGTAAGAATGTAACAAACACATCCTCAATCAATAGAGGTACAAATTACGAAAAGTGGTTTGTCAGTGGTAATTTTGAACAGATGTATTTGAGTAGTGTTTTAAGTTGGTCGTCTAATAATATAGCTAATCAACAACTAGAAGAGAGTTTGATTCTAAAGGCTTTAGAACTTAGCCCCTCAAACCCATATTCATGTATAAAGGTTATAAGGTATTACGAAAGAAATAATTTAGAAATTCCAGCGAGATTATATCTTAGAGTGAATAGAGATGATGAAATAAATTATTATCTGCACTTGCATGAACATGCGAAAGACAATCTTAATGTGCTATCAAAATTAGCAAGTCTCTATGAAAAAGAAGCGGTTTCCTCGAGACATGATCTTAACATGGCTATTGAATTTTATAAGAGAATCCTTGGAATATATACAGGAAATAAATTATTTCGATATGATGTATCATATGTACTTCTAAAATTAGCCGATCTCTATGAAATAAAGTTAGATTTAACTTTGGCTGAAGCATATATTTTGCAAGCATATGAGATAGATAAAAATAATCCGGCTGTACTTCTGAAATTGGCTAATTATTATGCTAGGTATACTAGTAACAATAATGATTTTCACAGGAGAGCGGAGCATTATTTTTTGGAGGTGTTAAAACAAAATTCGTGTAATTCAGTAGTAATCATTAGTTTATTACAATTATACGAGCAATATAACGCAGATCGTTTTGATGATGTATATGGTAATACT
>CAYSWH010000012.1:2349-41637 GCA_964434775.1 uncultured Candidatus Saccharibacteria bacterium | reverse complement strand
TAGATTGTGAGAGTTTCATCAAGTTTGTCTTGAACATCGGATAGCCCTGATAATACCTGAAGTAATCATTAAACTTTGACATTCGATTTATGTTGTGCTATAAACAAGGCCTAAATTTTGAAAACTGATGGATAAAATTGATATTTCAAGCAAACCATCCAATATTGCAGATTCGGAGACCAAAGAAGATCAAAAGAAACTGCTGATTTTAATTCTGGGAGTAATCGTCGCACCGGTAATTCTGATTATCATTTCTACTTTAGTTGTCCTCATGATAGTCTATGTTGACTCAAAAGTGAATCAAGAGGATATTGAACTCAATCAAAACCTAGAGGAGCTCAACTTAAACGAGGAAGAAAATAGCTCTCCTCAGCAAACACTCAATTTATTGGCCAAACTCAAACAAACACACGGGGTTAAGTTTGAAAAGGGTTTGGATAATGTAGAGAACGGAATTAGTCGAGGCAACTATGTAGGTGAAAAGGGCCAATTTACTATACAAATTATCGGCAACCAAGACCTAACTTTTGCAGCAATTTTATTTAGCATGAGTGAAAAACCCGACTTAACCACCTCAGAATCCAATCAACTTATTTCCACAATACTTTCTCCCTCAAATGCAAGTGTCAGTCAAGAACTGGAAATCAAAGAAAACCTGAGAAATTTGACTCCTTATAGAATCGAGATCGGAAATTGGGAAATTGAAGTGATTATTAACCAGACTTTGGACTTGGCAACCCTGTCAGTAGAGAAAATCGGCGAGTAGTAGTATAATCATTGCCATAATCAACAAATTCAGACATAATTTTGAGGAAACTTGATTATGAGTGAACTGCCTCCGAGCAAAGAATCAATTGACTCGCCACAAGAGCTAATTGCTGCTTTTGAAGAAGTCGGGTATCCTTTGAGTGATAAAATTAGAGGATATCTGTTGATATATTACTATGATACTTTTGTTAAGATAACACGTTACATTTCGGAGTATTATTCCGGTGTCGGCAAAGAACCTATAATAAAATTGTCAAAAAAAATTGATGTAGATGAAGCTGAAAAATTATTTAGAAGAGTCAAGAGAAGAGACTTAAAAAACATTACCTATTTAATTATTAAAACTATCTTACCTGATTTTCAAGACAGTAGATTAAATCATGATACTATAACTTATTTACCTGAATTTCCAGATTATTACGAAATCTCAAACTGCAGTGACGCTGCTCTATGGTTCCTAAAATATCTCAACAATGGTTTGAAAAAAAAAGAAGGAAAAATGAATATTATAGTTGATAGCCTTGGAAGTCCCAAGATAATTTTTAAACTGGGATTTGGTGTTGATAACTCGGGTTTAACCTTAACAAATATAAATTTAGGAGGAAAAATAATTATTCCTGCCGGTAGCCTTGTTTCAGTTACAGTGAGTGGAAATCCAATTACAACTTCAAAATCCGGCTTAGGTGGTATATTCAGCATCAACAATGCTATGGCCAGCTTACAAAGGCTGACAATTTTTAGCATTCCACCTACTTTAAGAGGACAGAATGATTTTCTAAGCGATTATCTAGTCCAAATTGCCGATCACCAAGTATACACGATCATGAATACCTCCACTCATCATTTCTTGGCCAGAGCAATTGAAGAAGTTCCTCAGGATCTCTGGACTCAAGCTCACTGATAGATTGGACATCTTGAAAAAAGTAGAATAAACTTGGAATACACATACATACAAAATAAAAATTACTCGCCAATATAAATACAAATATGCTTACGACTACTACTTCCACGATTGAAAATAAAAAGGTTACTAAGTACTTGGGGATTGTTACCGGTGAAGCGGTGGCTAGTGTCAAAACTTTCAAAGACGTTTTTTCCGGAATTAAGAACTTAGGTAACGGTGAAGCTACCAATGCTTACGAACATGAACTCAAAAAAGCTCAAAAAGAAGCCTTGGAGGAACTCAAGGAAGTTGCCGGTAAGATAGGAGCCAACGCCGTAGTTGGGATTGCTTTTGACTATGAAGTATTGACCGGGCATGACATGCTGATGGTTAGCATTAACGGTACGGCTGTGTTTGTAGAATAATTAAAAAAAATTGCATTTCTCGGAGTTAAACGGCATTAACATTCCTTTCAACTCAACCTCCCGCTAGCGGAGGTATTTTTTTGGTGTAAAATTGAATGTGTTTGGTAAGAATATTCAAGATTTTTTGAATTAGGGCACAAGTCACCCTGAATTTATTTCAGGATCTGCTCAACACAAAGAATAGATTTATAAAACAAATCGACCACCCTAATCTGTCTAAACCAAACCGCTTTTTAGCCGGCTAAGTAATTTACTCATGTCGTCTGGCAAAGGAGCCTTGAGGTTATATTCTTTTTCTCTAAACACAAAGTTAAGTTTGTAGGAGTGAAGCATCTGCCTGGAGGCCAGCTGAAAATGAGGGTGGTGACCAAGATGAGAAGCATAAAGTTTATCACCCAGCACCGGATTACCAATTGTTCTCAGATGTACCCTGATTTGGTGACTACGACCTGTCTTGGGCTTACATTCCAGATAAGATATTCTTTTGTTTACAAAACTATCCAGCAATTGAAAGGAGGTCTCTGCGGATTTACCTTTGTGTACTTCTTTTCCCTCGGTAACGGCAAAGTATTGATTTTTTCCTTTGGAGTGTTGTATTATCGGATAGGTGATTAGTCCTTGATCTGATTCAGGAGTGTCAAAGCAAAGTACTCGATAAGTTTTATTTACCTGCCTTTTGGAAAAAAGGAAACGAAATTCACTCTCCGTTTTAGGATTTTTGGTAACAATAAGTAGCCCGGAAGTATCTTTGTCCAATCGATTGGCTAGTGCAAAATCATTCAAGTTTTGATCCGGAAATATTTCTTGAAGATAGGTTAAAATTGTTATTTTGGAAGAATCTACCGAAACCCCCGCCGGCTTGTTTACTACCAAAAAATCAGGTTCGTCATATATAACATGCTCCTTGGCAAGCAAACTCTTTTGGTTATTTTGTTCGCCCTTGGAATGTGTCTTTTCTTCAACTCTCAATTCCAAGATATCTCCCGTTTTCACTTGGTACTTGGCTATCCAAATCCTCTTTTTGTTCAAAAAAGCCCCCCCGCTGTCAATCGTCTGCCTGATTTTTTTTCGGCTCAAACCACTCAATTCTACCGCAGTTAAATCAAACCGCTGCCCGTTTAAAGCTTCTTTTACCTTATACGATTTTATCTCTGAAGTCATTTATTTTGATTAAATAATTAAAAAGAAATATCGTCAAACTTAGGCTAGCTCTTGCCAGAATTCATAATTCTCTTTAATATAACTCAACTTTAATAAAAAGCACTTAATTATTATGAATTATCAGTACAAAAATCTATTTATTGTCTTAGCCGGTTTGCTGATAGTCGGTTTAATCGGCCTAACCTGGTTCTTTTTTAACGAAGAGCCGAGTCAATCGGAAAAAATCCTGGAAGAACGGCAAACTACCCAAAGCCTTGAAAAGAAAGAAGAGACTGAGAAGAAAATTAATACAGAAGTAATTGATCCGGAAAAAATCGAACAGGGTTGTCCGGAAAAAGACTGCATCCCTTCCATTGATGAACCAAAGTTTGAAGCGGTTGAAAATGCCGGCGAATGGCTCGAAGATGAAGACTTGATTTTTGGGGTAGAAATTCAAGGAATCGTTAGAGGCTATCCTCAAAAAATCCTCAATTGGCACGAAATAGTTAATGACAGTATCAAGGGAGAACCTATCGCCGTAACTTTCTGCCCGCTCTGTGGAAGTGCCTTTGCTTTTCGAAGGATTGTTAACAGCCAAGAAGTTGACTTCGGTGTTTCCGGCAAGCTCTACAACAGTAATCTGATTATGTATGATAGAACTGAAGAAAACTATTGGCAACAGGAAACCGGCCTGGCCATTGTCGGTCCGGCTGTGGAAAGAGATGAAAAGTTGGAAACCGTGCCAATGATTAGTCTAAACTGGAACGATTGGAAAGAGCTTTACCCGGATAGTGAAATCCTTTCCAAGGAAACAGGCTACACCAGAGACTACGACCAATATCCTTATAATACATATGAAGAAGATGGTAGACTTCTCTTTGGCGTTGAAAACGAGGATGATAGACTACCCCTCAAAGAACCCGGCTACGGATTTACGGTGGGTGAGAATTACAAATTTTATACGGAAGAAGTTTTAAAAGAGATGGACACTATTGAAGACACTATTGGAAACACCGAGGTAACTGTGGAATACAACAATGGTAAAGTCTTGGCCGTCAACCAAGAAACTCAAGAAGAAATAGTCCCCGTTAGAACCTTCTGGTTTGCCTTCGCCGCCTTTCATCCGGGCGTGGAGGTTTATAGTGATTAATTTTACAAAATAAGTGTCAATTATTTTCATAAAACACAAATTGACTTTAGAATACTAAAACTATAAATTAAATAACTATGAACTAAACCCGGTAACCAGTCAAAATCCTTTCAAAAAATATTTATATTTATGACTCAACTTTTTTTATCTCCCTACCCCCAATTTGACTAAAAAGTAATTAAATTTAATAACTAAACCAAAAATCCGGTAAATTTAATATGAATCCTTTATTTCAAAAAATCGGCGGTTCGGTAGCGGTTGTAATTATCGGACTGGTATTGTTTTTGACTTCTCTTGGAATTTTCTTTTGGAATGAGGGTCGTCTGAATGAGGCGGATTTAGCTCGAAGGGCAGAGCCTTTGAACGGAAGTGAAGTTCAAGAGGTTGAAAAGAACAAGTTGGTGGCTATAACCGGAGAAACCGGCTTGGACGAATCTTTGAGTGATGGTTTATACCTGATTCCCGGGGATTATTTGGCAGTTCGTCGAACCGTAGAAATGTACTCTTGGACTGAAGAGACTACCACCGAAGGTGAAAAGAAAATCTATTATTATGAAAAAGAATGGACTGAAAATCCGGAAGACTCTTCTGAGTTTAACCAACCTGCGGAACATCAAAATCCCGTGCAAAAAACCAAAAGTGAGACTCTTATCAATGATAGTTCACGAGTGGGTAAATATTATTTTGAGGCCAAAAATACAGGTTTAACCGGCTATAAAGACCTCTCTTTGAATGAAAGTAATATCAACTTGGTTGCAGAAAATACCGACTCTTTGGAACAAGAAATTGTAGCAGAAGACTCTCTTGATGCGAATTCCGAAGAAAACAATTCCCTTGAAGACAAGGAATCCATCGAGCAAAATATTATTTTCCAAGGCAAAGGAAGTGTGGCTAATCCTGAGATCGGAGATTTACGTATTAGCTACCAAGTAGTCAGGCAAGGAAAAACTGCAACTGTCTTTGGGAAAGTGGAAGATAATCGAGTTTTACCTTACAGATACAATGACAATGACTTATTTTACACCCTCAAGGAGGGTACTTACGACCAGGCAATTAATAGTCTAAATAGTGATTATCGAGCTAGTTTGTGGGCTTTTAGGATAATCGGTTTTATCCTGTTATGGATTTCCCTTCTTTTGATCCTAAGTCCTGTCAAAGAGGTTTTGAATTTCATTCCGGTTTTGGGAACCATAGCCAAGAGCTTTTTCCCTGTTTTCACTTTTATAATAGCCGGGTTGATTGCCGTAGTAACCATAATTTTATCTATCATTATTCATAATATCCTCTTATTGATCTTTATCTTGCTACTGGGAGGCGGGCTTGTCGGAGCTTTGTTATATTATCAAAAGAACATTGCCACAAAAAATAAGGGACAATCACCAACGGACAAATCTCAAATCACCAACGGACAAATCTCAAATCACCAACGGACAAAAATCTTTAGAGGAGCAAAAACAAGTAGACGAAAAAAGTCCTGTAACTCAAAATCAAAACGATTCAAACCCCGACTCCAAAGAGACAATCAAAAATAATTAGTCTGGATGTAGCCAATCAACATTTAAACCGGACATTTCCATATTTCTCAAGGGCAAAGACCGTCACCCTGAACTTGTTTCAGGGTCTTTTCGTTGGTATATCTAAGCCACATTAAAACTAGACATTTCCAAACTTAACTCCGTCACTTGGCACACTGTCATCCTTCACTTGCCAACCCGTCATCCTTCACTTGCCAACCCGTCATCCTTCACTTGCCAATCCGTCATCCTGAATTTATTCGTATCAAATACCTCGCCGCTTGCGGCGGGGTCCGAAACATTGTTTCGGGTCCAGGGCTTGCCCTGGGGTTAGATACCAACAGGGGCCCCACGAAGTGGGGATTCATTTCAGGATCTATCTTCGAAGGGATTCCGAAACAAACTTAGCACAACAAGTGTGATTTGTGTTGATTTACTAAATAAAAATGTATTTACTAATAATAACTTTTTAATTCAAGATTAATTTCATCACCAAGAAGTTCATGAAGAAGTAATCTTTTTCCATTATTAACCTTAACCCTACCCGCTCAGACTATCCATTTCTTCTTGTACTTTGAGCCACTTGGTTTCTTGATTCTCCAGCTCTTGCTTAGTTTCCCAATTGTCCGGTTGATCAGCAAGTTGGTTTTGCAGTTTTTCCATTTTTCTTTGGATGCTGGTAAGGTTCTTTTTTAGTTCGTATAACCTCTTACGCTTCTGCTTATCCGACTTCTCCTTGGCGTTTTGACCTACCCCGCTTTTTGAACTCCCTGCTCCGGTAAGAGACTTAGCCTCTTGCTCCAACCGCCAGACGTAGGCTTCGTAATCACCGGAAATTCGCCTGACTTTTTGATCATTCACTTCCAGAATATCGGTTGCTAGAAGATTTACAAAAGTTCTGTCGTGACTAACTACAAAAACCGTACCGTTAAATTCCCTAAGGGCCTGCCCCATGGCCTCCACGGTTTGAAAGTCCAAATGGTTTGTCGGCTCGTCCAGTAAATAAACATCTGCTTTACTTAAGAACATTCCGGCTAAACACAGACGGGCCTTCTCTCCGCCGCTCAGAACCTCTATTCTCTTGGTGTGATCTTCTCTTTCAAATAAGAAATTTCCCAGCATTTCGTAAGTATCCTGCTCGTTTCCGGTCGAAGAAACCAACTCAAGATAATCAAAGACGGTTTTTTCAAGAGGCATAGTCTGATGAACGTGCTGATTGTAATAGACCACCTGTAAATTGTTTTTCCAAGCACATTTACCGGAGAGGGACTCTAATTCACCGGCAATAGTTTTTAGAAAAGTACTTTTCCCTTGTCCGTTATCTCCCAAAATAGCCACTTTCTGCCCTCTCTCCACTTCAAAACTAATCCCCTCGGCAACCACTTTATCCGGGTAACCTATCTTTAGATTTTTGCAGGTTAAGGCATTACCGACTTTAGGCTCCACCCGAGGAATCCTCATTTTGACATTACTAAAGGGCTGATCAATTTGAATTTTCCTCTCATCCAGTTTCTCGATTTGCTTGAGTTTGGACTGGGCCGACTTGGCCATGGAAGCCTTGGAGCCGAAGCGATCCACAAAGGTTTGCAATTGTTTTTGTTTGCGTTCAATATTTTGATTAACCGTTTGAGCAGTTTCTTCCCGGCTCTGTTTGAACTCCAAATATTCTTCCAAAGGCCTGGGGAAAAAGTTCAATTCACCGTTTTCTACCTCAAGAATTGACTCCGCCGTCCGTTTGATAAATTCCCTATCGTGAGTAATTACCATGAAGGCTCCGTTAAAGGATGAAAGGAAATTTTCCAGTAGAATCAAAGTGGACAGGTCCAAAAAATTAGTCGGTTCATCCAAAAGTAGAAGGTTAGGCTCAAAAAGCAAGGTCGCCGTCAACTTGACCCTCATTTGATAACCGCCTGATAGATCCGTTACCGGGAGGTCGAGCTGTTCTCCTTTGAGTAAAAACCCGGAGGCTACTTTGGCACATTCCCATTCCGGCTTGCCGGTATATCTTTCCAAAAAACCCAAGACCGTTTCTCCTTTTTCAAAGGGATCATGCTGTTCGATGTAACCAAGCTGAAGTCTGGGCATTTCCAGGATTTCTCCGCTATCCGGTTCTTCCTTATCCAGGATCATCCGAAAAAGAGTCGTTTTTCCCGCTCCGTTCCGGCCCACTACACCGATCTTCTGCTTTTCCATTATATTTACCGAAGCCTCGTCAAAAATTACCTTCGGACCAAATGATTTCTTGATATTTCTTATCTGCAAAAGCGGTTTGATAGCCATAAAAACAAGTCTCTCAAATAATTTCCGGCTGGTCAACAGGAGATTTGAGTTTGGCTAAACAAAGACAAAACCTGAATTTTACAAAGTTTGGAGATTGGGGTATAATGAAATTGATAAGTAAAAAAAATATGACATTATCCGTTGACACAGTCCCACTACCAGAAACTATACTCTACAACCTACTGCCACCAGGAAGCAATGTTACCTTAAATATTAACGGCCAGCAGAGAGATTTCCAAGTAATTGAATTCGAAGGTCAAGGAGATGATACAGTAATTCTTCTGAGAAACGAGGAAGGTAATATTGAAAAGTATAATGCAAACTGGGTAAGAGACAATAGAATAGAATCTATCAATACTGGTGCTGAAATAATTGCTTCTATTGATTCAATTGATGGAATAAATCAATGGGATTAGGACAGAACTTAGAACCGGGGAGGAGACTACGTTACAAAGTTATATCGAGACAGTAATTCGAGCATTAAATAATTCTAAACAAACAGATTGGGTTCAACAGAGATTTTATAAAATAAAAGCCTTACAGAGTGTCCTGGAAAGCGTACAAATATCAGATTCTGGTGAAAAAACAACTGTTCAATCCTTGTTGGCAGATCTTTATGAAGCATTAAATAATTTTACTCAAAGGCAACAAGAAGCAAGTACAACCAACACTCAAGAGCCACAAGCGGAACAAGGGAATAGACAGGCAAGCAACAGAAACAGAACCAATTGGAGGTGAAGACTCTAGTGAGAGAGAACAAGAAGCAAGTACAACCAACACTCAAGAGCCACAAGCGGAAAAAGGGAATAAGGGTCCTCAAATACCTGAATTAGATCCTAATATGGACACTGGTACGCTAATTTCGAGGCTTTCAACTCGCCTAGGTTTCTGCTTTGTAGAAAAGAATAGTGATGATCGCTACAGAGTTCTAGGGAAAGATGAAGTGGAAAAAAACTGAGAACAGAAAAGAAAGCAATTACAAGAGGTCTTCACCCTGATTTGCATCCTGATACCAACGCAACAATCCTAATGGCGGAAGCTATGAAAATGCATTCAACATATGAGCATGCTATTGAAAAAATAATTGGATTTCTTAATTCACGGAAGAATAATGGAAAAACTATAGATCCTTTGTATAGTAATTTACTTATACACGAATTTGCGACAAATATTGAAGGAAAGAATGAAGAGAAAAGAAGAAAAGAAAGAGAGGGAAGAGCAGTTGACGCAATTAGAGAAAATCTAATGAGTAGAATTAGTAGAAAGGAAAGATTTAGTATCGGTGATACTATAAATAATTTGGTCTATGATTTCTATCCCCTTAAGGAAGGAGGTTATAGTTGTCTAATATATGACAGAAAGCAAAAGGATGAGGATGGTTTAATACCAAGAATTGGAGATACAACAACTGATGATCCACTGAGTTTACTTAGTGAAAGAAATGTCAGTTTGTCAGATATTAGTATTCAGGATCTTGAACCCGAAGAAGAAGAATCTGAAGCACCATATCAAGAACAATTAATAGGTGAAGTTAAAAATCTTCTTAACCAAGGTTCATATTTTTCAATTCGTCAAGAATCAGGCGATGTAATTCAAGTTTTTCCTAGAGCTCAGGCAGATAATAAATATATTTGGCATGTTAAATCAGGTCATAATATACTAACCTACAGAACTCCTGAAGAAATAATTCAAGCCTTAAATATCAGGGCTAATGATCTTATTGAAGACACTACCCCGCCATATAAATCAGCATTAGAGGCATTGGTTGCAGATCAAAATATTGTAGAAATTAGGGTTTATTCAATTTTTCCTAATGATAAAAGAAAATGTTCTTTGGTAAGAAATAAAGATGGGACTTGGACCTACTTTGATGGTTCTAATGAATGGTCAATAAGAGACATAAATATGTATATTAATCAAGATTCAGTTGCACTTAATTTTTCCGGAGGAGTATGGGGGGTTACCAAAAACGATTTCGCGAATAGGGTTAACGGAGTCACATATAGATGGGTTGAAAGAGTAAAAAGGAGATTATAATTATAGAATTATTATTGAAATATTTAAAGTATATCATTACATATTTCCTTATTAAACCTCCGAGTTTTTGGAAAGAGCCAAGGCTTAACACTCAAGCACGGCTTTACAGTTATCAGCATTCATGATATAAAAAGATATGTTTACCATTTTATCAAAAAAAATATGAATTCTCCAAAGACAAAAAAGTACGCTATTTATACAGTCTCGGCTCTGGTTGTAGTGTTTAGCTTAATAATATTTTTGACCTTCGGTGCCTTTTTGTTTTTTCTAAACACACCCGGAACTTACAAATTATTGGCGGTTTTCCAAGAAGAAAATAACCCTTCTTATCAAATTCATGTTAAGTACGCCGATTATGGAGGTTCTTTTGGTTCTTGCAAGAGTGAAGAGGGTATCAAGTTTCTACAGTACCACTTTGGAATGAGATGTGGAGGTGAAACTACTCACGTATTTCTAGTTAATACAAACAACCCCCTAGAAGTTTACGGCTTAGAGAAAAGACCTGAAAATTTAAACTGTCATGTTAACGGCTGCCCTTCAAAAAAAGATGAAGAGATTGAAAAATTTGAATTTAATAAGGAGAAAAAAACTATAAGTTGGTACGGAGAGGAGCTAAAACTCAAATAATCAAGTTCTTGTAAATAGTTGGTTGACAAGATTTTATAATCAGTTATACTATAACTAGTTATAGATTTATGTTTGTTCCTACAGATCCTAAAATTAAAGAGCTGGTGGTTGGTCTAGAAAAACTCACCCTAAAGATTAATTCTGAAGCAGATAACCTTATTAGAAAAGAGACAGAACTAACTTTAACCCAGCTGTTAATTTTGCAGGTAATAATCCAAGATCAATCCTTTGCTCAAGAAAAAATCGCCAGAATGCTCAAAATATCTCAGCCGGCAGTGAGTAAACAACTTAACAAACTGATTGAAAAAAGCTTGGTTAAGGAAGTAAAAAGGGATAGACGCTCTTGGAAAGTAGAACTAACCAAAACAGGTCAAAAAGAGTTTTTGAAGGCCTTTGAAATTTATGACGGATTTTGCAGGCAAGTGTTCTCGGAGTTTTCAAACGAGGAAAAGGACACTCTGCAAAAATTATTAAATAAAGCCTATTTTAAGGGCAATTAAATTAAAAAAATATGCACTCAAACCCAAAAATTTTGATTACCGGAGCCACCGGAAATGTCGGTTCTGAAGTTGTAAAATCACTGCAAAAAAAGAATCTTCCTATTGCTATAGGAATTAGGAAAAAGAAGAAAATAAAAGAAACTCATAAGGAAATTGATTATCGGGAATTGGACTTTCAGAAACCGGAAACATATAATGGAGCCCTGGAGGGGGTTAAATCAATTTTCCTGGTTAGACCGCCGGCTATAAGTAACGTAAAAAAAGAAATCAGACCGTTTTTGGAGACGGCCAAAGAAAAAGGGGTAGAGCATATAGTTTTTTTGTCTGTAATCGGAGCGGATAAGAATAGTTTTATTCCTCACTTCAAAATTGAAAAAGTGATTTTGGAATTAGGCTTTGCTTACACTTTTTTACGGGCCGGATTTTTTATGCAAAATTTTTCTAAGACTCATAGACAGGAAATAAAAGAGAAAAATGAAATAATCATCCCGGGAGGGGCCACTCCGCTTAGCTTTATTGATGTCGTCGATCTTGGTAAGGTAGGAGCCGAATGTCTTACTAGCCAAAAACACCACAACCAAATATACCCCCTAACCGGTCCGGAATTACTATCATTTAATGATGTGGCCGAAATTTTTTCTAGAGAACTGGGCACTAAAATAACTTATATCAACCCCTCAATTGTAAGCTTCTACCTTTATCGTCGCTATTTGGGTGACAAATTTATGCAAATCTTGGTAATGATTATGCTTTATTCAATTACCAGATTCAGCCCTCCTCAAGAAGTAACTCCATATGTACAAGATATAACAAGTGAAAGACCCGGGAGTTTTGAGAGCTATGTTAAAGAAAACAGGGACTTGTGGAAGAATTAGTATGATCCGAAAAAGGATTTATATTCGTAGGCTCTTACTTGCTTTTTACTTAAACCCAAGTCTTCACTCAAAATATCTTTATAGTGTCTAACAAATCCTTCAGTACCCGAGATGGTAAAGATTGTGTCTTGACCGTACTTTTCAAGCTCTTGATTTAAAAACTCCTTGGAAATTTTATCAGGAGAGATAATCTTATGCAATTCAAAGTTTTCCAGTTTGGAAATACCGTCTTCAATTACATCCCCAAATATAAAATCCTGATCGCGATTAGCAAAAAAAAGTGTCCCCTTAAGGTCCTTTTTCTCATGCAAGGTATCCAGCAAAATTGAACGAAAAGGTGTAACACCAACTCCTCCGGCAATATATATATGGGGTTTGGTATAATCCTTTATCCTGTAAATATCTGACAGAGGTGAAGGACCGCGTACGGAAATTTTGTCACCCGGCTGCATTGTCATGAGAGCCTTCTTGTAGCTACTGGACTTTTCTCCAAAGTATCTGGTGGTAAACGATAAGTAACCTTCAAAAGGTGCGGAAGAAGCTGAAAAAACTCTAAAATCTTTACGATTATCAACATTCTCATGTTTTAATTTAAAAATAAAATGTTGCCCCGCTTGATATTTTACACCCTGATTCTCAAAAACAAATGTATAGGCGTTTTGGGCCTCTTCCTTGACGGAAACTAGCGGCAGGTGGTGTTCTTTGATTAAATTCAAATATGTTTGAAGACTCATATGCTTTACAAATTAAGATTATTTTTTGATAATTATACTACATTTGTTGTAGTAGTACAAAAACTGTAGTAAGTCATAAACTCTCTATGAAAAAAAGTCAAGAAAATTTGTTTCCTCTTTTTGGAGACAGATGGTCGCTGATGATAGTTGACTGTCTTCTGCAAAAGGAAAACAGACGATTTGTTGAAATAAAAGAAGAGCTAAATTGTGCCAGCCCGACGACTCTTTCCCAAAAATTAAAAAATTTGACTGAAATGGGGATTATTAAAAAATCAACCGGCCAAAGTCACCTGGATGTAAGGTACAGCCTCACGGAAAAAGGAAGGGATATGAAAAGTGCTATTCAGTCCATGAAATCCTACTTTGAAAAATATTTGGATTCCAAAGAGTGTCAAAAACCAAGAAAAAAAAGTAGTAATTAAGAATAAATCGACTCTTAAGTCTCACAGTCTCAATAATTCAACTATTTGCTCGTTAATTGGTTTTCGGTAAAATTATAGGCTTACAAAGCAAGAAAAAAATCCCTAAAAATAGGGAAATTGTTAACTAGATCGAGAATTAATTTATGCTAATTATCTTACTTTAAAATTGCATTCGAGATATCAGAGAATCTACCTCGGAAACTGTTTCCTGATTATCAGTATTTAAATAAAAATCCAAATCCGCAACTACAGACATTTCACTACCCTCAACTTTAGTTAATACGGGGGAAAACTTATATTCAGCACTATCGGTACAATTTTGATAAAATGGATCCCCGGCAGCCAAAGATTCTTTGTCTTGAGCAGTAAATTCTTCTAAACCGGTATATAAGTGACTAAACTCCTGCGAGGGATTGCCAATCTTATATATTTTGGTTGGTTGGTAAAACGAATTTCCTTCAGCAGAAACGTCCTGAATTTGGTTTTCTACACCCCTAATCTCCTCCAAAACATTTGCACTATCTCCTTGGAAACAAGAAATAGCTGCTCCGGACCTGGGAAGACTGTTAATTTCGATTCTCAATAATTCAGAATTACGGGTAAATTCCAAAATATAAAGGCCTGCCCCTTGGCTTCTTTCATCGAATTCACTTAAAGACCAGCTGCTGTCATATGGGAAAAGCAAATTTGGGAAGGACGGGTTAGAATATGATATAATATCTTGTGAATCTGAAGATTCCGGATTGTCTCTAACATATTCCTGTTCTTGAACTACCTGAGCTTCATTAGAATCTGCATCGACTTTTTGTTTATAAGTTTTTTTGCCAAAGGTGCAAACTCCTTCCACAGAAGTAATTCCTCCTTCTCGCTTACACTCTTCGTAATTAGTAACCACAACTTCAGGATTACCTTCACTTAAACCTTCCGAAGAATCTGTTTTTTCTCTAAAACCAGCTAAAGCACTTGGCTTAATATCTGTCGGAGCTGCAGCTTCCATTACCGCAAAAATTCCCAGAATTACAATAACACTTAATAGTGCAATAATTATAGGTTTTTCTTTGACTGTACTTAGAATATTGTTGTCGGACATTTGTTTATTTTTATTTAAGTTTTTATATACTAATTATATTTTATTTCATTTTATAGGTTTTGTCCACCAATAAAATTTAAAGCTATAACTTGGAATTTTTGATTAAATTATCAGCTTCCGATACTATTTTAGGTTCTTCTGTTTGAAGATAAAAAGCAACTTCTGCATAAAAAGAATTATCCGTGCCAGAAACTTCAGTCAAAATAAACGCTTCTTTGTACTCCGACTCCATAGTACAATCTATTATAAAACCATTACCGGCACGTATTAAGTTCCTATCATCTTCCGTAACCTCTTTTAATGCCTTATATTGAAAATCGTAACCCTCTTTTTCTGACGGATCTTTTATCTTATAAACTTTTACCGGATCAAAAAAAGTATTCCCCTCGCTCCGGGTTGAATTATGATAATAGTCTATAACTCTTATTTGCTCAAGAATTTGAGACCTTTCCGACCGGAAACAGGTAGTTGGAAAAGAAGTTTGAGGAAAGCTGTTTATCTCTATTCTCAATATGTTATACCCCTTGGACAACTCCAAAGCATAAAGACCGGTTCCTCTTGATCTTTCATCAGATACCGAAAGAGACCAATCAGATTTATAGGGTATTTGCATGTTCGGAAAGGAAGGGTTTGTATAAATTATACTATCTCCTAAGCTGGTCACATCAGTAGATTTCTCACTATCATCCCCCGATTCATCATTTAATGTGGTCTTTTCCTGTTCTTCTTTTTTTTTGACGTAACTTCCCTCCTCAAAGGTACATATTTCTTGGCCGTCTTCAGTAACAGAAGTAACACCTCCTTCATTTCTACATTCTTCGTAGTTGCCAACTTCAAACCCTTCTTTCTGATCTTCCTCCAATTCTACCATAGGTTCAACTTTTTCTCTTAGGCCAACTAAAATACTTGGTTTGACATTATCCGGAGCTAACAATTCCATTGCCGTAAAAAATCCCGAAACAATAATTAAAGATATAAGGATAGCTAAAACCGATTTTTTCTTAAGGGTATTAATATTTTTTTTATCAGACATATTGGTCTAAACAAGATACTATAAATTATAAGAAATTAATAATATTTTTCTAACCGGTTGTCCAACTGCAAACAATTATTATTAATTCATCTCTTAAAAACAGATCTAAAATTAAGCAAAATTAGACTTAAACACATTTGACCCATCTATTCTCTCCGACTGAATGAATCAACCCTTTTAACTCAAGCATTGTAAGAATTGAAGATACTCTGGTTACTTGAAAGCCTGTGTTTATTGAGATATCCTCAACAACTTTAGGAAAGATACCCAAGGCTTCATAGACTTTTTTTTCTTCATTATCAAGATTTTTCGCGAACGGTTCTTGTCGACTTTCTCTACTTAAAATCTTATTATCGATCTTTAAACCCATAAAATGAATGATATCTTTACTTTCTGTGATTATTCTAATTCCTTTTTTTATCAATTCAATATTCCCCTGAAAATCATTATCAAAAATCGAGCCTGGAGTAGTGGCGATTAACTTGCCCTCTTTTAAAGCAAAGTCTACGGTAATTAAGGCACCTGATTTTTTTCCTGCCTGAACCATCCATGTAAGTCCGGTCAAACCGGCCAAAATTCTGTTTCTGCGTGGAAAAGTAAAGTTGGAGGCCTGAGTACCATCCGGATATTCTGATATTATCAAGCCTCCGTTTTCCAAAATTTGCTTTTTGAGATGTATGTTGATAAAAGGGTAAAAACTATCATCATCAAGCCCGGAACCGATTACCGCCACCGTTGCAGCTCCGGCTTCAAGGCATATTTTATGCGATAGTGTATCTACCCCCAAGGCTAAACCGGAAACTACTCCGATACCCGCTTCACAACAAGGTTTCAAAATTGTATCTAAAATGACTTCCGTGCTACCCGATATTTTTCTGGACCCTACTACAGTAATTAATTCAGCTTTTTTTAAATTTTCCGGGTGACCTTGGTAATACAAAACTAATGGCGGATCTCCTATTTTTTTTAAGGACTCCGGATAGTCTTCATCAAAATAAGTAATAAATGCGGTCTCGTCTTTTTTCAACTTACTTTCAAAGTTAGACAGATCAAATTTAAGATTGGAGGTTGTTTGCTCTAATTTGTAAACCCATTTTTCATTATTTAACTTCTGAAATCTATCTAATAGAGCCTCTTCCAAACCAGAATAACAATTGTTTATTCTTCTTAATTTATTCAAATTAAGATTAACTCTTTGAGTCAGATAAACGATCAATAATCTTTCATTCATATTAAATGATTAATATTTTTTGTTAACTTAAATATTTTAGCTAAATAAGTCAATGCAAATTAGATCCTGGCAAGTGTGAGAAGATTTAATAACCGAGCAGATAATTTTTAATTGATTAAAAAATGGATTATAAGGTTACCTATAGATAATTGTCAGATATACCTGCTGTGAAAGAGTCTGTTTGTTGTTAAGAATCGGAGGAAATGACTTTTGAAGCGTATTTGAGTTTTCAAAACTATTACCCGGATTTGAAAATGTAGAACCGGAATTCAAATTTGTACTCGGAATCCCGTTTGGAGAAGTACAGTCGGATACAGGAGTGACTTCTTTTCCTAAAATATCACTTCCGCCAATGGACTGGATCATTTCCCGACCTTTTTCTAATGCATCATTTATGGCTTCAGCCTGCAGGTTGCGACAGACCTCTTCTTTTTCGGCAAATCCATATGCAAAATCCCCAAAAGTTTCTACCCCAAGCTCTTTTAGACCAAAAAGAATATCATCCGTTCTTTCAGGATTATTTTCTAAATCGTCAAAAGTCACTTGAAAGATTATTGGCAATTCCAATTGATCACCTGACTGCACAATATCTCTGGTAGTAATATTCGAGTTTTCCCCTGGAATTCCGTTTACAGATAAATAATTGTCTATTTCCTTGATTTTATCATTATATCGTGACTCTATTTCCTCAATTTCTTCTGCCCGAATGGGAACCGCAAAGCTTATACTGGCAGAATCATATACAATTTCTTCTCTGGAACTCCCGGAAACAGTTATTCTGGATTTTTGAGATTCCAAAGAAACATATGTAAACAAAAAAATTAGACTAAAAAGAGTAAACAAACCCAAACCACCTACAGCGAAGAATTTCCAAAAACCACCTCTATTTTCAGTTCTTGAAGCCTTAACGGAAGAACCGGATGAGTTCGAATCCGCCTTATTCTGTGACGGATCATTTGACTGCGGGTTTTGGCTATTTACAGGCAAATGATTATTTTGACCACTTTGCTTGTCAGCGATGTTCTTTTTATGAAAATCGTCTTTTCTACTCTCGGAATTATTTTTCCCTTCTTTCAAATCATCTCCGGAGTCTGCGACAAAATTATCAGAATCAGTCTTGTTATCTTCCTTTTCTTCGTTAAAATTAGTATGCTCATGAGCATTATTATGCTTTTCTTTTTCTTCGGAGGCATTCAAGTTAATTTCCGCGGTCTGTTTTTTTCTCCTCTCAGGCTTTAAATTTGACTTTTTCTTTGTCTTTTTTTTGGAAGTGTCTTGTTTATTATAAGTGTTCTTTTTTGACATATACATTTTTTAAGAATAAAAATTTTCAATTTTCAAATGTTAGCTATTAATTTCAGAACTTTTTCTTGTTTTTATTTACCTTCATTTATACAAGCAAAATCTATTATAACTAACACGACAAAACAAATTTTTAATTTTGTTAACTTGTATTTTTTGAGTAATTAGAGTAATCATTTTTACAGTATCATGTCAACATTATTAATTCATTGCCGTAAAGGACTATATCAAATAACTAAATGCCTCGACTGCGGGTATATTTTTGAGTGCGAGAATTGCGATGCCAATTTAGTAACCTATCGTAGTACCCAAAATCGTTTGGAACTTATCTGTCACCATTGCCAAAGCTTTTATAACTACCCCAAAGAGTGTCCTAAATGCAATTCCCGAAATCTAGATTCTAAAGTCAGCGGAATTGATGATTTAGCAGAAAAAATTAACCAAGAATTTAAGACTCAGGTTATTCGGATAGATAAAAACGAGAAGTTTGATTCTCAAAAATCTCCTATTGCAGTTACTACCAGAATCTTTGATCCTTCGATCGATTATTCAATTTTTGACAAAATAATATTTATACAAGCACAAAACCTTTTGGCCAGCCCGGACTATTTGGTTTTGGAGGAAAGTGTTAAATCATTAAGCGAAGTGATGTTAAAAGTGAATAGTGAAAACACCGAAATTATCTTTGACACTAACTCCCCGCAAATTCAGTTTTTTCAAGAAATAATTAAAATTAATATGGATCATCCAAATCCAATCAACGTACACGAATGGTTTTTTGATTTTTTAAAAAAAGAGAAAGAAAATAGACAGATTTTTAAATTTCCGCCGTTTTGGAACCTGATTTTACTAACCACTCAAGAAAAAAAGAAGGAGAACTCTTATCAAATCCAGGAAACTGTCAAAGAGAGACTGGAAAAAGAAAAAAATTGTTTTTCGGAGATCACAATAAGCCCTCCCTATCCTGCCAGAATTCTCAGAAGGAAAAATCTTTATTCTCACCACCTTCTTGTTAGGTACCCTAGGCAATATGCAAAGTTTAAGTTGCTTAGACACACAATTATGGAAATCGCAGAAAACTATAATTTACAAGTAAGACTTAACCCCAGACATTTATTCTGAAATTCCGTAAATATAGTCAATTTCTCTTTAAACCTAGGCATTTCCAAATTTTTCTCCGTCACTTGCCAAACGTTCATCCTGAATTTGCAACCTTGTTATCTTGAAAACGCCCCGTCATCCTGAATTTGTTTCAGGATCCCATTCAAAACTGGATTCCGAAACAAGTTCGCCGTGACAGTGAAAGTTTGGCATGACTACAAGTTCCAAATGACAAGTGTGTATAGGTTTGTTCTGATCGACTATCTCACCTTGCCAGCTCGAAATTATTGAGTTATACTAGAGGTAAAATAAAACAAAAAAATTATAAACATATAAATAAAATTCATTATGACCAGCAAATACCCGGGTATTCTCTATCTCAAACGTAAGTTTCCGGTGGAAACCCCTCCTAGAGAAGTTATGCAACGATTTTCAGCTTGTCTTCATCCCGGTGAGAAGATTGATAGACTGATGCCAACTCCTTTTATAATTCATTTCTTGGAGACCGACTATATTCTAAGAATAAACTTTCGAGGCGTAAGTGAAGGAGGTTATTTTACCAGGATTATAGAATTTCATCAGGAACAAGACGAGCAAAAAAAATCAATTTCCTCCTTTAACCACAAAATTCACAACCACACTCTTCATCACATTGGAATCAAACCAAGTAGGAGAGAATATGCCAACGTCGATATTTCTTGGGATTTAAATAATGAAGTTACCGTCAGCCTACCTTCTAATGACGTTAGGTTCAAATACCTCCCGGCGATTATCAAGAACGCTCAAGCTATCAGTACCAGGATTGTAGAAAATGAATAAAATGCAATATTTTTTGCTGTAAAATAGCGAATAAGACTATAAATATAAATAATAAATTTGAACTTCCGGGAACAGACCTTGAAATACTGATCAAAAATAATAAAATCACAGTAAGGGGAGCTGATGCATCATATGAATCACAGCCAGTAAGTAATATTCGTAATCAAACGCTTTTAATTGGCGGCTCGACCCAAGGTTCAGATTATAGAGGATATGCCTTGCCGTTTGGAGGTTTAAATGATGGAGCAATACAAATTCAATTCTTTCCAGACGGAAGATACAAAATTACCTCACAAGTTAACCTCAAAAGAGAAAATTAATTGTATATATCACAACAATTTGTAAAAAAACAAAAGGTGTAATATACTAAATTTAGATAAAACAAAAACAAATAGCTTGTTTCATGTGGCTTTTAGATAACCTCCCTTTTCTCAAGCAAGAAGAAAATGATTCTTTTGAACAGGAATGGTCTAGACCTGTGCCAAATCAAGAGCCGGAGTTACCTAAGAGAGCTTTTGATAAGCCCAGTCATGGAGACGGAACTTTTGCGATCTCGGGAGGTGCACAAAAAAACGGCCAGGCCGGCAAAATCAACCATGATGCATTTGTTCTTTGGGAATACCCACAAGATAAAATAAAGATCAAGGCTGTTTTTGATGGTACACCTCAGGATAACGGCCAAGGAGCCATTGAAGCTAAAGAGCTGTTGGCTGACTTTGTAGCCAAACACCCACTACCCAAAACTACTGAAATAGCTTCAGCATATGTCACTAAGGCATTTCTATGGGTACAGCATCATCTGACCCCGGGCTTCAAAACCACAATGACTCTTTCCTTGGAAATTCCGGGAAAAATTGTTACCGGTACAATTGGTAATGCACTCAGTATCTTGGAAAAAAAGTTTTATGACGGAAGTAGCTACCTGGAGCTTACAGATGGCCTGGGAATAGGTTTTTTAAACTTCTTTCCTCCATATATCAAAAAGGATTTGGAAGATATTTTTTTTCATATCGGCAGCAATCAAAAACAACTAACTCAAGAAATAATAAGTTATTATGAAACCTTAATCAAGTCTGATCCGGACTGCTTTCAAACTATACTTAACTCGCTAAATTATCCAAGCAAAGATCCAAACCTTACTCACTCAGATAAACTTTACAAAAAACTTAGGAAAAAACCCAAGTTTGATCTCAAAATAAAGGCCCATCAGGTCACTCCCAAGATGGCCGCTGAAACAGCTCACCGATTTAGTTACTTTATTAACCAAGAAATAAAAATAATTCAAAACCAGGGTTTAAATCAAGAACTTCTACCTTCAATTACTGTCCAGGATACTTATCCGGGATGCCTGCATATTCTCACTTCGGACGCATTAAATAAAATCCCCGCTAAACAATTTCAAGGCATTCTAGCTCAAGCTAGACAAAGGTATCCTCAAAATTTTTCAATACAGTCCAGGTTTATTGCGTATTGGCTTTTAGACCTAGCCAAAGCAGGTGACGACGCGACAATAATTGTTTCTCTCAACCGACAAAATCATTCTTTTCAACCTCAATCCAGGCAAAGTTTATCAGAAGCAAACTTGACTTTTTGGGAGAATCAATCAGCTTTAGAACCTGATGAAGAAGAAGATCAAGAATTAAATGAAGCACCTTTTGAAGAGGAGGAGATGATTGAAGAATCCTTTCAGAATTCAGACAATCTATATAATCAGAATAAGCAGAAGGAGATAAAACATAAACCGGTAGCAGCTACCAAGGATAGGCGGTATTACAGAAAAGGTAAAAGTATTAGAAATACACCGAGTACAGTCAAAACTCAAAGACCTTTGAAACAGAAACAAGACACAAGAGTTTTTGAAAGTAATCCGCTTTTTGAGTCCGAAACGGAAGAATTTGATCCGGCAGAAAATTATACGATGGAAGAGGCAATTAATTCTGCACGCAAAAAGACAATTCCAATAAACTATACACCCAACGAACCAACCTATCAAGCCGAAGCCAGAAAAATTCGCGGCCGAAGCATTCAAGACTACTCAAAATCACAAGAAAACCCCTTACCTACAAAATTAATCGGCTCTTTTATTAATGGAGGAAAAGTCGCATTATAAAGGTACCTAGATCAATCTCCAAAGGAGATACCCATTTTCCTGGCAGTTTGCACGTGAGAGCCTAAAGGATCTACTTTTTTGATTTTTGAGGCACACTGAACTATATCAAGGTGTTTAAACTCACCTTGGCTGTAAGAAACCATTTTTCCAAACTCCCTTTTGCGAAAAAGATCAGCTGCATAACAACCTAGAGCTCTACTCAAAATTCTATCAAAGCTACAGGGACTGCCTCCTCTTTGGATATGCCCTAAAGTAGTAGAGCGAGCTTCAATTGCCGGCTCCAGGTTTAAGTATTTTTCCAATTTTTCTCCAATACCTCCCAAAATATTTTCACTTGATTCCCCGGAATTTTCTTTTGTTACAACCTCACCTTCGGCTTCATATGCTCCTTCAGAAATTACAATCAAGGTGTTATGCTTTCCAAGACTGCTCCGCTTCAAAATATACTCTTTTATCTTTTTCCAATAAAAAGGTATTTCCGGAATCAATATAATATTAGCACCTCCTGCTAGACCGCTATGAAGACCTATCCATCCGGCGTTCCTTCCCATAACTTCAAGTATCATTACCCGATCATGACTAAATGCCGTGGTTTCCAGTCGATCCAAGGCCTCGGTAGCAATATCTACAGCCGTTTGAAAACCAAAAGTGTAGTCTGTTCCTTGCAAATCATTATCTATACTCTTGGGCACGCCTATACATTTAATTCCGTACTTTTCAAGCTGATGAACTACAGCCATTGTACCGTCACCACCAAGAACAATTAACCCTTCCAGAGCCAACTTATTATAATTAGAAATGGTTTTTTTTATGACATCTTGTTCAATTTCCTGAATCTGACCGTGAGCAAATTTGGCCGCAAAATTTCCTTTATTTACACTTTTAAGAAAAGTACCTCCTCGAAACTTATAGGGAGTAGTAATTTCCGGTGTAAGTGTAATATAATTCTCAGCCAACAATCCTTCAAAACCCTTATAAAAACCCAGGATTTCATAATCCTCGTGCAAAGCCTTCACCACCGCATCAATTACGGTATTTAGTCCCGGACAATCTCCTCCGCTATTTATAATCCCTACTTTCTTGTACATAGTTCTTGAAAACCACTTATTTATAATATAATTTAGTTTAGATATATCTTCGAGCTTCGTCAAATTATAACTTGACAAAGATTAACCATTTATTTTTATTCTGAATTTTATTCAAGCAGCGTTACATACAGTAAGAAGCAATAGAAACCTCTGTACTAGCTAGACAAAGGATGTGTTGTTAATATTACTGCTTGAGTTTCTGGTTGAATCCGGGTACAAACCCGTAGTAAATTGACCTGCCGAAAGGCAGGTTCTTTTTTGAAAAACAATAATAGGAATAATTTTATAATATTCATGATAGTCAATATAAAAAATGATGAACAAATGAACAATCTTAAGTCTGTTATCTTACATTTACGAATACCCTTTTCTTTATTGCTTTCTCCGGTCTTTTTCTTTTCAGCCATTTTAGTTGAAAACTTGGAGTCGGACAAATTTTTTTACTTGTTTGTAATTATACATCTATTAGCCTATCCAGCTAGTAACGGCTTTAATTCATACTACGACAGAGATACAAAAAGCATTGGCATGTTAAAGAAGCCTCCAAAAGTTAACCGAAACCTTCTGATTGTGTCTCTTATATTGGAAGTTGTTTCCATAATCGGCGGATTTCTGCTTGATTTTACAATAGGAATTGCCGTTTTGATTACTACAATTCTTTCGATGCTTTACAGCCATCCGTCATTTAGAATTAAAAAAAGACCTTATTCTAGTTGGTTCCTGGTGGGTATATTCCAAGGTTTTGTTGTATATTTTTTTTCCTTGTACGCACTCGATGATCAAAATCTGAAAAGTTTATTACAAAATCCTACAATCCTCTGGGGAGGTTTGATAATGACACTCTCTATTTGGGCTACCTACCCGTTAAGTCAAGTATATCAACACAAAGAGGACCAAGAAAGAGGTGACCTTACAATAAGCAGAGTTTTGGGCATCAAAGGAACCTTTATTTTCTCCTTTGCTTTATCAATAGTATACTCTACAAATTACTTTATTTTTCTGTATTTACTTATCAGCCCGATTGCAGCGGCGACTTATCTTTTTATTACCACACCCGGCAGTATATATTTTTTGCACTGGGTTATACAAGTCTGGGGAAACCAATCAGCGGCAGATTTCTCCAAACTAAAAAACTTTAGTCTTTTATTGGCTCTTCCTTTAAATATTTTTTTACTAACCTTACTCTTTTTTAATTAGTCCTTTTAAGAAGACCTATTACTAAATGTAAGACCCTCCGATTTTCGGATTTGAGTTTCAATTAAAATTTATTACAGAAAATCTAACCCTTGAATAATGCAGCTATTTTTCTAAGTTTTCCCTACCCCACTTGAGAGCTTTGGACATCCAAATCAGTTCTCTAAATGATTTTTGTACTCTGGAGACATACTTATCATCAATTAGGTTTCCTTTTTCATCAAAAAGATTCTGAACAGTTGGAAAATTCGCATCGGCATGAGTAGCTGCCAACCCAAGCTCTCTAACTACGTTAACAAGTGATTCTACAGCTCTGGTTCCTCCCCACGGACCGGCAGAAACTCCGGCAAAGGCCACAGCTTTGTGATTGTAATTTTGCAATTCACTATCGAGAAGTCTTTTCAAAGTACCCGGAAAAGAGTGATTATACTCAGGAACAACAATAAAAAAAACCGTCTGCCCGGGAAGTGAGTTTGGAATATTCCGAATCAATATTTTCTTGATCGTTTCCGTCAAAAGGGAGGTTAAAATCTTCCGGCTTGAGCAAAATGGTGTCTATTTCTTTTATTTCATTTCCGACCTGGAAGATAAGCTCGGAAACCATGATTGATTGACTTTTTGGTCTGCTCGTTCCTTGAATAACCGGAATAAATAATTCTGACATAATATATAATTAATTATTTTTATTTAGTCTTAAAGTATTCTAAACTGATAATCGTTGTCAAATTAGATTTTTCCGAGATTCGACTCTTGACATTACCTATAAATGCCGTTAAAAAAAAACGGTATTGATTATGTTCGATCATTCCAAAAAATCGCCTTTTAACTTGCAAAAAGTAATTGCTTATCAAAATAATCTACAAAAAAATCCTCTTAAGTTTTCACTCGCTTTAATTACAAAGATAAAAATAAATTATGCCGGCTTTTGATTCCCCTAGAAGGATTTGGCGGAACGCATTTTTACCTTTAGTTGACTTTGCAGCCTTAATGCTTGGAGCATCAGTTGTTTACCTGGTTAGATATCGCTGGTTCGATATTAGCTTTACCGGAAGTACCGGACAGAACTTGGATTTTGGTCTTTACATTCTATTCTCAATATTACTGAGCTTAATATGCGTTTTTATTTATGCTTTACAAGGAGTTTATTCTTTGTCTATAGCAAAAACCTGGTGGCAAATTGCCGTTAACTTAGCTATAGGCATCTTTTTAATTCTATTTGCTATTATTGTCTTTCTTTTCTTTAATGAATATAATCGCTCGGCTTTTCCTCAAGGAGTACCGGTAAGTAGATTTATTCTAGCCACCGGAGGTTTCTTTGCTCTTTATTTTGTACTTACAGCCAGATTTCTCTTTACCGTAGTTGAACAGGTATTTTATAAATTAAATATCGGCATCATCAAGTTAATTTATATCGGAGATGAAAATGATCGCATTTTTTCTTGGATAGATAAAAGAAAGGATGTGGTTAAAATCTACCATTTCGGTTCTTTAAGTGAAGACAACTTTGAAGAAATAAAAAAACTCCTTCTCACTGATAAGTTAATTAAAGAATTATATTTGATATCATATGAAACTCAAAGCGACTTGGGTGGAAGACTGGCTAGAGAGGCAGAAATAAACGGAGTCGGTTTTACCTTCTATCCCAAAGTCTTTCAGAAATACACTTCTTTCGGATTAAAAGCAGTTAATTTAAGTAATCAGGTCTATCTCAAATTGGTACATAGTAACTTGGATGGGTGGTGGATAGTTATTAAAAGAATTTTCGATTTTCTTTTTGCCTGGATGATAGTTATACTTCTCTCGCCTCTATTTTTAATTATTGGCATCCTAATAAAGTTGGACTCCAGAGGTCCGGTTTTTTATCCGAGTGAGAGGGTCGGTCCAGACGGAAGAATTTTTAAATTGTGGAAATTTAGAAGATTCAAACAGGAGTATTGTGTTTTTGAAGACGACCCAAAATCACGGGAAGCAATAAAGTTTGAAAAGAAGTTAATCAAAGAAAAAAATATGCGACCGGGAGACATACTATATAAGATAAAGGATGATCCAAGACAAACACGGTTCGGAAAAATTTTAGAGATAACAAGCCTAGACGAATTACCGCAGTTTTTTAATGTTGTTTTGGGTAATATGTCAGTCGTTGGTCCCAGACCCCATCAACCTAGAGAAGTGGCCCAATACTCTAACATTCACTACAAAGTTTTGAATATCAAGCCCGGTATCACCGGCCTGGCACAGATAAACGGACGAAATGAATTAAGTATAGACGAAGAAGTTTCTATGGACACATACTATCTTGAAAATTGGTCAATTTTTCTGGATCTTTGGATTATCATAAAAACCCCTTTTGTTGTTCTATTAAGGATTTTAAGCCGTAAGTAGATAGCTTTAAGTTAGACAAAAAAGTAAATTTGTACTTATTTTGATTCCAAATGTACTGTTCGACATAACGAACCTATAATTAAACTTAATCCAATTTATTCGTGTGACCAAAAAGAATATTTATCGAATAATTGATAATTTATTAAAATTAATCCTCTCCGTATTCCTGTCAGCTTCCCTAATACTGAATATCTTTATCTTACCTTCGGTTTTCAACTACTTTCCATGGATTACCGAAATAAGTTCAAGTTTTTTACCTTACTACTTGATCTTAAATATTCTAACTCTTTTCTTTAGTCTAATTTATTATCTTAAGGAAAGGAAAGAAACAGCAAAAAAAATACATAAAACAGTGATCTTAAAAGGGGTAATTTACTCACTTTCAATAATTCTAAGTATAAACTTAATTCACGGCTTTTTGGAAACTACCCAATACCTAAGCCAAAGAGGACTTACATCTCATAATGTTAAGACAGCTACAGAAAGCCTCAAAATTGCTTCTTTTAATAAATGGCTTAATAACGAAAACTATTCTCAAATAGCAAGTCAAGTTAAAACTGTTAATCCGGATCTGTTGATTTTAATTGAGCACAGAAACGACCCTTCCGGAGAAGACAAGTTTTGGTCGTATATACAAAATTTATATGATTACAGATATATTACCGACTGCCGAGAAATGGACATGAATTACGATTATTGCCTAAATTATTTTGGAGGTTGGGCGATTTACAGCAAAAAGCCTTTTCAAGCAAACTCTTACGTTATCGGAGATAGATTTATTGAGTTTAACCTTAATTATAATAACCATCAAATAAAAGTCTTTACAGTTCATTTTACTGCCCCCACCACCCCCAAAAGCCTAAATTCAAGAAAAAAACAGGAAGACGGTTTACAAGAAAAGCTCGACAGACTTAACTTAGATGAACAAAAAGTAATTGTCTTAGGTGATTTTAATCGTTCTCCTTGGTCCGGTTCTTATAAAAAGTTCAAATTTGAAAACAAATATCTATACGATACAAGTAGAATTGAAAATAAATTAGTGTTTACTTGGTGCTTTGAAGGCTATCATTACCCAGATTTTCTTTGCTCTCAATTAGATTACATTTATACCTCCGCCAAATTTACCACGGAAGACTTTAGTGTAATTAAATTTGAAGGTTCCGACCATCATTTAATCTATGCTGAGCTAAGTTTTTAATTGTTTTTAAGCTTAAGGAATATAGCTAACCCCTCTTAAACCTAGACATTTTCAAATTCCACTCCGTCACTTGCCAATCGGTCATCCTGAATTTATTTCAGGATCTATTCGAAGAGATGTCGAAACAAGTTCGCCGTGACAGGTGTATAGGTTATATTCGGATAGACTATAAAACTTTTCTAAGCCTGCTTTTTGTGCTGATAGTGATCTAAAAAAAGCAATACAGTTAGAAAGAAAATAAACATAAAATATGTTATGAGATACAAGTTTGTTGCGATTAAAACTAAAATATCAAAGGTGCTAAAACTTGATATTGATTCCATAAAATTGCCGTTTGTCGCAGTATCCTGCCTATTCAAATAGGTCTGTAATTCTTCCGATCCGAGTCTCGGGATCAAAGCTGAAGCTCCGGCTAAAAAATTAATCAAAAAATGAACCAGAATACTCCAAGCTAGTCCATATCTGACCCTGACAAAGCCGAGCACCAAAGCAGCCAAAATTTGTGGTAAAAAAAGTAGAGGAGCCAAAAAAATCAAGTTTCCGAGATCTAAGTAATTGCCCAAGTGCAGAGCCCCAAAAATCATCACAGTTAGATAAAAAATCCAAAAATAATAACGATGATAGATCTTTTCCACCTGTTTATTGATTGCCGGAATCCTTAATAACCCGTAAACCGATAAAGTGACAATCAAAAAAACTCCAAAGATAATCAGCAACGGACCTAAGGAGGCTAGTCCCGACAAGTTTTGAACAAAAAAATTTAAAGGGCCTTCCAACAAAATGTTGAATATCAGATACGACATAAAACCTATACTAATTGCCACTCGTCCGGGAGAGTATTTTAGCCAAGTCCTAAACGTCAACTCTTCTACTATAGGAGCATAAACGGCTATCAAAAAAAGAACCAAAAAAATATTTCCTTCGGATATCAACTGGCCCACCTTATGATCCCCTTGATAACCTAATGAAATTAAAAGAAACGAGACTGTTAAAGAAACCAACAAGACAATGCTCATCTGCCCCCCCCAAATTCTTAGAACATCCCAAAACTTCCTGAAAAAACTCTCATCTATCTTAGGTAAGTCTTGAGGCTTCCTCAAAAAGGAAAAAGTTGAACTTATTAAGCTTTGGTTCTTTTTTTGCATATCAAATGATTTTTATAACAAAAGATGGGTTTAGTCAATTATTACACAACAAAAATGATAACTCAATATGTCACAATATCTAACTAAACGGTACTACTTAAAAGTAAATATCAATATATGAGTAATATGATATCTAAAATATTGAGAAGGTACTTGCCTCAACCCTATCTCAATATTGATCAAATCAATTTTTATGAAAACTATGTCTTAGTATATGATTAACGTATTAAACAGATTTACATGTTTTCGCCAAATTCATAACAAAAGTAGTGTCTAGCATATGATTTCTTACCGGGAGTCTTTGGACCCTGATACTTAACTCAGTTATTTATCAACATCAGCTCAACTTTTTGCGCCTTGTCTTTTAAAATATACAAAGATTTAATTTTTCCCGACTTAACTTCTCTTAAAATCACATACAAATCTTCATAACTTACTATATTGTCCGCAATGTAAATTCCTTCTTGTCTTAATAAGGTGGGACCGCAGGCCGGAATCTCTAAACTCATATTATTTTAAAACACTTTTTCCGTACCTTCTTCTTAAAACCTCCGGAACTACTACACTACCGTCAGCTTGTTGATATTGCTCCATTATCGCAAACATGGTTCGATTAACCACTCCTGTGCAGTTTAGGGAATGAGCCAATTTTTGTTCACCGTTTTGGTCTAGGTAACGAATATTCAAATTCCTGGTTTGATAGTCGGTACAATTTGAACTAGAGCTTAGCTCTCTGAATTTTTTTTGAGCCGGAAACCAAGCTTCAACATCGATCTGCCGATAATTTTTGACTCCGATGTCACCTGAGCATATTTCCAAATGCTGTAAGTGTAGACCAAGACTAAGCATATTTTGAGTAAAGTTGTCGGTTATAAAATCAAAAACCTTATCACTATCTTCGGGCTTGCAAATAGCTACTGTTTCAATTTTTTCAAACTGGTGGACTCTGATACCACCCTGAGTATCCTTACCGTAACTTCCTGATTCTTTTCGAAAACAAGTAGTCCAAGCCGTCAATAACCGAGGTTTATCCAAATTCAAAACTTCTTGACTGTGCATAAACATAAGAGGAGCCTCGGAAGTCCCAACCAGATAGAAATTTCGGTCCCCGGCAAGAACTTCATACATGTTTTCGCGGCCATCTGGAAAGAAACCTGTACCGTATAGAGATTTTTCGTTAACCATTATCGGCGGAATAATATATTCAAAACCTTTACCAATCAAAATATCCAAAATGTAGTCAAAAAGAATTCTTTGAAATTTGGCTAATTCTCCTTTGATATAATAACCTCTTGTACCAAAAGCCTCAACTCCTTTTTCCGACAAGTAGTCTCTTTGAAAAATCGGAAGCTCATAGTAATTTTTTGGCTCAAAATCATAATTCGGTTTTTGACCGAAAGTATTGGTAATAACATTCCCTGATTCATCAGCTCCCAAAGGAATATCTTTCCAAGTAAGGTTTGGTATTTGATAAGCTAGTTCGTCCAGCTCACTTTTTAAACTTCTAACTTCCTCCTCCAAAGATTTAATCTCTTGACTCAATAATTTCATGTCTTCAATAGCTTGCTGTTTTTCTTCACCTTCCAGCTTCACAACTTTTCTATTAAAATCATTCTTTTCAGACCTTAGACCGTCTAATTTATTTTTTCTTTCTTTCCATTTTTCGTAAACAACTTTGGTCTTGCCGGCTAAACTGACATCCATGGACCTTATTTCCAGTTCTCTGGTGTATATTTCTGTATTTTGGGCTAAATCCTTGAGATCAATCATAAATATATTTTACTTTGGTATTGAAACTATGTTAAACCAAAAATCCCAAAACTCAAACAAGAAAATGTTAAAATTTATTAATCCTTCTCGTAGCGGTAAAGATTATGAAAAAGTAAGTTTAACTAGCTATGCATGGGAAAAGATGATTTGTTTGTCAAAAGATGTCAAGAAGCTCCTGACAGTGATTAGCGGTTTGAATCTTTTTCTTGAGAATTTATTCTTACTGCCGGATTTCTGGCTTTGACCAAATGCTCCTCAGACGGACCCACCTTCTTAGGTTTAATAGTATTAATTATTTTATAACTAACAAAGATGTCAATTAAGATTACCCCTACATACAAAAACCAAAGTCCAAATAAATAGATAAAGGCTGATCTCCAGGTCTCAAAGTTTATAATAATTAAAGCGGCAAATGCGACAAATACTAATGCGTGTCCGACTCTCAAGACTTGAATAATCGGCAGACCGACCCTAAATCTATTTACCCCTAAGAATTCATCAGGTAGTATAAAAATAAAGTACAAATTCCATAGCATACTCCCTATCTGAACTAAGTAAGCTAGAGTTATCGTTATGTAAAAGAAAATCCAAAAATCTAAGGTTCTGCTAAGAATAAAGGAAGAGGTGATAGTTAGCAGAGCCATTACTTGATATAGCAAGATTGTTCTAGTTGCATACAATCTGAATTCCAAAAACTTAAAATCGACCAGAGGACCTTGCTGAGGTTCATTTTCTTCACGAAATACCGGTGAATACATAGCACAAAAAACTAACTAATGAGATAACCGAATTGTAGTACCACGACCACCAATGACACCAAGACTCCGGCGACAAAGCCTCCGATATGGCCCCATTGATCAATTTGTTTGTTTACCTTGCCGAAAATATAATTAATAGCCAAAGTAATAAATACACTGATTATTCCACTGATGTTTCCGGTTAAGAGATAAAAAACCAGCAAGGCTCCCAATAAACCGAACAGAGCACCGCTGGCTCCAACACTAGGCATGGCATTAAACTTCAAAGAGGCTAATGAGCCACCGATTCCAGAGAGAAGATAGATTATCAAGAACCAAGGAATGTCGTATATAAGCACTATGCTTTGACCCACTTGAAACAAAAAGAACATGTTCAAAAAAAGATGAAAAGGATCGGCATGAAGGAAAGTTGAGGTCAACAATCTGTAGTACTCCTTATCTTCAATTATTTCCCGGTTACTTTTCCAGCCCTTAGTCAGAAAAAAGAGGTGACTGCTCCCGGACCCGCCACTGAAATCAATGAGGTACGGGATTACAAAGATGATTACGTTAATAGCAATTAATATCAATACAACTTCCATAAAAAATATAAAACCTAATCTCCATGAATATTTTACTAAGCATGCATTTAAAATCTTATTCAGTCAAGACTCCCATACTAATTCATCTATTCATAAAAATCTTGGCCCAAATCTCTGGTTTTCTTGTTTTGACCTAAAAGAATCAATATTCCGGCTATAATAATTCCTGACAGCAGGCCTCCTAAATGCCCCCAATTGTCAATT
This sequence comes from uncultured Candidatus Saccharibacteria bacterium, assembly GCA_964434775.1. GTDB lineage: Bacteria > Patescibacteriota > JACMRA01 > JACMRA01 > JACMRA01 > CAYSWH01. Next base: position 9,276 of record CAYSWH010000012.1, on the reverse strand, counting down.
TGAGGTAAAGTAAAACCGATAAATAAATTCAAAATCAAGATTAAAAGAATATTATTCATAAGTTGTTTTTGTTTTTCAGCAACCGACCAAACCAACAATGCTCCGATTAAGCCGAAAAGGGAAGTACTGGCACCCACGCTAGGTGATGTAGTAAAAGCCAGTGACATAAGAACTCCACCGATTCCAGTAAGAAAATAGATAAGAAGAAAATTATAATTCTTAAATATTTTTAATACAACCGGACCAAGCTGCCAGAGAGAAAACATATTGACCCCCAGATGAATAAGATTAGCATGCAAAAAATTGGAGGTAATAAGACGATAGTATTCTCCATTCTCCAAGATTGCCTGATTATCTTTAAACCCGTACTCCACAAATTGACGAAAACTGCCGGTCTCTCCGCTACTGAAATCAATAACAAAGGGTAAAATGAAGGCTACAATGTTAACAAAGATAATAATAGCTACGATTTTCATATTATTAATAATGGGAATCGAAATAAGAAAATTAGTCAAACTCTTGTCTTTTTTTAAAAAAGAATCTGGAATTAAGTCTATTCTTTCACTAAATACTAACAGTTAAACAGAATGAAGTATAAATATTTTGATTTATTATTAATAATTTTGGTCTTAGCTAATTTGATTCCGACTTTTGTCTCAACTAAAATTGTTAATTTTTGGGGAATTTCCGCAACAGGAGGTACTTTTGTTATACCTTTTGCCTTTATTGTCGGCGGACTTATTAGCGAAATCTATGGTTCAAAAGCAGCGTGGCGCGGATCAATACTTAGCATTATAGCTGCTTGGGTCACCATCCTAACTATTCAATTGATCGGTTTTTTTCCCGCAGATCCAGAATGGAAACATCAAGAAGAATATCAAACTATTTTTAACTCTTCCTTTCGAATTGTGTTTGCTGGACTTATAGCCTTTCTAGCTTCAATGTACAGTCGAATTTATTTACTCAAGTTCTTGCAAAAATTTAATTTTCCTTTTTCTTTGAGGAATTATACCGCCCTCTTTGTTACCGAAGCTGTAAATCAAGGTCTTTTTATAACTATTTCTTTTTACGGAGTTTTTTCCAATGAACTTCTTTTCAAAATCATCTGGCAAGGTTATGTTATCTTGGTACTAGTTGAAATCATCGTCGGTTTAGTCCTACCTTATCTTGCCAATTGGCTGAAACAAAATGAAAACTTAGACTAAATAATTTAGTTTAATTCTTGTATCACCCTTTCAGCTTCCATCTTTCTGATGTCCGATATAACATCCAGAATTTTCCCATCCATGACCTCCGGAAGCTGATTCCAATTATTATTGTAACGATGGTCAGTTAGTCTATCTTGAGGAAAATTGTAGGTTCTAATTTTCTCGCTTCTATCAGCTTTACCCACTTGACTTCTTCTCTCTGCAGTTTCCTTTTCAAGTCTTTCTCTTTCGTAATGATCGTATACCCTGGAGGCAAGTACCATCAGAGCTTTTTCTTTGTTTTGCAATTGATTTCTCTCATCTTGACATTGCGCCTCCAAGCCGGTTGGCAGATGTTTAACCTTAATTGCCGAATAAGTAGTATTAACACTTTGACCGCCGTTACCTGAACTAGTAGTAGTTATAATCTCAACCTCATTTAAATCAAGTTTAAATTCACTATTGTTTTCAATTAAAGGCATAACGGCTACTGAAACTGTTGAAGTATGTACCCTACCCTGTTTTTCCGTAGCCGGCACTCTTTGAACCCTGTGAACTCCTCCTTCAAATTTATACCAAGAATAAGCACCTGTTCCTCTAACTTCAGCGATAACTTCTTTGTAACCTCCAATCAAATTTTCACTAAAGGAGATGATTTTGATTTTAAACCCTAACTGCTCAGCCATCCTGGAATAAGCCCTTAGAATTTCACCGGCAAAAAGACCTGATTCATCCCCTCCGGCCCCGGCTCTTATCTCCAGTATTACATTATTCTCATCATTAGGATCAGTCGGACACAAATATTCAAGCAGTCGATCCTCATACTCTTCCAGAGCTTTCTTTTTTTGCTCATTATCCTCCAAGGTTAACCCCCTCATCTCTTCGTCATTTTCTTCCGGATCCTGTAAAAGATACTCATTCTCTTGGATAGCTTTTTCTAAAGACTCAATTTTTAAGGCCAATTCATTCTGCTCACTGAGTCTCTTCTGCTCCTTGGACAGATTAATTATTTCTTGAGAATCTTTTATCTCCAAAAGCTTTTGGTTGATATCAGCAAATTTTTCTTTTATTTCTACTAACGGCAATCTAGACATATCTCGAGATTTTCCGGAAAATCCATTTTGGTCAAGTTTATAGTTTTGATTTAAAGAATTACCTAAAATAGTTTATCTCATTAGAATTACATTTATCCATTTTTGAATAATAAAATGTTAATGATTTGATAGTTTGAAAGAAATAAATAATCGGGAGATTGAAAATCTTGCAGCCCGATAAAAATATGATTTACTGACACAAGTTGAAATTAATTATTTTTTTATGTGGTTTTCTAATATATTAATTTGTTAACCGCTCTTTCTGTTCTGGCCAAAAAGCTTTCCATCTTATTAACAGAATACCATTTATTCTGGACCGAATTGTAATAAAAAAATACAGCCAAAAGAATCGAAGAAATAATTACAAAACGCTTAAAAACTTCTCGAAATTTTCGAGTTTTCATGATTTTCGGAAGATATAAAAAAACTACCAAAGAAAAGAAAACAATTGACAAATACTCCGGATAAACAAACCACTGATCTTCAGTAATCCTTGTTATAGAAAAAATTTCAGGAAGAACATACCATTTGATCGTCAGACTCAAACCAATTAAGGAAGAAATTGAAATCCCAAAAGCAAAGATAGTCCATTTTAGAAATTTCTTGATTTTTTTTCTTTTTGTTTTGGAAACAGTAGGTTTTAGAAAAGTCAGTTTTTGTAAGTGATATCTAACATAACGAAAGGCGGTTTTTATTTGAAGCCACAAATCCAGAGGGACATCAATTTTTTCCGTTATTAAAATATCTACCAACTTTGGATCCCCTTTGATATCCCAAAGATTTATCAAACTTAGATTTCTTAAGTTGCTCGCCTCCTTTACTGCCACCGAAGAATAGTCTCCGCAAGTAATTAAAACTCCATCCGCATGATTATAATTTTCTTGTTCTCTCATAACCACTCCGGCTAACTCTCTCACAGGCTTAACGGACAATCTTCCGTTTTCACTTTCATAAGAGTTTTGTTTTTTACATTGAACAATAAATATCTTGCCTTGCTTTTTTACTACAACATCAATCCCCCCGTCGGCGGCATGTTCTTCAAAAGTAGCAATTTGTAGGATATCATACCCTCTTAATACAAAAAGGTATGCACAAAACCATTCAAACTCCACGGAGGAAAACTTACTCAATTCCTGGCTGGTAATCCCTTTTGCTTTCTCAATCGCCAAGGCAGTTTTCCTAATATGTGTATACTTACTTTTTATAAAACTATTTTGATTCACAGGCTACAGATCAAACTCACTTTTAACTAAATTAATATTCGCTAAGATCTCTTTCTCTTCCATCGGACTGAATTTCCGGCTCATAACTGATTGCCACTTCTTTTAGGGACAGCCAACTTGCGGGATATTCCCTTATGATTCCAACCAAAGTTGTGCCCATAGAAGTATTCTCTGAACTAACCGGTATTGTTTTAATACCTTGAGTTTCGCACAGAAAATAACCTCGAGGAAGGTGAAATGACTGAGAAATTAAATAAGCTCTTTCAACTTTAAAAACATTCTTAGCCCGCCAGCATGTGTCTATAGTTCTTCTGCCTGCAAAATCCTCAGTAATATCCTTAGGTAAAATCCCTTTCTCTATTAAATATCTTTTCATGGCAGTTGGTTCGTCATAATCTTGTCTGCTATTATCACCTGATACCAGAATATGATTAACTTTCCCTTCATGAAATAATTTAACTGCAGAGTCTAACCTTCTTTGCAAGACAGGACTCGGCCAATCACGCCACAAACCGGCACCTAATACTATAGCCAATTTGGGCTCAATTTCCTTATTAATTCCAAAGGCAGCTACACTAAAGATCCAAAACGGAAAACACACACTGAGAATAATCAGTGCTATAAATTTTTGTATTTTTTCGAGTTTAAGAATCATCTTCTGGGTTTGTAATTAAAAATACCCGGTTAGTCAAATCCTATAACAAAGAAAAAACCCGGCATTATACCGGGTTAAAATTGAATTTTTTCTTATTATTTTAAAGAAAACTGATCTTTTTTAGTTTTATATAAATATACACCGGCTAAAGTAGAAAGGACTGCAGCCAAAGAGATACCACTAAGTATAACGGCTCCACCCGATCTTGGGGTTTCTCCAGGAGTAGGTATAGGAGTTGGCCTCGGATTCGGCTGAGGAGTAGTAATCGGAGTAATTATATCATCATCACAGTTATTTCCACCAGTCTCGCTGTCGATCCTATCGTTTGGATGTTCTACACAAGCATTATTTATAATTTGCTGATTAGTTTCAAGGTTGCCTTGAAGGGTGGTGTCAACCTTAACCACAATGATTTGCTCGGGTCTAAATACATTAGCTTGGTCCATAGCTTGCCAATTTAAGGTTGCTCTAATTCCGGATTCTCCAGTAGCCGAATCACTCCAGGAACCCAAAATTACATTGTTTAAGCTTCCCTGAACACTACTTAATTCTTGATCTATCCTCCAATCTCGAGGGTTTGTGATTGTTGATGGAAATTCGTCGGTTAATGTAAAGCTATCAACAGAAGTTTCTCCAAGATTTCTGATTTCCAGAACATATGTTACAGTATCTCCGTCTCTATAATAAATATATCCATCTTTGGAAGCTGCTTTGGGTATATGGGATTTAACCAAGCTTAAATCAGTTCTTCGCTCTACTTGAGTACAAACTCTTACTCTACCAACTACCTCACCCGGTTGACCGTTATCTAAGGCCTGTACCATGTTGTCTACACAAAGATTGGGATTGTTCATAGCAAGCAATTCTTGTTCAGACTTCACATTGAACGTATAAATTATCTCGGTAAAGTCAGGAGAATCTAGAGTTCCAAGGTTGGTAAAGGTAATAACCTTATTTTGTTCATCAAAATTAGATTGACCTCCTTCAGGAATACTTAAAACTCCAAAGCTGGTTAAGTCATAAATTTCTCCACTCAAAGTATCAATAATATCAGGTATGGAGACTTCACCTTGACCCCCGGCGGCTATCGTGATTCTATAATATACCTGTTGTCCCGGTTCAACCTGAAGATCATCGGTAGTCCAACCCGAGTCCGGTTCAGTAGAAGCTTCTTTGATAATAACTATCTCAGGTTCGGGATTAGCACAAACTCTGATTTGATCAGTAACTTCTCCGGCACCTCTAATCGAAACCACATTACTGGCACAAAGATTAGGATCGTTAGGTAGATCGGTTTTAACCTGGAAAGAATATTCTATAGAAAGAACTTCACCGGGACTAATAGTTCCAAGATCGCTAAAGACAATTGTGATGGTATTGTTATTTTCATTATAAGTAACTTCGTAACTAGCACCGTCAGGTAAATTTTCAACAATTAAACTCTCCGGATCGTATATAATTGTTTCAACGGTATCTTCTAAAACAGGGACAGGAATTTCTATGGTTTGATCACCGTCTCCATTATCTCCATTATCATTATCATCGCCGTTATCATTCTGACATTCTCCCTCATAATCCAACTCAACACCTTCTTGTTCCAAGAAGCACTGATTAGTATAGGTGTTTCCATCTACCCCACAAACCGGTTCGTATTCTGTAGTACATTCATTTGAATTAACCGAAGTATCAGTAGCCGTCATTTGAATCCTGGTGGATTCTTGAGCAGGAATTCCCACTTCAGAAGACCATTCTAAGTCAGTAGTAAGGAAACCGTTTTCTTGATAACTATCTACAATTGAAGCTGAGCCTTCCTCACCTTCCAGTACCTCCACTGAATCTAAATCAGGTTCAATATCACTCGGCCATTGTCTGAGAATATTGAATTGTACTAAATTCTGATCACCAAGAGTATCTTTAGCGGTAATAGTATAAATATAAGTTAATTGATCACCAACCTGCTGAGTTTCCGTAGTCAAAGTAGCATATTCAGTTTCTTCTACAGTTGTATCAGCTTGAGCCGGAGCTACTGCAGTATTATCTTGACTCATCGAAATTAACTCGTTTGTATTCGGATTTTGAATCGGAGGTGTAGAGATGTCAAAATCATCAACTTCAGGAGCAGTATAATTGATTGGAGGTGTAAAATCATCCAAAAAATTACCGTCAGCTGTCACCTGAATTCTGTAATTAACTCTTTCACCTGCTTCTACTTCTATTTCGTTAATAGTCCATTCTTGATTTATAGGGTCCCAAACCTGTTTAAGATAATCCAACTCAGGTTCCGAATCAGCACAAACTCTAATCTCATCCGTCACTCTACCTCTATCTTCTACTTCAACGGAGTTAGTCACGCACCTATCATCGTCTTGGGGCAATTGATCTGCAGGTAAGACTTGTAATGAGTACTCCAAAGAATGACTTTCACCAACAGTTAGATCAGGTAAATTAGTAAAGGTGATAATTTTATTATCCTGATCAAAGGTGAAGGCGGCGTCTCCCGGGAGATCTCCGACATCCAGACTAGTTAGATCAAAGATATCCCCAACTATAACATCCTCCAAATTCGGCACGGAAATAACTTCTCCTTCATCTCCTGTAGCTGTGACCCTAATCCTATACTCGACAATTTCTTCAGGATCAACTTCTTGCTGATCGGTAGTCCAATTACCGTCTCCATCCCTTACTTCCTTGATAAATTCCAGGTCAGGCTCTCCTTCCGGTAAACAAACACCTACAATTGCTCCTCTGCCTTGAATCTCTACATTGTT
>CAYSWH010000012.1:0-2249 GCA_964434775.1 uncultured Candidatus Saccharibacteria bacterium | reverse complement strand
CCGTTAGGATCGGCAGCTGCTTCTTTTATTATTCTGAAATCATCTTCGGGCTCTTCCGGTAAACAAACACCTACAATTGCTCCTCTGCCTTGAATCTCTACATTGTTATCCACACATCTTTCCGGAGGTAGATCAGCTACATTTTCCAAAGTATCCATGGAGTAGATAAAGAAAGCTTGTTGATTATTCTCATCCAAAGTTAAGTTTAAATTGCTCCAAGTAATATTGTTGCCGTCAACTTGAATATCTGCTTCTTCATCTGTCGGATCAATGGCAGTAAAGCTTCCTTCTTGGTAAATTTGAGAAGGTAAAACGTCAGTTACTTCGTTGATGGTTACCTCTCCTTCAATCCATTCGGCAGTAACTCTATAGTAAACAGTATCACCGGGATTGATTTGCAGTAAATCTTCATTGTTTTCGCTATCAGGAATCCAGGGACCGTTAGGATCGGCAGCTGCTTCTTTTATTATTCTGAAATCATCTTCGGGCTCTTGAACAGGGATAGTATCAGTTTCGGAATAAGTAGTATATGGAATAATGTTTACTCCGTTTCCACCTCTCCATGCTACTTGATTTTTAGGATTAAAACCGGCATCTACAGAATCATTATCACTCACTCTTCGATGAACCAATAAAGGTGAATCATCATAGCTTCCAACCCCATTGGAATTTTGCTCGGTTAAATTTACATTGAATGTTTTAGTGTACTCAAGTTCAGTCATCGGTATGTTAATCTCGGATACCAAGTCGGAAACAGGTCCTAAATCATATTCAAAAGTAGCTGTTGTTGAACCCATTGCATTCATTTGAATATCATCGATTGTTTGTTCTTCGGTATTAGTTCCCACCCGGTACTCAAAAGGAATCATTTTTAGAATCACGTCTCCTTGACCAACACCAAGTCCGCTTTCATTTACAATATTTACAGTAATAGTTAACCTGGCATTATTTTGATCACTGGTATCCAAATCAACTTCTCTGCTTTCAATCTTTGCAGGAAAAGGTACTTGAAACCTCACCGCTTCATAATAATGTTCTCCGCTAATTGGAATTACAGGGTTATGAATTACCTGATAATAGGGACCCACTCTAGTATATACATTACCTCCAAATCCATATTGTATACCATTCTCAGGAGTGGAATCTCCGGTCTTGGGAGCTCCGAGCATTGTTAGATCTCTTTCCTGAGCATTCTTTTCTTTTAAAAAGATGATGGTATCTCTTATCTCCATATTTTGCACCGGATCTTGTGTGTTCGGAATATAATCTGCTGCTCTTACACCCATAACAACTGTAGCAGAAGGGGGAACTGCCACTCTGGCAGCAACATCAGTTCTTCTCCATTCACTCTGCAACTCACCGCTAGCTCCGGTCCGGCTGGTTAATGAATCGTATAAGCCAAAACCTGAAAGACTTGAAGCGGGCTCTCCGCTTAGATAGTTTGGACCTTCGTTAGTTACAGTTCCGCTTGTATTAAAAGTAATACCTCCCGGAGCAGCCTGATTATTTATTGTACTGTCGTCATAGCCAATTAATAAAGCTGTACCGAGGGCACAATTATTGATATCAAAAGGTGTCTGATTATCAGCCAATACTTCTTGATTATTTTGACTGTTCCAAGCTACGGCCGTAATTATTCCCGTAGTCAAGACAGCAAAGACAAAACCTAAGGCTGCTATTTCCAAGGCAGATCTGGATTTAAGAAAGTCTCCTACTGCTTGTAACTTGTTTTTAATAATTTGGGTCGATTGCATAAATAAAAATATTAATTAGCTTGTACCTGAATAGAGTGAACTTAAAAAGGAATTGTGACACCTTTTAATAGATTTTTCGCTTGAAATGTTAATAAAAAAATCCAATTAATTGCCACAGAGACTCCTTTTCTATCACATTTTAACCCTTTAGTCAAAGACCTTTCTTTTAAAAGTTTTTTTAAATCAATTTCAAATCATAGATAATTATTTAACCCGGTAAATCAGTTCCAAGAAAGTATCATCGCAAGCTCTTCCCCGGTTGACCTCATCATATGGACTAATTAACCCGAAGTAATGACTCAAGAAAAAGAACATGCCAAAAAAAATAACAGCAATCAAATAAGAATGAAATCAAATCATATTAAATCGTTCATTTTGTAAACAATAATGAAACCACTACTGAAATAAATATATAGGATAATAAGTAATAACTAAGTAAAAATATTTGCAAGAAGTTGTCTCTTTGATTTTAGAAATAATTATGGTAAAATAAAG
>CAYSWH010000011.1:0-43035 GCA_964434775.1 uncultured Candidatus Saccharibacteria bacterium | reverse complement strand
AGCTTCAGATTTTGAACCTTTTTCTTTAGATTTTCCAAGTATGGTCCGGATCCGGCTATTAAATATTTAAAGCGAGGGTTTTCATGTAGGAGACTTTTTAATCTATCAATAGCTAAATCAAAGCCTTTTTCTCTGGAAATTCGACTAAAAGAAATAATTACAAAATCACCCTCCTCAATATTATGTTTCTTAAGAAGTTCAGGCGATTTTTCCGTTGGCTTTAAATGTTCTAAATCCTGGACATTTTCCAGCTTGGTAAGTTGCGTATTTAGACCAAGCTCTTGGAGGTATGAATTCATCTTTTCAGACAAAACGATTACTCTGTTATGTCTGTTCAGTACATATTTAGTGGCAGATCTAACTAATTGCCTGCTTCCCGGTAAAAATAATAATCCGTGAGAGTCCAGATATTTTTCCCAATAAGTATGATAAGTGTGTACACATGGAATTCCCAGTTGTTTTGCAATTCCGGAACCTTCAAAACTTCCCATGAAGGTTTCGTGGGTGTGAATCAAATCCACTTGATTAAATTTGAAGAAATTATAGACACTTTTTTTGAGAAACCAAGAAAACTTTACATCATCAGATATAAACTTTGGCACTTGCCAAGATTTTGCAGGTAAAACATTGACTTTGTACTCCGCCTCTTCAATTTTGGGGGTGGTTAAAAAAACTCTAACACCTTTTTCGGTAAGCTTCTTCTCTAAGTTTCTGGTGGTAATACTTATTCCGCTTAAGTTTGGCGGATAGGCACTGGTTATTAAGCCAATTCTCATATTTATTTCTGCTTTTTGGAAGAATAGGAGTTGATTAATTTTTTGTAAACCTCTAAATAATGATCGGAAAAATTTTGATTTTTTAGTTTATCGGCTGATTTTTTTGCATTTTGTGACATTTTTTCTTTTAAATCCCTGTCTAAAAATAGTTTTTCACATTCTTCAGTGAGAGTGTTAATATCTCCTTTGTAACCATTGTAATTGTCTTTGAGCAGGTAATCAAAGGCCGGGTCGTTAATGCATACGGCCGGTAATCCGCAATACATGGCTTCAAAAAGTACCAAACCTTGAGTCTCGGTGGACGAGGTGTTTAGGTAGACGTCACCCAAAGAATTAATTTGTCCCAAGTCTTCGTGCTTGTAGATGCCCGGGATAATAACTTTTCCATCGAGGCCCAGCTTATTGACTAATCTTTCTAGGGCCCCGATATACGGACCCCAACCGATAATTAAATACTTGATATTATCATATTTTCTCATTAAGGGTTCGATAACTTTTATTCCCAAATCCAGACCTTTTTCCGGACCTACTCTTCCGAAAGTAATGAACACAAAATCATCTTCCTTGATTCCGTGCTCCTTCATAAGATCTTTGTTTTTGGGAAAAACACCCAAATCCTTGGTTTCAGGTAAGTTACTGATTACCGAAGTTTTAGTAGTAGTCTTAATCGTTTCTTTAAGATAAATGTCAGTTTTATCGGAAACAGAAAATATATGATCGTAATCATCAGCTACTTTTTTGATGAATTTTCTCAGGAGACTTCTGTAACCCGGTAGAGTAAGATAACCTTTTGTGTAAAATCTGGCATAGTTATCGATATAAAATTCCATATAGGTATGGAATGTGTTAACTGCCGGAATACCTAAACTTTTGGCAATTGCTACTCCCTCCATCCCTCCGGCGAAAATATCATGAGTATGGACTATCTCCACGTTATTCTCTTGAAAGAATTTTTTGGCTAATTTCTGACTCATTATGGGTATGCGAGCTTCCGAGTTAATAAATTTGGGAAGAGGGAGGGATCTGAGAGGCTGAATATTTTTACTGTATTTTACTCCTTTTTTTCTGGAAGTAGCGATGTAGACTTCAACCCCTTTGCTTTCCAATTCTTTTTGTAAGTTGTAAATTGAAATGCTCACTCCATTCAGGTCCGGCGGGTAACTGGGGGTTAATATTCCTATTCTCATAGAGTTAATATGCTATTATTTTAAGCAACGTCGTATTCCAACCTTTTTACTCCCTGACCTACCGATTTTTGCTTGAGTATTTTAAAATTGCCTATTTCCGAGGAATTCTTTACGTGAGGACCGCCACAAAATTCTCGACTATATATTTTACCGTCTTGGTCGTAGAGAGTGTAAACACTCACTGTCTCCCCGTATTTTTCTCCAAATAGTCCGATAGCTCCAAGAGATTCAGCTTCAATTTTAGACATCTCGGCTCTTTCCATATGTAATCCTTTATCAATTATTTCTTGAACTTTCTTTTCAATTGTTTTTATCTCTTCCTGTTCCAATCTTCTGTCAATGGAAAAATCAAACCTGGCCTTTTCTGTAGTAATTGCCGAACCCATTTGCTTGGTGTCCTGTCCAAATAGTTCCCTTAGCACTGAATGAAGGACATGAGTTACAGTATGGAGACGTACTGTTTTTTCATTTTGCTCTGCCAAACCGGATTTGAATTGTTGTGATCTGGCTTCTTGAGACATTTTTTGATGGTTTTCTATAAGTTTTTCCAAGAAATTCTTATCGTAATCCAAATCATTTGTGTCCAGATAATCTTCACTAACTTCAATAGGTACTCCGTGGGTTTGATAGAGGTCCCAGATATTTTCAGTAAGGAATGTTGTTTGATCTTCGGGTTTAATCTTTCCCGAGCTAAGATTATTTAATATTTTACTCCATTCTTTGTTTCCTCTGTCCAAAGCCTTCAAGTATTTTTCGGCTTCGGCAGTGAGCAGTTCTGTTATAAACTCCTTGTTTTCGTTAATTTCAGTGTATGCATCTTCATAGATCTCGGCTACGGCCTCTACCAATTCTTTAAAGTAATCTTTATTGGATATATCAATTTTCAATTTTAAACTCGAAGCCAGACTTCTTCTGATTAGTCTCCTCAAAACATACCCTTGTTGTTTTCCTGATGGTTTTACACCGTCGGAAATGATAAAGCAGGCTGCTCTGATATGATCGGCAATAATATAATAATGGTTTTTCTCCATAACTTAATTTTGTAATTGACTTAATTAATTTATTCCAACGATTCGCAAAAAAGTCAAGCAGGAAGAGTCTAATTCTTTGGTCTAAAAGGAATTATTATAAGCTTTCTTTAGAGTATTATAGTTGTTTTAACTGACTTATGCTTTATCTTGGTCGTATTTATTAACTTCTTTATTCCTCCTTTAGGCTTTTTCATTCGGATGAAAATAACCTTTGAATTACAAGGTTAAGTAAGTATTTACATTGAGGTAGTTAACTCCACAAACAAAATTAAAAGCAAAGAGGTTATTCCCGTGAATGAGATGATTCCGACAAAATAAAAGTCATTAATTCCTAGCAGAGAAAAAATAAAAGCTCCCGTCATGGAGCCCAAAATTCCCAAAGAAAAATTTCTGAGAAAATAAGTGGGTGTTTTCTTCTTCATGTTATAGGCTAAAAAACCTGAAGCCAAACCAACTGCCAGTGATATTATTATTTGCATAGACCAAGAGAATAAGTTGTTTACAATTTAATTTATTGCATTGCATTGTTGTCTAGGCTTTAATAAAATGCAGTACAAAATAAATTTGTGCCAAGCTAAAAAATAATAATATAAATGTCAAGTAATTAACTTATTTTAAGTAAAGTCAATCTCATAAAGCTTGACAAAAGTCGATAATAAACCTACCGTAACTGACGAATTTTAAGTTGATTGAAGATAGTTTTTTATCAAAAACATATACGCTTGCTTGTAAACTTTATATCAGCATATGTTCTTTTTTGAGAGCTAAGTGTGGTTTAAGGCATTTTTTGGACAAACTAAACTAGCAATCATTTCAAATTAAAATAAATTTTTTACAATGTCTCTTATTACGGAAGAAAAAAAAGCTAAAAAAATTACCAAAAGTATTCGAATCTCTCTAAACGCCAAAATGGCTGATGCTTTTGATTATCTCAAAAGGAACTATTACCCCTTCTTGTCAGAAGATGAGATACTTAAACTTGCCTTTTCCAGATTATATCACTGGGAATTGGCTAATGACGAATCTAGTAGGCATACAACAATTTTGGACATATTAACAAACATTAGACAACAAAATCCTGACTTTGGGAAAAAATGGATGAAAGATAGAGGCCTTAATGAAAGTGATATCAACGAGAAAGTTCTTAGTGAGATGATTGCGGCGGAAACCAAGAGTTAATATTTTCTTAGGTTTGCGAGGTGATCAACCCGTTGCTTGATAAGCTTTCTGGTGCCGATGTCTTTTCGATAAAAAAGAGGTCCGGAGATTTTTTCTATCTCTTTTTCCGCTTTATTTGCTGCTTCCTCAAGTGTGGAGCCTACCCCCAAGATTGCGATAGCCCTAGATCCTTTCAGAATTAATTGTTCGTCAATTTTATCTACCGATGCAAAAAAGGTGGTTTCAGGATTTATATTACCTTCCAGGCTAATAGCCTGATCTTTGATTGGTTTGTCAGGGTAGCCCATAGGGACTAAGTATTTACACACCGTAGCTAAATGCAAAAAACTAACAGTCTTAGTGTCCAAGTTGCCTTCGGTAATCCCTTGGCAGATTTCTAGAAAATCCGACTGTAAAACAGACAAGACATTCATACATTCCGGATCTCCAAATCTGGCATTATACTCGATCAGTCTAATTCCGTCTTTGGTGGCCATGAATCCGCCGTATAAAATTCCTTTATAGCCTTCCTCAAACTTTTCTCTTAAAGCCCTGGCCACTTTGGCGGTAATTTGACCGGCCGCTTGGATATCTTCAGGCGATAAAAAAGGTAGGCTGTGATCTGCATCCGAGTAAGAACCCATTCCTCCGGTGTTAGGACCTTCGTCACCGTCATATGCACGTTTATGATCCTGAACAGGTGGCATGTTTACAAGGTTTATTCCGTCACAAAATGTCATCAAGGAAAATTCTTGACCAACCAGCTTTTCTTCAATTACAAACTTTGAACCGTTTTCGAGTAGTTCTTGGCAGTAGGTCAACCCTTCGGCAGTAGTTTGAAAATGATCACCTTTTACTTTAACTCCTTTCCCACCCATTAGCCCGTCAGCTTTAATTACAAATTCACCTCCGATTTCTGTGATAAAATCTTCCAGTCCATCCATGCTATCAAATGTTCGGTAGGAGGGGCTGCCTTCAATCCCATACTCACTTAATAAATCTCTAGTAAAACTTTTGCTGGTTTCTAGTTGGGCCAGAGACTTTTTGGGACCGACCACGGGAATTCCTTTTGCTTGGAGACTATCGGAAATCCCTGCTTCTAAAGGAGCCTCCGGTCCGATAATAGCTAGCTCAACAGTGTTTTTTTGAGCAAAATTTATGACCTCTTCGGGATTGCAAATATCTCCAATCAGTTGTTTAACTCCGATAACATCTATCCCCGGGTTAAAGTTAGATCCGATACAGAATATATTCGGTTTTTTTGTTGATTTGCTCAAGGCCAAAATTATGGCTTGTTCTCTGGCTCCGTTACCGATTACTAAAACTTGCATATTAATTATTAATATTTATTCACATGTAAAGGCGTTTTCCAGTTCAATCATCTTCTTTTCGTCAATGTCCCCGGTAACATAAAACCCGTCCAGATAAGGCATGGAGGGACGATCTATGTTGTGATCTCCTTTTCTCATAACAGCTTCCTCCAGATCTTCAATTTCTTGATAGACCAGAATATCCGTTCCAATATATTCTCTTATTTCTTCGTGATCCATATTTGCAGCAATTAATTCTCTTCGTGTAGGGATATTAATTCCGTAAAAATCAGGATAAACAACAGGAGGGCAAGCTGAGACCATATAAACTTTTTTTGCTCCAACGTTCCTAACAAGCCTAACGACTTCTCGACTTGTTGTGCCTCTAACAATGGAATCATCCAACAGCATAACCACTTTATCTTTAATCTCGGTTTTTTGAGGAGAAAGCTTTTGCAGTACTGATTTACGTCTTTTTTGTTGACCTGCCATAATAAAGGTTCTACCTACAAAAGAGTTTTTGTATAGCCCTTCCGTATAGCGCACGCCAAGCTCTGAAGCCATGGACAAAGCTGCGGTATTTGAAGAAAAGGGTACGGGTATAATTACATCCGGTAAAATGTCCGGATGGAGCTTTTTCCACTTCTTAGCCAAATTTTCGCCCATTCTAAGCCTGGATCTGTAGACACTTACGTCGTTGATGGTTGAATCAGGTCTGGCAAAATAGACGTACTCAAAAATATCCGGAGTGAATATCTCATTTCTCAATTTTCGTCTGAATTCTTGACCTTGTTTATTAATAAAGACGACTTCTCCGTTACCCACGTCTCCTTGAATTTCAAAGTCTTGAGAATAAAACATTGTGTTTTCTGAGGCAAATACATAATCCTTATTTCCGTCAGGATTTGTCCTTACTCCTCTCACGAGGGGCCTGATTCCGTGAGGATCCCTGAAAGCCACCATGCCCTTGTCGGCAATAATGCTGATAACCGAGTAACCTCCCTTTGCTCGTTTGTAGACCTCTTCAACAGCCTTACAAATATTTTCAAAAAAATCATTATTACTTGGGCTGTTTGAGTCTTCAAGTTTGTTGAGGGTAATCGAAAAAACTCCCAGGATTGTTTCTAAATCAGATCCCGAGTTGCAGTGATACCTGTCTTTTTCGGCTAGCTCCTTCTTTAATTCTTGGTAATTTGATAGGTTTCCGTTATGAACCATGGAAATTCCGTAAGGAGAAGTTACCGAAAACGGTTGAGCATTGGCTAAATCAAATACCGAACCCACTGTGGGGTATCGGGTGTGTCCCAAGCCCCAGTTACCTTTAAGGGCTTCTATTTCGTTTTCTTGAAATAAATCTCTAACATAGCCAGCACCCTTTTTTAGATAAAATCTACTTTTTGTATCATTTTCATACGTAAGTATCCCGGCAGCATCTTGCCCTCTATGTTGTAAATGGATTAACCCTTCATAAATTTCAGTAGCTACAGGTTTAGTTGAAAATACCCCAATAATTCCGCACATAATAAGGCCAGGGAAACAAAGATAAATAAATGTTTTAAAGAAATTTTAAACCTACTTAAGATTTGTTGTCAAGAAATAGCAAAAGGTTGAATTTTTTCTTTTTACAAAAAAAGAAACTAACCTGATTTTTCAAGCGAGATTACTAAGCGGCAGAAAACTTTTCCCTACTCATTAGTGCCATGCTCTGGAATACTTAAAGAGTAGCTGATAGATTGGTTATTTCCTGCTTTCTACAATGTTTTGTTGTATATTTTTGGGAACTTCAGCGTAGTGACCAAATTCCATGCTGGCTGTTCCTTGGCCTTTAGTTTTTCCACGCAGGTCGGAAATATAACCAAAGAGACTTTCTAGAGGTACATCTGCCTTAATGACAGTATTTTTACCTCTTTGATCAGTCCCAAGAACTTGACCTCTTCTGGAATTTAGATCTCCGATCACGTCGCCCATATAATCTCCAGGTACAACTACTTCTACTTTCATAATGGGCTCTAATAAGACCGGGTTAGCTTTAAGAATACCTTCTTTCATAGCCAAGCTTCCTGCTAACTTGAAAGCCATTTCGGAGGAATCTACATCATGGAAAGATCCGTCAAAACAATCTACTTCTACATCTAAGATAGGATATCCGGCAAGAGCCCCGTTTTGACAAACTTCTTCACAGCCTTTTTGAATGGAAGGGATGTACTCTCTTGGAATAGTTCCTCCGACAATAAGATTGTTAAACTTAAAGCCTTCACCCCTGTCCAAAGGTCTGATTTTGAGCCAGCAGTGTCCGTATTGACCGCGACCGCCGGATTGCCTAATGTACTTACCTTCTGATTCAACCTCTTTCTTAATTGCTTCTTTATAAGCGACCTGGGGAGCTCCTACATTTGTTTCCACTTTGTACTCTCTCTTCATTCTGTCAACGATAATATCCAGATGCAGTTCTCCCATTCCGCTAAGAATAGTTTGTCCGGTTTCTTCATTTGTAGCCACTCTCAAAGAAGGGTCTTCGGAAGAAAGTTTGCTCAAAGCCACACTCATTTTTTCCTGGTCGGCCTTAGTTTTCGGTTCTACGGCCAAGGAAATTACCGGTTCCGGAGCAATAATCGATTCGAGTAAAAGAGGTTTGTCTTTGGAGCACAAAGTATCTCCTGTTCTAACGTCTTTCAAACCTACAAATGCGGCAATTTCTCCGGCTCTGACTTCTTCCACATCTTCGCGGTGATTGGAGTGCATCAAAACAATTCTTCCGGCTCTTTCCATCTTTCCTGTACGGGGATTGTACAGAGAATCACCTTTTTTAACGGTTCCGGAATAAACTCTAAAGAAAGTTAAAGTACCAAATTGATCAGAAGCAATTTTAAAAGCTAAAGCAGCAAAAGCACCTGTGTCTTCAGCTTTCAGAGGAATTATTTGAGATTCGTCCTGTACGTCTTTGGCATCTATATCAGGTAAATCTACCGGTGATGGTAGGTATTCACAAATAGCTCCTAAAAGCGGCTGAACTCCCTTGTTTTTTAGAGCGGATCCGCAGAAGATTGGATGCAGTTTGTTGGCAATAACTCCTTTACGTATAGTCTTTTTTATTTCAACCATGCCGATTTCTTGCCCTTCTAAATATTTTTCCATCAACCCATCATCCAACTCTACTACCTTTTCAATTAGTTTTCTGCGATATTCTTCAACCAAGTCTTTCATATCTTCGGGAATTTCTTCATAGCGAATGTCTTTACCGATGTCGTCGTAATAAACAATGGCTCTTTGTTCGAGCAGGTCAACCATTCCTCTAAGGTTTTCTTCAGAACCTATAGGCAATTGCATAACAACTCCGTTATCTGTCAACCTGTCTTTAATGCTTTGTACATCATAAAAGAAATCAGCACCGGTTCTATCTAATTTATTAATAAAACACATTCTGGGAACGTTATATTTCTCCGCTTGTCTCCAAACTGTTTCTGATTGAGATTCAACTCCCGCTACTCCGTCAAAGACCGTAACAGCACCGTCCAAAACTCTAAGTGATCTTTCTACTTCAATAGTAAAGTCAACGTGTCCGGGGGTGTCAATAATATTAAACCTGGTCTTCCTATCCTTGTCATCTCCATAGACCCACTCAGGAGCAATCCAAAAAGCTGTAGTTGCGGCTGAAGTAATAGTGATACCTCTTTCTTTCTCTTGAGCCATCCAGTCCATTACGGCTTCACCTTCATGAACTTCTCCGATTTTGTGAGTGATTCCGGTGTATAATAGAATCCTCTCGGTAGTGGTAGTCTTTCCTGCGTCAATATGTGCGATAATACCAAAATTTCTTACTTTATGAATAGGAATATTCTCAGCCATAATATGTTTAAATTATAATAACTCTTTCCTGGAAAGCAAGTATTCTTTTCATCAGTTTGTCAAGAAAGGCATTTTTTGACTAAAATCATTGATTCATTAATAATTTAATATATTCTAAAAAAGTAAGCTATAAGCTTCATGGGTATAGAAATAAACCACTTAATCCAAGGCAGTCCTTTTTTAAATGAGTCTGACAAGGCATTTTTAATAGCTAATCTGAATCGGTTGTCGCCTTTGGATAAGCTTAAGTTAAAACAGAACATCATGACCGGAATGATTCCTCCGGTAATGCAGCAAATCAACATCTTGAAGCAAAATCTTAAAGAAAGATTTGTAGAGACGGAAAATCCGCAGAAGCAAGAAGATATGCTTTCCAAGCTGGCTGCCAAACTCTCTAAAGAAAAACCAAAACCTCTTTTAAGTGCAAGTGTTTTGAGTAACCCGGCTATTTTGGGAGGAGCCATTCCAAAACCACTCCCGCCTCAGAAAGTTCCGCCCATTAATCATTTGCATGAAATTTCCCATCCTTTTCAGTTAAGCATGCTTGGGAATAGGCATATTGATTTCGGGATTAATGAGGACGGAGATCAGATTGTTAGAATTTTTTTGGACAAAACCGGACAAATTTTTGATGGGATCGAGAGTGTGGAAGTCAAGCGTAATTTTTTGATGAACTACTTGCAGTCGGAACTGTTTAAAAATTACCTGAATACCGGATTGACTGCTCTGAGACATCCTGAATTGGAACCTCATAAAATTATTTTAAATCTTTTGCACCAGATTAACAGAAGTTATCTTAACACCACCCAATTTACTCACGCTGCAGCTATAACAAACAACCTAAGAATTTTTTGTGCTATTTAAGTTGTTAAATATTAAAATATATCGGGCAAAAATTGACAAAATTATATTGACATAATCCTCAATTATGCTTACACTTGTATTATTGTTTAGTGTTTGTGTATTACCGGCTAAACTACGGATGGAAAAATATAAAAACTGAGGGCAAATAAACAAACAGTCAAAATAAATATACAATTAATATGTCATCAAAGAAAATCAATAATATTCTTAGTATTTTAGAGATTGCTGAGAATAACTTAAAAACCGCCAAAAATCTTCTACAGCAAATTAATGACGAAAAAGGTCTAAAAACCAACGGTCAAACAGTTGCACAGCCCCAAGTCAAAACTCCTGTTAATCCGGAAGAAGATAGAGCTATGGAGGTAGTTGAGGGTTATTTTGACGGAGAAAACATGGTTGGAGACAACGGGCAAATCTATTCAGTGCCTCAGAATTATGCCAGTAAAACACAACTTGTAATCGGTGACAGGATGAAATGGATTCTGACTAACGAACGAGAAATATACAAACTAATTCAACCAGCTCCAAGGGAAAGAGTGGTGGGAACTTTCTCCATTGAGGGAGACAACTATGTTTGTTTGGTAGACGAGTTTAGCCAGCCGGTCAAAATCCTCAAAGCCAGTGCTACTTTTGCCATGAAAAACTTTAACCTTCAAGTCGGCGACGAGATCGCAATTATAATTCCCAAGAATTCTACTCCGCTTTGGGGTGCTTTTAGCAGTGTAGTAAAGCAGACCGTCAACGAGAATGGCAGTGAAAACCATGGTGTAGCTGACAATTTGGATGATCTCAGCGAATTTAAAGATGCAGCTAAGACAGAAGATAACGGGTACTTTTAGTGAAAAACTACTTATCCACACTTTTTTGATAAACACAACGGGCCACGAAGGTCGGTTTTTTTATTGCAGAGTTTGACTGCAGAAACTGAGATTATTATTGGAAATGATATTATAATTATCTCACGAAAGAAAAATAAGAAAAGTAGTGTGATTTTTTATACAGTATAGTCTATCCGAATATAACCTATACACCTGTCACGGCGAACTCGTTTCGACATCTTTTCGAATAGATCCTGAAATAAATTCAGGATGACCAATTGGCAAGTGACGGAGTGGAATTTGAAAATGTCTAGGTTTAAGAGGAGTTAGCTATAATATGATTGTTAAAAATATTCTCTACGTTAGGTTGATTTGATCAAACACCGTATACTCAACTCAGACCGGATTGGGACTTTTTTGAAATCGCCAATCACCAGTTTGACTCTTTTCCAAGATCTTTTTGGACATTGATAAACAAATAAAATGTCCTAATCTGAATTTATTTGAGTATAACTGCTTTCTTATGTTGTTATTTTTATCTCGCAAAAAGCGGCTCTTTCGGCCGTAAAAAATTTTATTTGGTGGACCTTACCGGATTCGAACCGGTCGCCTCATCCATGCCATGGATGCGCTCTAGCCAAATGAGCTAAAGGCCCTTGAGTGCTAATATGCATAATTCTTGGCGAAATATACCGTTTTTGTCAAGCTTCGAAGCTTTTTTGAAAGGCGTTCCTTTGATTTTTTTTATTCGTTTTTAGGCCTTTTTCAAACGGCTCTTGCTAGGAAGGTTTTTTTGGTATATCCTGTATTTTATGAGAAAAATAAAGAGTAGGGTGCTAAATAAAATTGCCGATTTTTCCACTCAAAACATAAAGAATCAGTATTTTAAGACTTACAATGAAAATCTAAAGTCTCTAGCCCTTCTTGGAAGTAAGCAAGAAAACTACATTTTGGAAAATTTACTAACTTCTTTATTTCAAGATAACAGATGGCAAGTTATTAATTCAGGTAACGCTCATTCTAAGTTTTTTGATAGTCTTGCAAAGGAAGCCGTCTTCCTTCAGTCCTTAGACTCATTTTATAGCAACAAAATTACTTCCTCCCGGGATGATGAAAGTATTTTTTTGATAAATTTGGACAGTTTTGAGAGTGATTTTGAAAAGGAAAGTAATTTGGACTCTTTTCCTCCAAACTGCAGCCTTCACAAAGTAGCCGAATCTATTCGTATAAACTCCAATAATGACGACTTAACAGCTATTTTACGAAATTTAGAAATTAAATCCAAAACAGTTCTGGCCACGACCGTCAATGACACAACGTTATTAGTTGAGAATTTGAAAGGGTTTTGGCAGGTTAGTAGGTTTAGCTCCCAAAGAAATTTCGATTTTGATTTACAAGTTTTCGAGGGTTCTAATAAAAAATCAGTCTTACAATCATCTAGGTACTTTTTACCTCATAAAATAGCAACAATCATATCTTTATACGAAGTCATAAAAGAAAATTATTTATCCATAGATAGGCTTTGTTTAAAGGAAAAAAATAAGAATATTGAAGAAATATTGCCTGCTGATTATTTTGTTCAAAAGAAGGTCTCGAATTTTGGAAATCTAATATATCAAGCAGATCAAAACAACCAAACCCAAGTACTTAGCTTTCTCTCAGAAATAAGGCTTTTCATAAATTATATTCAAAAAATCAAGCAAGAAGGAGGCTATGAGGAACTAAAGATGTATAAATCAGACGGAGGTATTCTGCCACCTAGACATTTGTTGGTAATAAATCGAATTCCCGGTTTGGATAAATCAGAGGGAGGTTTTGGTAAAGTATTTGAGCAAATCGAAAAACTAAGGCAGTCAGACTATTTACAGGGAGTTATTTTTGTCGGTGAAGACTGGTTAAGAATAGATCAAGATAAAGTACCCAAGTCACAAGGAGCGGTTCGCTATTTTAGCTATAAAAAGAAATTATTTAAAAATCTGAAAAACAATGAACATTTTTGGCAGTATCTGCAAAAAGAGGACTTTCCTCCCAATCTCCGTATTTGGGTTAAAGATAATCAGGATAGATCTTTAGAAACAGTGTTATAAAAATATTTTTAACCGTTGATTAAAAAATAATCCTGTGGTATACTAAGATAGTAAAACAAAAATTGACCCGTTTTGTGAATATAAATAAATATGAAACAAAAATTTTCTCCAAAATTAATAATTAAACCCAAATATCTGATTGCACTAGGAATGTGCTTTTCTTTCCTTTTGGGATTGTCCATTCTGACTTCTCAGGTTTTAGATGATCGGGATTCTGATGCCACGGCCGCCGGAGAAGAAGTGCCAATGGGTGATATAAGCATACCTTTGGACGGATCAGCACAAACACTGGTTTTTCCATATAAGGCGGATGATTTTGCTGACCGTAATGCTCTATCAAGGTTGGAAATACAAGGTGCCGGGTTATTTTCCATAGACACAAACTCAGTTGAAGATTGGTATGTCCCTTGGCCCGGTCATCCCAATAAACCGGCGCCGGATCCCGATGATCCCGATGATCCTTATAATCTCTACATTAGTAATGGGGACTTTGTCGTATCTTGTAGTGGTGAGATGAATGAAAATCAGAAATTTGGAGTAGCAAACTTGGGGACAGGTAGTTTGTTTGAATACAATTTACAAACTGCAAGGAATAGCGGTAGTCAAACAGGAGATAATAGCGGCGATCGTGAACTTTTTGCAGAGCATCAAGGATGTCTTAGCTTAAATGTGGTGCTTTCTGAAGCTACATGTGATGACATAGGAACTCAAGCAAGGTTGGTTTTTCAGGAGTATGTAAATGTTGGTAATGATGGGGCCGGTTTGGATCCGCTTCCCAGTAAAGTATTCAATTTGATCATTGCTGACCCTACTGATCCTAATATGTGTGATACCGGCGGAGGGGAAGAGCCTCCGATTGCCAATGCTGATGCAGTTAGTACAAATATGAACACTCCTGTTACAATAAATGTTTTGGATAATGATTCAATTGCCTCAGGTTCGATCGATCCTAATACGCTTGAGATTACTAATCAACCGGCAAATGGTGTGGCAGCTGTAACCCAAGGTGGTTCCGGAATAATAAATTATACCCCTGACGGAGGCTATAGTGGTGAAGATTCCTTCACTTATAGAGTAGCTAACGGAGAAGGGGCTTTCTCCAACGAAGCCTTTGTTTTAATTAGTGTTTTTGATACTACCATACCTAATGAGTCGCCAACTGCAGTTGACGACACTGCGGCTACGGTTCAGAATGTTCCGGTAACTATCAATGTTGGTGCAAATGACTCAGATCCGGACGGAAGTTTGGACCCGTCATCGATTTCCATAGTGGAGAACCCGATTTACGGTAGTTTGGATACTACTAGTTATGGAGGAGTTATTTATACTCCTGAACTGGATTTTTCCGGCCAAGATTTTTTTACCTATAATATTAAGGACAACAGAGGTCAAGTTTCAAACACTGCAAAAGTTTCAATAACAGTTAGTGAGACAGATACCGGGCCTGGACAGGCAAATTTAAAAATTATTACCACCGGTGATAAATCCTCTTTAAAGCAGGGTAGTGATGATGAATTGATTTATACATATGTTTACTCTAATAGTAGTGATGTTCCTGCAGCAGCTACTAAAGTAATTACTACCTTGGATAGAAATTTAGAGTTTGTCAGTTGTTCGGGCGGTTGTAATTCAAACAATTTGCCATATGTAGTTTGGGAACTTGGGGTGGTGGAGCCTGCAGAGCAAAATAGTGTAACTATGACAGTCAAACTAAAAACAGTTGCCAGTCCGGGTGAGGTTACTAATACGGCAATTATACAATCACCTACAGATATATCAGATTCACAATCTTCCTATAGTTTTGTAATTCAGCCCAGTGATAAGCCCATTGATCCTGAAAAAATTCCTTCGAATACAATTGATCCAACAGGGTCAGGGGGAGCATCTGGCTCAGGAGGTGGCCAAGGAGGTGGCTCCGGTGGAAGCTCCGGTGGCGGATCAGGTGGCTCTAATCAGGGCTCCGGGGCGGGTGGTTCCGGAAGTGATTCTTCTTCTGCCGATCCCGCAGATAGGGATACCAGCAGAAGTGGAGGTTTGGCTACTTTATCAGGTGTGCTGTTAACAATTATTCCTACGATAGCCCTGGGCTTCTATTATCTTTCCAGATATCAAAATAGATTTAAAATTCGAGGAGGAGGTTTAAAATAATTGACAAAAATCGCCGGAAAGAGCTTTTCTGTCATGTAATGACTGGGTTAGATAAACTAAAAATTGTTTTTTTCGGATCTTCCGACATTTCTGCAAAGATTCTCAACTCAATAAATGTTTGCAATGGAGAAACATTTTCTGACGTTGTTAAGTCTCAGATTGACTGGTTAAAGGTTTATCTTGAAAATAAGGATGTTGAATTGTTGTTTAATACTGATCTTGAATGTATAAATAAAGAGCTGGATAAAATTAAGACACTAAAAAGTAAAAAAATTGATTTGGTTCTAGCGGTTTCCCAGCCGGATAGATTATTGAGAAAAAAAATAATTAAGAACCCGACATCGATTTTTGCAGAGAAAAACGGAATTGCCTTGGATAAGCCTAAAGATGTCAGTAATTGTAATGAAAGTGCTGTAGTAAATAAATCTTTCCAATACGACCTGGGTGTAGTAGTTTCTTACGGACAGATTCTTAAATCAAATGTTTTATCACAGCCAAGGTATGGTCTAGTCAATTGGCATCCTTCACTCCTGCCAAAATATAGAGGAGCTACGCCCTTACAAAGCAGTATTTTTGCCGGTGATAAAGATGTGGGCCTGACTTGGATTGAGGTAGTCAAAAAAATGGATGCCGGTAATGTTTTGTTTCAGTTGTCTAAGCCCTTGTCAGATGAAAGCAATTATTTTTCCGAAATGGAAAAGCTTGTTGAGGTGGGAAGGAATACTTGGGCGTTGGCAGCTTTCAATCAGATAATAGGTAGACTTGGAAATACGGATTATCAAACGCAGCAGGTAGAAGACCAGGCTACTTATTCTTCCAGGCTTACCAAAGATGATAGGTTGGTCAATCCTCAAGCTTTGGCAGCCAAAAAAATCTACAATCACTGGAGAGCATATTTATCTTTTCCGAAAACTTCCTTTAATTCCATATTCTTTAAACAAGAGGTTAAAATAGTCGAAGCAGAGCTTGAAGGGAAAGATACTTTTTTAGAAGAGGTAATCTATCAAGGCAATGAATGGGTTCAGACAGACCTGGGCTCTCGAAAAAATACTTATCTCAAATGTAAAGATAGTCATTTAAAGGTAAAGAAAATTTGTTTGCAGGACGGAAAAATTATTGATTTTACCGGATTTAGTTTCAGCTAAATATCTTAAATTGTTATCTTAATAATAACCTAACTTGACTTTGAAAGAATTTTTAGGATTTTTTGGCATTTCAATTTGGTTTGGTGAATTTTTTTATTCAAAACCCATCGAAAAAATATCGTTTTAATGCAACTAAAGATTTATTAGCTTATTTAATTTGTAATTTACTATCAAGGACAAACGGTAATCTGATAGGATATCTGATGTCTCTGAATTTTAAGTAGTCTTTTTTGTTTTGGTAGAAGTCAAACATATCGTCAAAATAAGGACTTTTTTCTGTAGTCGTCTGTAAAATATCCTGGGCAATTTCTATAGGAGCTCTATTATCCGGAAGGGCTGTCCGGTTTTGTCCGGCCATTGGGTTGGTTTGTATTCTTTTATCCCAAGGCAGACCACAGAATTTTGTCATAACACCTATAATATCAGCTGTAATTCCTGTCGGTTTGGTCCAGAAATGGTTAAGACAAAAGACTACCTGATTATTCTTAACTTGGAAAAGCTTTTCGGACCATGTTTGTAATTCCAAGCTGTCTGCAGACACAATCAATAGGCCGGGCTGATCAAGTATATCTTCGGTAATCATCCAAAAATCAACCCCATATGCTAGAGCCAAAGTTCTTGCGATTATTTGAGAGTCTTTGCTTCCGGTAGAGACTACGGCATTAAATTTAACACCCATGAAGGTGGTGAACTGTACTAGTTTGCCTACAACTACAACAAAATCTTCTTTACTCATCCAGTAATCATTATACCTTCCAGAAAGAGTGTAAGACTGCCTTTCTCCTATATAACCGTTATATTCAAGAACTACACTTCCATATTGAATGAATTGCCAATCTCGGATATGATCTACCGGAGAGTAGCCTCTAAATGTCTTCAGTCTATTGTACACTTCCTCCATTTTATTAAGCTCACTAATTTCTTCTTTAGCATTGTTGTCATTTTGAAGAGCGTACCTTGCAGTACGAATGAAGTCTTCTACACCCTGGTCGTTTCCAAGCAACAAGCCTGACCATAGATATTGATATTCCAACCAAAACTCTTCCTTTAATTTTGGTGTCTTTGCTAAAATTTCTCTAGCCTTTTCTGGTTGTAGGTTGTTACAGTAGGCTACCGAAAGTTCCACTAAAATAGCAAAATCCATTGGAGCAAACTTATATAAGTATTCCAGGAATATAATTGAGACAAACGGTATTTTCATTTCCAAGAATTTTACTCCAATATCAAAGTATCGCTTTGGATTAGAGGAGTCGGCCAGTAAACTCTTAAAAAGAAGGTCCAATTCAAACCATTCCATCATTTCAAAACAGTCTATGGCAAGTGCATACAACGGTCTGTATCTTATATCCAAATTAAGTCCGATAAAGATGAAGTCGTACAAAGCAGCTTCATAATTTCCTTTATCGTATTCTTGTTTTGCTAAGTTATAATATTCTTCTGCCGGGGATCCGGAGTAACTGTATAATTCAGGTATTTGTCGATCAAACTCAATCTTTTCTTCGTTGTCTTTTTGGAACTCCAATTCCGGTTTTTCTACCTGACTGTTATTGCTAAACTCTGTTTGCGGGGGTAATACCACTTGTGGAGCTTGTATATTATCTTTTCTCTTAAATCCGGAGAAGATCGTTTTCAGATCAATCATATTTTTTGTTTTTGTTGTCTCTAGTCGGCGAATTAGAGTGTTCTAACTAATTCTATCATACAATTTATTTTTTTTCTAGGGGAAAAATTATCCGATAACAATTCGAGAATCTTTATGAAATAAAGCTTTACTGAGAAAATATTTAGACTAATAAATGACTTATCTTTAAGGTCTTTCCAATCAGGGGTTATTGAGTAATGTTTGTTTGCGATTGATGGGAATTGTTTATGTTGCTATTTCAGTTGCTTTATATTTCTTCGAAGGTCTTCAATTACTTGAATCAGGGCCTCTCCTTCTAGTTTTTGTACTTTCTTTTTCAAGCTTTCCGAGGTATCATTTAGGGAAACCGGACATTTTTTTTGGAGTAATATTTGTCCCTGGTCTACTTTTTCTTCAACCAAGTGAACGGTACAGCCGGTTTCTTTTTTTTTGGCCAGGATAACTTGTTCGTGAACGTCAGTATCCATACCGCCTGCAAACTCAGGTAAGAGAGAGGGGTGAACATTTATAATCTTGTTTTTCCAAGAATTTACAAAAAACGGAGAAAGGATTCGCATGTAGCCGATAAGTACTATCAAATCAAGCTTAAATTGAGAGAGGATATTCAAAACTTCCAAGTCGTATTCAAATCTTTCTTTTCCCTTTTGGGAAACATAAATAGCTCTTAGATTGTTTTTTCTGGCTCTCTGCAAAATATATGCCTTTTTTCGATTACTAAGCACAACTTCAATTTTTGCATGCAGGCTTTGACTTTCAATTGCTTCGATAATTGCTTGTAAATCAGTTCCATTTGTAGAACCCAAAACTGCTAGTCTAATTGGTGCAATCGACATCTTAACTTAGTCTATACTACCTTACTCGTTTAGTGTCAATTAATTGTGATTATTTGATTTCAAGTTTTAACTATTTTCTCCTATAAACGTAAATTAGAAAATAAAAAACCTCTCACTAAGGAGAGGGGAGAGGTAAATTCAAAGATTTTAAGTTCAAAAGGTCTATTCTACCGAAACATTTACTGATCTAGGCTTAGCTTCCGGGGTTTTGTAGATGCTGATTTTTAGAATCCCGTTTTTGTAATTTGCTTTGATAGACTCCTCGTCGATGTTTTTTGGCAGGGATAGGTTTCGACTGAAATTCACGTACTCGCTATATTCTTGCCTAATCATTTCTCCTGATTCTTCCTTATTTTCTTCTTTCTTTTCTGTGCTATCTTCATATGAGATAGAAAGCACTCCTTCGGTTAGCTCTACCTTTACTTTACTTCCGTCAATCCCCGGGGCGGTCATGGAGATTTCGTATTTATCCTTGAATTCTCTTACATTGAGGGCAGGAGGAAAACTGAAGTTTTTACCTAAAGAATAAGGTACGGACCTAATACCGCCTTCCTCCATCAACTGATCGAATAATGTGATTAAGTTATTTGTAGCCATAAAACTTTATTTTAAGTTATTAAATCTGCGGCCCAGCTGAAAATTAGCAAAGTAAGACCGACATTGCTAATGATTATAAAATATTATTTAGTGCATGTCAAGAAATATTAGGCGGCTTATACTCTTACTTTTTGTAGTAAATGCTTATTTAAAGGAGTCTTTTGCTGAACATGTTTAAAATTGAAGTCCAACATGCTATCAATTTTATTAAATTTTGAAAGAATTTCATGCTTAGAATTACCGGGTATATCAATTAAGCAATACCTGTAACTTTGGGTGTCTTGGTCTATCTCAGATAGTCTTTGGTTTTTTTTAACTAAAATTGTAATTTTTATTTCGGGGAATCTTGCGTAGATTTGCCTAATGTTTTCCGGTGAAGGAGTTTTAGTGACTAGCATATTACCCTGTTTTCTAAGTACCATAGAATAACAAAGAGAATTTTGAGTATGAATTTTCCTGAAAGAAGGTCTTTGGTTAGTGGCAATCTCCGAGGCAATTTTTATTAGATTAATTCCGCTAACAGCTTTGATAAGATTAACAAATTGAAAACTCATTCTGGTGTTTATCTCGATAATATATATTTTTTCCTGGTGTTTATCATACTTTAGTTCAATGTTTAGCAGTGTATTGTTTAATTTAAGCTTACTTATCAGCTTGTAAAGCGGTGTCTTTATCATTTGTTCGACTTTCCGACTGTGAGTATTGGGGTGTTCAAACCTTGTAAAACTGGCATATTCAGGATGGTAGACCGATTGGGTAGTGCCGAGAATTATTATCTGCCCTCTGAAAACAGACAAGTCTACTGTTAGCTGATCTCCTTCTAAATAATCCTCACAAATCATGTCGTCTACTTTTATCTCGTATATTTTCGGTTGGTTGTGACTTAATTTCGGGAGAAGTAATTTTTGGTAATCTTGATTTAACTTGGCCAAGTCTTTTTTATGGATCAGGTATTTCTCTCGAGCTTCAGATGGCGAGTTTACCTTGTAACTGAACATTGACAAATGCCCCCTAAGCGGCTTAACAAAAGCCGGAAAGTTTAGATTGTATAAGCTTACTGGGTCTGAAGCCAAGCTGTATTTTGGTACTATTTGAGGAGTTTCTTTTTCTTGAATCCGTCTACAGTGATATTTATTTTGACAGAGGATTAAGCTTTTTAGGTCAGAGAAAATAAGGCCTGTTTCGCTTGAAATAATGCCTCCGATTATAGAAGAGAGGTCGCTTGTAGCTACGATTCCGTCAAATTTCAATTTTCCTTGAGTTATTAATTCAATGTATCTTTGAACCCCGATTTTTAAAATAGTAGCTGGAAAAATTACTGTAGGAATAAACCCGCTTTTTTTTGGAAGGTGGCGATAAATATCTTTTCTTGAGTAGGGTTTGGTGATAAAAAGAATCCTACGGCTCATACTGAGCTAGGTTAAAATTGATAAATGGGATTGAAGATCTAATCCCCTCCAAAAAGAGTAGAGGTGAGAATTCCTCCTGACTCGTCTTTTCCGCCGCCCACAGCTGCCAGAACCCTATTGGCCATTCTGGAAAACGGAAGAGACTGTAGGTAAACTTTACCGGGTCCAGTTAATTTAGCTAAAAACAGACCTTCGCCGCCAAATAAAGTATTCTTAAATCCGCCGATAAACTCTATGTCGTAATCGACTGACTCCGAAAAGGCCACCAAACATCCGGTATCCACTTTTAAATGCTGACCTTGAGCCAAGTCTCTTTCAATTACAGTTCCCCCGGCATGGATAAAACTTGTTCCTTGACCGCTGAGTTTTTGCAAAATAAACCCTTCTCCGCCAAAAAATCCGGCTCCCAGTCTTTTACTAAAAGCGATACTTACTTCAATTCCTTCCTCTGAACATAGATAGCTATCTCGTTGACACAAAAATGTTCCACCGTAATTTGCCAGTTCAACAGTAATTATTTTTCCCGGATAAGGTGCGGCAAAGGCAGCGATTTGTGCTTGTTGGCTATTATTTTGGTAGGAAGTAATAAAGAAACTTTCTCCGGTGACCATTCTTTTTAAACCTCCAAGTAACCCTCCTTCATTATTCGTTTGCATTTGTACGCCTTGATCCATGTACATCATAGTTCCGGGTTCAGCCCTGACACTTTGTCCGGGATTTAAGTTTATGGCAATAGCCTGCATATCATCACCAAAAATATTGTATTGCAAATTTAGAGACATAGATTTAATATTATAATTTACTGTATAGAGTTTAGTTTGAAAGTATTTTTGTTTAATCTGTCAATTGCCGGTACATTTATAATTACTTAAAGTGCTTACCTGCAAAGTTTTTTTCTAAGTTGCAACTATAGTCCGGAAAATTTTTTGACAGCTATTTGATTTACATGCTTAACTAAACCTAAAATTGAAAGTTCAATTAAGCAATGTTTGAAAATACAAGAAAGAGAAGTTTGAATGATAAACCTGTACAAAACGGCCCGGTAATTTATTGGATGAGTCGAGATCAGCGAGTGCAGGATAATTGGGCTTTGAATTACGCCTTGCAAGAGGCAAATGCGAAAAAACAAAAATTAGTAGTAGTTTTCACCTTGGTGCCAAATTTTTTAGAGGCTAGTTGGAGGCAGTATGATTTTATGTTAGAGGGCTTGAAGCAAGTAGAAAAAAACTTGAATAGTCTAAAGGTTCCCTTAGTTTTGCTGGTTGGTTCAAATCCTTCAGAGTCTGTAATTCGTTTTGTTAGACAAAATAAAGTAGGTCTTGCGGTTTCCGATCTTTCACCGGTAAGAATAGTTAGAAATTGGAAAGATGAAGTTTCCAAAAAAATAAATTGCTTACACGTGGAAATTGACACGCACAATATCATCCCTGTCTGGGAAACCAGTGGTAAACAAGAATTTGCTGCCAGAACTATCAGACCGAAAATCAAGAAAAAAATGGACCAATATTTAACTGAGATACCTGCTCCTAAAAAATTAGAAAATAGCTCTTTGGACTTAGCTCAAAAGAATGATTGGGATAATTTAAAGACATTTTTGCAGGTTGATTTTACAATCAAGCCCGTTGAATGGTTGGTTTCGGGAGAATCGGCAGCTCAAGAAGTGTTTCGAGATTTTATTCACAAGAGACTCCAATTCTACAAAACCGGCAAGAACGATCCTAATCAAAAAGTTGTATCTAATCTTTCTCCGTATTTTCATTTCGGGCAACTTTCTTCTCAAAGGGTGGCATATGAAATTACGACACAAGGTTTTGATGAAAATGTAGAATCATTCTTGGAAGAGTTAATTGTAAGGAGGGAGCTGGCGGAAAACTATTGCTTTTACAATTCAGAATATGATTCATATGAGGGATTTCCTGACTGGGGAAAAAGAACTTTAGACAATCATCTTTGGGATGAAAGAAAGTATCAATATAATCTTGAACAATTTGAACAAGCCAAAACACACGATGATCTGTGGAATGCGGCTCAAATCGAGATGGTCTCTACCGGAAAAATGCATGGTTACATGCGAATGTACTGGGCCAAGAAGATTCTGGAGTGGTCCTCTGACCCTCAAACAGCCTTACAGTCGGCTATTCATCTGAATGATAAATATGAGCTTGACGGCCGTGATCCCAACGGCTGGGCTAATATCGCCTGGTGTATCGGCGGTTTACACGATAGGCCGTGGCCGGAAAGACCGATTTACGGAAAAGTAAGGTATATGACCAAAAGCGGATGTGAAAGGAAGTTTGATACCAAAAAATACATTGAGCGAAATTTATCAAGTAGTGATCCGCTTTTTTAGATAAACTCAGTTTGAGAGTATTTTAACTAACTATTTTAACTTTATCTTTCCAAGTAAGCAGAATACATCCAGACAGTTTTTTCCTGCTCTTTAATGTAATCACTCATTTGAGTGTTGGTTCCTTCATCATTAATTTCACCCGAATCGGCCAATATCTCTCTTTCTAAAGCAATTATTTCATTAAGGGAGTTTACAATTGCACTTGAAGCTTCATCCGGGTTACTTACATCCTTTACAGGTTTAATTAAGGAGACTTGCAGATAATCCTGGTAGGAATGAAGCGGGGGGACTCCCAAGGTAACAATTCTTTCGGCAATTTCATCAATTTTCTGCTGTAAGTCTGTATAAAGCTCTTCAAATTTAATATGCATTTCAAAGAATTTTTGACCTTTGATATTCCAATGAAAACCTCTTACATTTAAATAAAGTATAGAATAAGAAGCCAGAAGTTTATTTAATTTGCCGGTCAATTCGGGGATTTTTTGAGAGTCTAAGCCTATGTGATTAGTCATAAATTAGATAAAAATTAATTTAAAAAATGTCGTTAAACATAATTATAATAGCTCTCCATTATAATTTGTCAACCCTGTGTAGCCGTCTACCCACGCAATGGTATGTGGGTGGTATTGGTTTAAGTGTTCTAATTTAGGGATAGGCAAACTTTTCGTAATCTTTCTTTACATTAAAAATTATAATTATCCTGTCAGTTATAGTTAACCCCTCTTAAACCTAGACATTTTCAAATTCCACTTCGTCACTTGCCGAGTTGTTATCCTGAATTTGCAACCTCGTCATCCTGAAAAGCCGACGTCGCCCTTGAATTTACCACACAGTCATCCTGAATTTATTTCAGGATCTATCTTCGAAAGAGATGCCGAAACGAGTTTGCCGTGACAGGTGTATAGGTTATATTCGGATAGACTATAATTTACCTTGAAAGCGGACAATCTCGGCTCCCCATTTTTGAAAAAATTGCAATAATGCAAAGCAACGGCAAGGTGTTTTGATTATGAAAAATGTCGAAATTAGAATTGTGTGGCTATTCAGTTGGCTAAATCTGATTCAAACATTCCAGTAAGTCAACATTTTTTTGAGGATTTTTAGTCCTGACAGATCGGCCAGATGTTTAACCATCCTAACTTTGATAAATACAATCAATCTAAGAAAAGGCCAGCTGAAGTGTTTTTGTAAAAAGTAGTAATGATTTCTCCAAACCAAAATTTCACTTTTGAGCATGCTTTTCTTTTTGGATTTTTGACCACCTGAAGCGGCCAGGTCGCAGCGGTGTTTTACCTTAAGCACGTCTCCGCAGTAAAATATTTTTCCGCCGTCTCTAGTTATGTGCAGATAAAGATCCGTTTCATCTCTATAAGTACTGCCTACCAAGTTTTCATCCTCCAGGTGGTTGAGATAAGTTTCGGTTTTGATAAACACCGTGGCGTGGGTTGTCTCTACTTCTCCGGTAAACTCTTGAGTAGGATCAATGTAGACCTCTGCGGAAAGTCGTCCTAGCCTGGCTAAGATATTTGGTTTTTGAATATAATTCCACTTCTCAAATATCTCGGCTCTTTTGGGGCTGATAATTACCTGCTTTTGGTCTCTGCCGGTGATAATTTTTTTTGCTTTCTCAACGAAACCGGGGTCTTCAATCTGAACGTCATCTTCGGTGATAAAGAGCCAGTCAGCCATGGCCTTATTTGCCCCAATATTTCTACTTACCGGAGCCCCTTTGTTTTCTCTATTTTTAAAATATAAAGTTTTTTCCGCCAGATTGGGGTGTTCCTTTAGAAAGTCTTTTTGAAAGTATTCTTCTGTTCCGTCCGTGCTATTGTCATCCACAATAATTATTTCAAAATCCTGTGACTCTTGTAAATTGAACGAGGCTAAGCTTATTTTTCTGAGCGAGTTCAGACGATTGTAGGTTGGTAAAATAATTGAGAAGAAAGGTCGGTTCATACTAAACTAATTCTTGATATAGCTTTAGATGTCTGTCAAAAATAGTTTGCATATTGTTTTCTAGGTAGTATCGAGAAATTGCTGCCTCAATTTTGTTATTATCATCTTTGTTTTTGGCTATTTGTAGAATCTTTTGAGCCAAATCGGTACTGTTTTTCTCTTCAAACGGTAGTACACAGCCGGATTGAATATACTCTTGAAAATATGGAATATCACTGACCAAAATAGGTTTTTGATACCCGATTACCGAAGCCAAGGAAGCTGAGGCTTGATTACGACTAAAGTAAGGAAAAATAAAGGCTCTTGTAAGAGATATTATTTTCGCAAAATCTTCGTCAGAGTAGGGCAGGAACCCTGTAAAAACAACCTGATCCTCCAGTGAGTATTCCTCAGTCTTCTGCTTCAACCAACCAAGATAGGTATTTCCTTGTCCGCCGACACTTTGATTGGAGGCTTCTCCACTGATAATAACCAGCTTTAGTTGTTTTTTTAGCTCAAACGGAATCTTAGTATTTTCAGTAAGTATCTTGATAGCTTCGATAGCCAGATGGTAGCCTTTATTTTTGTAGGCAAAACCAAATAAGGTAAAAATTAAATCTTTCTCAGTTAAACCGAACCTGTTTTTTTCATCGGCCGGAACTTTTTGAGTGTTTATTGCCGGCTTGTAAACTCCAAGGTTTAGATATTCTACTTTTTTAATCATTTTTATTTTTTGGGCATAGCCTTGAATAGTTTCGTAACCGTTTTTACTTAGAACAATGATTTTAGCAGAGCAAAATATCAAAGTCCAATAATGCACTAAGAGGTAAATTTTGATTAACGGAAATAGCAGTCTGTATTTTTGAAAATGGGCAAAAGTTTGAGTCATGTTTTTCACACTGTAGGGCGAATGAACGGTAGTTACTATTTTGTAGTCCAAAAAATAAGAAAAAATTTTTAGATAAAAATATAACGGTAAGGCAGAAAATCCGATTAGCGGGTCAAACAAGAAAAATTCATGTTGTACGTGAATAATCTGCCTACCTTCAAAAGGGGCTTTTATAAAATTTATCGGCTTAATTTGTTTTTTTGAGTAATCAATTTCCTTTCCCTCCAAATATTCAGAGTTAAATAACTCGTTGGTATAATCGGCAACTCCACACTTGGTTCTTAATGACGAAAGTACAAGTAATTTAATTTTTGGCATATAGAATACTACCCGGAAAATCCAAACTTTCCGCCCAAAATGTCCATGATATCCCGGTGAACTTCTTCCACCTTCTGATCGGCGTTGACGGGAACAATGTCCGACCCTCCCTGAATCATATATATTTTTAAGATTTTTCCGAACACATCACTATACATCACTTTGTATCGATGTCTGACGGCTTCAAGGTTAACGTCGTCTTCTCTTTGATACGGATCCTCACCCTCTTTAGCATGCTTTTGTGCTTCTTCCAGAGATTTAAAAGGTGTTGGAGAACTTGGTAGATACCAACGATTTTTGAGCCTCTCCAGGATTACATCAAGGTTTAAATGTAAATGAAATATTACCGAATCCATGTTGTGAGAACTGAAAAAGCCCGATAGCCATTCAGCCTCTTCCAATTTTCTACCGGGACCTTCAATTAACATTCCTTTTCCCTGTTTTACATTTTTTACAATCGAATCTTCAACTACAAAACGAAGCAAAGGAGTGTCTACAGGCTGGCCGTTCTCCATCTGCTCTTTGATTCTTTCGGCTTTTTTTTGAAGGCTTGGGTCTTCAGATCCGAGGTTCTCTTTAACAAATTTTCTTAGCTCAGTTCCGAAATCTAAATGGTAGTAACTTGGAATTTTTTCTTTTAATATTTTAGATTGGGTGCCTTTACCCGAGCCGGCAGGGCCATACAAAATTATTATTTGTGGAAGTTCTTTAGTCATCCTCCTCAGAAAATACTAAATAAAACGGTTTGTCAATGAGCTTTAGAATTGACCTCCAAATTGGCCGAATTGATTTTGATCCTGCTGTTCGGGGTTTTGAATTACCTGCATTTTTATGTTTTGCCTTTTCAGATTATCTCTTACATTTAGAGCGGCCTGTTGCAGTTGAGGGTAGCGAGCCAGAAAGTCTCCCAGCCTTTCTTTGTAATTATTATGATTTTCATAAATTATGTAACTACTGGCAATAAAATCTTGAGTTTGTTGATATTCCACTGCTGAGGTAACTAAGCCTAATCCGTACTGTTTGAGATGCTCGACGAACTGTTGTCTAGTGTGAATAATATTATTAGCCGATTTCTTGATTTGTTTAGATCTGGAAACACTCCTGGCCCACTGTTTTTGGGTTTCAAAGGATCTCGGTTGATTCATTTGTTGAGGAGGTAGATTACCTCCCCCGGGTACTGCACCCGGACCGGGGTTAAAGTTTTGCGGCTGTTGGAAACCTCCCATTGCATCCATATACTATTGATTCTAGGTAATTCAATTTTTAATGTCAAAGGGGTTTTTATTAATTTATTGTACTTAAATTAAGTATTCGTAAAGAGTAAAGCCCCTCTATTACGAGGGACTCTTTTCACAAACATCTAACTAGGATAATCCTTCTTCTTAGCACTCTTTGATCCCAGAGTTCTAGATTGAGAAGGTTGTTTGTTAGACTAAAACAAATTTTTGTTTATTTAAGCAACCTAAAAAAATTTTTCCATTGCAACTAGATAGAGTATTTTCTACCTGATATTGTGACACTTCCAAACTTTTTATTTACCTAAAATTTTACCTTGCGTTTTAAGGGTAAACTAAAAGATTAAACATTAAGTATAAAGATCATAGACTAGGTCTGGCTTTTTAGGTATTCTCTGAGATCTTTGGTATCATTACTGGAAAAGTAGATAAAGTTGTTTATAATATAGAGCCATGAGTAAATAAGATTATGGTAAACTTCTCGCCAACTGATATCATACTCGGAGATTTTAATATCATTTTGTACTGAATCAACCAACTTTTGTCTTCCGTCTTTATCAAGATTGTATAAGCTTATTTGGTAACAATTATCTACAAATCCTGAAAGTGAAGACAGTAAATCTTCATTTAAAGCAACTACATGAGTATTCAAACACCCTTCTATTTTAGGAAAATCTTTTTTAATTAGTTCAGCCAGTTCAATTATCCTTTCTTCATTCATGTTGGATAATAATTGGTTAGTTGTTTCTTGGAGTACTCTGTCTCCTCTGGCTTGGTAGGTTAAGGACGGACGGTTACCGAGCTTGTCGATATGACAAAGGTTTTCACTGTATTTAAAGATCACTTTATTCAAACTGGAAAAAACCCTTTCAAAAATATATTTTCGTGCCAGGGTGTAAATCCTAAAACTTTCTTTCTTTTTCTTGTACTCCAAAAAAACTTCAATCAAAGTAATATTAAGGGCTACTTCAAAAAAAACGGCAGCTAAGTGGGCATAAAAACTGTAGTTAGTTGTATTATAGAGATACAAAAAACAAATGCCTATAAAGAAAAAGGCCACAATAATCAAGATGATTATTCGGATATTTTTGATTAGAATTCCTAACATCAGCTCAGTTTACAGAGCTAACTTAATTGTTAGCCAACTAAACATAAGCATAGCTGCTTGCCGTTAATTAGTCAAATTACCAAATTAAGGGGTATATTTTGAAAACTCGTTTTTAAAGACATCTATAAATAAGCCAAAGAACTATCTCAATAATTTTAGTGTATCCAGGTTGTTTAGATCTTCAAATGCTTCTTTGAGCCTCTCTTTGAAAGATTTTTCTCCTTCTCTAAGCCATTTGCGCGGGTCATAGTATTTTTTGTTCGGTTGATCTTTACCTTCGGGATTACCTATTTGTTCTTGTAGATATTCTTTTTTAGACTCGTAATATTCTTTTATACCAACCCAAAAGGCCCATTGCAAATCGGTGTCAATATTCATCTTAATACTTCCGTAGGAAATTGCCTCTCTAATTTCTTCCAAGGTCGATCCTGAGCCGCCGTGGAATACAAAATTTACAGGTTTTTCTTCTGTGCCGTATTTTTCTTGAATATACTCTTGAGAATTTTTGAGAATAACAGGTTGAAGTTTAACATTTCCCGGTCTGTATACTCCGTGAACGTTTCCAAAAGAAGCGGCGACAGTAAAATCCGAACTAATTTTACTAAGTTCTTCAAAAGCAAAAGCCACCTCCTTAGGTTGGGTGTAGAGCTTGGCATCATCAACATCGGAATTATCTACTCCGTCTTCCTCACCTCCTGTGATTCCCAATTCAATTTCCAGGGTCATACCTATCTGGCTCATTCTTTGAAGGTATCGCTTACAAATCTCGACGTTTTCTTCCAATGGCTCTTCGGACAGATCAAGCATATGAGAACTAAATAATGGTTTGCCGTTGATTTCAAAAAATTTTTCTCCGGCATCCAATAGACCATCAATCCAAGGAAGAAGTTTTTTTGCTGCGTGGTCGGTATGTAAGATAACAGTGGCTCCATACTCCTTGGCCAGTAAGTGAACATGATGAGCAGCGGAAATAGCACCGATAATTGAAGCTTCTTGACTATCGTTTGGTAAACTTTTACCGGCAAAAAATTGCGCTCCTCCGTTTGATAGCTGAATAATTACAGGAGCTTTGACTTCTGCTGCTGTCTCCATAACCGCATTTATGGAGTTAGTACCTACAACGTTAACAGCCGGCAGTGCAAATTGATTTTTTTTAGCGATTTGAAAAATTTTACCAACATCTCGGCCGGTTACAACTCCACTTAGATTTGATTTTTGTGTATCACCCATAGCTTTATTATTTTCGACTTAAGTTTAGTTTGTCTGATTTATAAATGTTACTTATCAATTGTTAGTTTATAAAAAAAGTACTTACTTTTCCGAGTAATTGTTTTTCGATTGTGTTGCTTTGTCAAGAAGTTCATCTTTGACATGAGAGTGGGATTGTGTTATCGATTTAGCATCGACAGTGTGTTTATCCGCCATTAAGGATGAAGAGTTATATGATTATTTGCTACTTTTGGCTAAGTTTAAAAAGTGGTAAATAATTCTTTGAGTAGTTTAATTTTTTTTAAAAGATATGAGGAATCACGATTATATAAGGGAATTTTTAAAATCCGATACTTCCAGAAATTATTTAAGTCTTTACTACGGGCAAGATTCGCAGATGGATGATTTGATTGATGACACGATTTATACTTTGTTTAGTTTAGTCGGCAGTCAAAAATTACTCATGTCCAAGTGTATGGCCAGCAGCAAAAGGACTGATGTAATGGAATCCATTCTTTTTATTGCCAGGGGTCTGGAAATCGCAAATTCCAGTCTTTATTTGGTACTTTCAAGTTATTACCCTGCTCCCAAAATACTACTCTCTCCAACAATTAATTATTTTTGGTTTAGCTATCTTTCCTTGATTGATCCGGTGATGCTTATTAAAATTAATCCCAAGGCTACTTTGACTATCAATTTTCGTCAGGAAGCTTCAAAAAGCGGTAAAAGTTACATTGGGAAATACGAAATTAAAGATAAGCAGTTAAAACGTATCCTTACAAGGTCAAACGAAAAGCCGAATTTGGAAAAAGATTATTTAAATCATTTGATGCAGATACTATACGGTTCTATTGACCTGACTGATTTTAACAAAAACAGGGTAGGGGAAACTGATTTTCACTATTCTCCGGCCCCGGCCAATCCGGAAATATATTTTCCCAAGATAAAAGAGTACATGACTATTTACCGAACTTTTTTAGAGGTGGCGAGGGTTATTCTAAAATCTAATTTTCAAGACTTTCAGCCGGCAAACATTTACAGTAATTTTCGTTTGGATAATGTAAAAAAGAATCAGATAGAAGATTATCTGGATCTATACCAATATTTTAACAATCAATCACACATTGATTGCAACGTAATTCCTTTTGTAGAAAAGACTGAAGAGAAGTATTAATTTTCGTAGTCCAAGTTGGTAATAATCGGTTCAAACTTTTCCCTCGTCAATGAAGCGCCACCAATCAAAAAACCATCCAAATTTTTACATTCAGATAATTGCAGAGCATTTTGGTCATTAACACTTCCGCCATAAAGAATTCTGGTATTGTCCGAAGCTTTCTGGCCAATAACTTCAATCAAGACTTTTCGTAAATAATTGACTGCTTCTTGAATGACTTCCGTGCCGGCCGATTTGCCGCTCCCGATAGCCCAGATAGGCTCATAGGCCAAGATAAAGCCGTGTTTCTCGATTTCTTTACTTAATCCTGATATTCCTTCAGTCACTTGTTTTTTTAGATCTTCGTAATTGATTTCCGTGATGGTCGGATCTTCCTGATAACCGATACAATAAACCGGAACTATTTCCTGTTCATAGCAACGAAGATTTTTTTCTTTGATCTGCTCTCCGGTAAGTTTGTGTGCTTTTCTGGTTTCGGAGTGCCCCGTAAGAGCATATTTGCATTTTAGGTCCTTCAGCATTGTGGCCGGAACTTCTCCGGTAACTGCTCCTTTTTCAATTGGAGAGACATCTTGAGCACCGATATGAACCATTGATTCCAAGGCCTCGTTAAAATCAGACATTATTCCTAAATAGGCTGAGGGCAAAAAGTTGGCCACTTCTATGTTCTTAATGTCTTCACAAATCTCAACATATGAAGCAAAAAGCTCAATTGCATCATCCAGAGTAGTCGGGTTCATTTTCCAGTTAAACCCTAAGAAGAAATTTTTTTTGGAAGTTGCAGACATATAGTTTATTCTGCTATGTATTTTTGAGATTAGTCAAGGGATACTTTGTTGTTTTAGAAGGAAAGAAATTTAGTACGTAAAAGGAATTAGGGAAAGTTGTTAATAAGTGGTAAATATGGTACTCTTAGTGTGAATATAGGTTAATTACAGAAGAGAATGGCAAGCAGGGAAGAACAGTTTGAAGTATTAGGGCAATATCAAAATTTTGAATCAAGTACTGGTGATAATCAAAGTCGTCAGCCTAGATTACAGGAATTAATAATTTAAGTGGGTGGCTAATCATGCAGTTCCCGAAATGGACAGAATAATTGCCCAAAATCCCGGTAACTCTGAGGTTGCAAGTCAACAATTAATTCAATTTTTAGGTGATCGGTTGCAGACAATGGTTGACGAAGGGTCGATTAATAATCAACAGGCAGCCACTATTCATTACGCAGTAGTCAAAAAAATGGAAGAAAGGCTAGAAGGCAGTTTAGTAGCAACGGCTCAGGCAGATTTACCACCGAAAATGGTTGATATTTTTACAGATAATATTGAATTGTTGAGTTCTAGATTACCTGAAGGAGTGCGTTCTGAGATTAATAGACGAATTGATTTGATGAGAGGTATCGATACAGGTGGTAAAGGTATGGAGGTTTTACAACAAAGAAAAGATAGTTTTCTAGAATACTTGAATCCTCAAATTTCCAGAGGAGAGCTGACTCATGATCAAGCCATTGTTGCCTTTAGGGTTTTTTATTTTTCTGCCAAAAAGGTGTTAATTAATGAGAGCACTACTGATGTCAATAATAAAGTTTACAGCTTGCGTCTCTCTGAGAAGGAAATAAAAGCAATGATGGAGCAAGCAGTTATTGCAAGGGTGGAAAATGCTTTTTTTGAGCTTCTTGAAGGATTAAGAAATATTCAAGAAGGAGTTAATCCAAGGGATTTTATTGAAACTTTTTATAATAGATTCTTGGCTGAACTGGGTGATGATTTTAATAAAGGTGAACTCGAATTTGATCAAGGTTCCTATGCCTCGGAATTATTTAAAGGAGTTGTTCTAAGAGATCCGGAGATAGGACAAATTGTTAGAAATTATAATAGTGGAGCTAGGGAAGATAGTCGATCAAGCACAGAAAGTGAAACCACAGAAAGTCAAGGAAATTTTGTAAGTCTTGCCCAAAATATACTGTCGTCTATCTATGTATCTCAGAGAAATTGGGCTAGCTCAGGTTTGGATATTCGTAGGAATATGGATGCTTTACAAGAAATTGTTGCAAATAATGATGGGGAGGCAAGGGCACAATTGAATCAAGAAGTTTCTCAATTAAGGCAGAATGTCTATGGAATTTTAGATCAACAATTGTTACCCCAGATTTTATCGGAGGCCAGTCAAGGACGATACGAAGGGTTGGAATTTTTACTGAGCCTGCAAGAGTCTGATTTTTGTGATTATGGTTTAAGAAACCTTATTCAACAAGGAATAAACAGTATTAGAAGTTTAGAAAGTTTTTACCAGGTGAGAATAAGTATATCCAATCAGGTTGGGAGTAGACTTCGAGGAGGTGAATGGAATGAACAATTGGGTAGTGAAATAAGGATTAGACTTGACTCTTTAAGGACCTTGGCAGCTTCTTCAGAAGGTACACAATTTGCCGGAGAAATAAATCGATTGATGGAAAATTCTCGACAAGAGTTAGTACAAACGGTCGGACTAAATGATAGATCGGTAAGAAATATGGTGCGAGTAGGTAGAGGTCCGGAAATTGTTAGCTTTTATCAACAAATAATCGGTTCTTCTTTTTTTGGTCCAGGTGAAGGGGTAGCTTTGAACAATCAAATAAATATGATTTCGAATATAGCTATCCAAGAAATAAATTCCTTAGGAACTGTTTTGAATAATAGAATAGCAAACTCAAGAATCAGCTAACGAACTTCGGATTTGGCCAGAACAATTGGCCGAGATTTAAATTTCATTGAAGACTTGGTTGGTAGAATTCCGCCAAGCAATCCTGAACACCAACAATTAAGATCAACGGTAGACAATATATACGAGCAATTTGCAAATCAGTATTATACAGCCGGTCAAGAGAGTGTAAGTAGGTTGGATAATGTCACAGAGAGTCAAGGTGAAACGTTAATTGCCCAAAATCTTGATTTCTTAGAACAAGTCATTTCCAACACTCCTGTATCAACCGGCTTTTTGAGGGGAATACTTAGGAATAGAGCTGATATGGTTTATAAAAATTTTGGAGAGGCTTTTAACAGTTACGGGCTTGCAAGTGCAGAAATGATTTCTCGTACTAATCCAAGAGATTTTGATTCAAGTCTAGGCACCAGAGTAGCAAATAGACTAAATTCTCTGGAGATTATTATGCAGAGAACTAATACAAACGTCAATTTGAGATCTTTCTTACTACAAAGCAGAGTTCTGATTTCTAGGAGATTTTCTCAATCTTATGAAACGTATTGACAACAAATGAGAAAGGCAGTCATTAGTGGAAGAACTGAAGAAGTTAAGTCTTTTCTTGCTCGGTTAGACTCTTCTGAGTTTTTAAGGAATACTGAATTTGGTAGTCAATTAAGTCAAGAAAAAAGGATTTTGGCTGAATTGATAGATGAATATTTTTCAGCGAGATAGTTGTATGCTAATTCGCTTGCCCAAAAACCTATTTTCTGATAAGGTGGCCTAGTAAAACTTTGAAAATTGACTTTTGAAGAACCTTTTGAAGATACTACTTGCAACCCCTGCAGGATACCTGGAGAATCCGGATTTGCATAGGAGGGTGATTAAGGATCTGATACTTTTGAAGAGAAGGTTGGATGAACTTGAAAAGCAAATTCCGAACAGTGATTCTAGCGGTACGGAGCTATATTCTTTGCTACAAAGCAAAGTCAAAGAGATAATCTCTCGTTACCCACTTGAAAAGCAGTTTAATTTTACAATTGACAGAGGTTTAAGAAAGCATTTGAAACTACATACAGATCAAGCTTCTGATTCTCATTTTATTGCAGAATATAGAATCATACTTCTAACTATCAGAATCTACATCCAGTTTCTGGTTGATCGCAGGGTTACACAAGTATCTTCAGACTATTTAGAGAGGGTTGAATTATCAATTAAATATGTTGATGAAGAAACTGCTTTTATATCTGACGTAACCGAAAATTTGAATTTTCCTTGGTGTCGTAATTCTATGACATTATTGAAAGAAATAAACGGACTTTATGCAGAATATTTAACCAAAATTAACGGGTTTGACCTTTCTGAGTAGTATATGAAATTAAAAAATAAAAGACAGAAAGAAGAAAGGTATTGCTTGACAAAAAAACCAAGGGATCATAATTTGATATCTTTGTATGACCTATAATAATATTGACGGAGAGAGGATTAAACATCACCTGCAGAGTAAGTTGAGCGTGATTCATACGGGTAGGGTAAATTCCTCGGTTTTAGATCAAATTCAGGTGGAAGCCTACGGTAGTAGAATGAAGGTTCAAGAACTGGCCACGATTACTATCCCGGAGCCGGCTCAGCTTCTAATCACTACTTTTGATAAGTCGGTGAATTCAGCCATCGTCAAAGCGATT
The DNA here is from genome assembly GCA_964434775.1 of uncultured Candidatus Saccharibacteria bacterium. GTDB lineage: Bacteria > Patescibacteriota > JACMRA01 > JACMRA01 > JACMRA01 > CAYSWH01. The sequence goes on along the minus strand of CAYSWH010000011.1, from coordinate 7,605 downwards.
AGCGAGTCTAATTTGGGGGTTAATCCGGTGGATGACGGAGCGGGAATCAGGCTTAATTTTCCTTCTCTAACAGAAGAGACTAGAAAGGAAAGAGTCAAAACAGTGAATAAGCTATTGGAAGAATCTAGGGTTGAGGTACGTCGGGAGAGACAAGATTTACTAAAAGTTCAAAAGCACGAAAAAGAAGAAGGTAATCTCAGCGAGGATGAATACAACAGATTTGAAAATGATCTTCAAAAAGAAGTTGAAACCTTGAATGATGAACTGGAAAAAATGGCTGAAGCCAAGGAAAAAGAACTGTTGACTATTTAACTATAAGAAATTATACTTTAGAAACTATCAAAAAATATAGGCTTATTTGTATAAGTGATCTTTTTAGTCTATTTTTATGACTTATACTAACGATGAAATATTAATTGTTGGAGGAGGTCCCTCCGGTTCGTCAGCAGCCATTAGTTTACTGCAAAAAGGCTTTTCCAAGGTTACTTTACTGGAAAAAGGAGGTAAGGGTAGGGAAAAGATTTGCGGGGATGGTTTAAACGAATCTCAACAATATTTGGAATCGCTTGGAGTGTGGGAAAAAATCAAAAAAAGAGCTTTGAATGTTCCGGGATTTACCATATTAGGTTACGGCAACAAAGAAAATACTTTTCTTTCAGAGCAGTACACTCTCAAAAGGGAGGAAACGGATCAGATTTTACGAGATAAAGTAGAAGAACTTGGTGGAACAGTTCTTTATAACATTGAAATTAAGAAAGTGGCTTCCGGAGATGACGGGGTAATTTTGACGGACAAAGAAAAGAAAGAATATCAAGGTGATTGCTTGGTTTTGGCTACAGGAGCCAGAATTGACTTAGCCAGATCTCTTGGCTTTGATTATCAAGATCTGGATACGGCTACAGCTATTCGTTGCTATGCTAAAAATGAGTTTGATGTAAAGAATTACATAATGTGGATGAACGAACGATTAGCACCCGGATACGGTTGGGTTTTTCCTCTTCCCGATAATTTGCTAAATATTGGTGTAGGATATTTTGAAAAATACAAGCCTGATACTTCGCTGAAGGCACTTATGGATGAATTTCTGGATGATGCCGAAAAATATTTTGGTAAAAAATTAGAATTAACTTCCAGGCCCATAGGTTTGATGTTACGTACCGGGCTAAAACAGGATAGATTATCCAAAAATAGAGTTCTTCTAGTGGGTGAGAACATTCATACAACTTACAATCTAACAGGGGAAGGCGTGGCCGGAGCACTATTAAGCGGAATCCTGGCGGCTGAAACTTTGAATGAAGTAAAAGGAAAATATACTGAAAATTCCCTCAAACTTTTTGATCAAAAAATTACGGATAAGACTCTAAAAACTCACCAAACCTACGATTACGGTTTGAACGTTTTTAACAGCAAGTTCAATAATTACTTTATAACAAATCTTTTGAGTAGTTCAAAACGTGCTAGAAATACCATTCAAAAAGCGATAGACGGAAAGACCGGCTTTTCTAATTCTGAGCTTATCAAAGGATTCTTCTTTAAGTAGGTCGGATATTTTATATTTTTGCAGTGATTCTTATGTTAATTGAAATAGTGACTGATTTTTAGTTTTTTGAGAATTTCTACTATTTAGTGATTAGGAAATTGACAAAAAGGTTAGTTTGAAGAAATCTAAGCTAATAATGTTGAGTTAATTATTTACAAAAATGATTAGGACGTTTGCCTGATTTTTTGATTTTAACCTAGTTATGACTACAAAAAAATATTATGGACCGCAAACATCCATGGCTATGGAGAATTTTCCTTTTCCTTACAGGAAAGTTGATCTGGACCTAATTAAGGCGATTGCGGAAATTAAAATGGCGGCAGCTAGGGCTAATCTTTTTGAGGGTTCGCTGGAGCTTTCAATTGCCAAGGCTATCGAGCAGGCCTGCCAAGAAATAATTGAGGGCCAACTAGACGAGCAATTTCCCACCGTAGCCTTGCAAGGAGGTGCCGGTACTTCCATAAACATGAATGTCAATGAAGTTGGGGCCAGCAGGGCAACAGAAATTTTGAAGGCCAAAAAAATTGAGGCAAAAGTCCATCCAAATGATCACGTGAATAAATCTCAGTCTACCAATGATGTAAATCCGTCAGCCTTAAAGATAGTTTGCTTGCGTTTGGTGACTAATATAGAAAACAGTCTTGATGGTTTAATAAAAACCTTTGATAGAAAGGCAGAAGAATTTGCTGAAGTAAAGAAGTTGGCTAGAACTCATATTCAAGATGCAGTGCCTACCACTTTAGGAGCTGAAATGGAAGCCTACAGTGTAATTCTACAGCGTGATAAGAAGCGTTTGAAAGATTTATACGAATTCTTGAGCGACTTGAATTTAGGCGGCACTGCTATAGGAAACAAAATTAATGCCTCTGAGGTTTATATTAAGCAAGTTTATAAAGAGTTGACCTACATAACCGGTTTAAAATTGGAACCGGCAGACAACTTCATGTCTCTAACCAGTAGCCAGTCGGACTTTTGTCACGTTTCCGGTTTAGTAACTATTTTGGCCGGGGACTTGTCTAAAATAGCTAAAGACTTAAGATTTATGGCTAGCGGTCCAAATGGCGGAATCGGAGAAATAACTTTAGAAAATCTTCAGCCCGGTTCCTCAATTATGCCTGGAAAAGTAAATCCGGTAATTCCCGAAGCGGTAGATCAAGTTTTTTATTTTATTGCCGGAAAAAATGCCACTATTCAGAAAGCCAGTGAAGACGCCCATTTGGAATTGGGGATTATGTTTCCGATTTTAGCTGATTCTTTAATTAATATCCTCAAACTAATTGATTCGGCAATCCAAGTTTTTGATTCTAAATGCATTTCTACGCTTAAGGTCAATCCGGAGAAATGTTTGCAGCATCTGGAGACATCAACGGCATATGCAACTTTATTAACGCCTGTTCTAGGTTACGATAAAGTCAGTAAGATAGTAAAAAAATCTGTTAATCAAAATAAATCAATTAGAGAGATAGTGTTAGAAGAAGGTCTACTGAGTGAAAGTGAATTCGAGCAGGCGGTAAAAGTTTGATATCAATTAAAGACGGTTTGTTTTTGTAGTCTTGGGATAATCATTATAACGCTATGTTGTTATAATTGTCGGAATAGTTGAGTCGAGTAGATTATATGAAAATTGAAGTGAGAAATGAATAAGCATTACCGGTGTTAGCTTTACTGCTAAAACAATTAATGCCATTCAGTAAATACTGATAGTCTTCATTGTTAAGGTGTAAGGTTGCGACAGATTCATCTTAAAAAAGGTGACTCACTTGTTGTTAGTTTGGTTTGCGCAAAGGAGTAAAAAGAATTAAATTTGTGTTAAAAATGATAATTACTGAAAAAGGCCTTAATTAAATATTTTTTTCATAATGCGGTAAGCAACCATGGAGAGATAATCTCCGTGTAGTTAATAATAATTGATGAGTAAATTCTTTTACATTTTAGCATTTTAGTGATTATTGCGAAATCTTTTTATATTAAAAACACAAACGATGTCCTTATAAAATAGTCAGACATCCAACTTAAAATAGCTTCTTGACTAGAATATTTTTTTTTGAAATGTTTACACGTTTATAAATTTGTGGAATTTTTATGTCTTGTCTTTTAGAAGGTTTGTTGGTTTTGAGAGATAAATCAAAAATGGCTCTAGGGTGCAAGGATTCCGGCTTGGTTAATGATATACTTGATAACTTTGATGAGGAGATTCAAGAAGTTATGGAAGACTTAACTAATCTGTTTGAGGAGAAGGTTGAACAAGAGGGCATAATTCTCGACATTGATAGAGCTATTGAGGATTTGGTAATGGGTGATTTTAGTCCTACAAGAACAACCAAGTGCAGTTTTCAGCACGGTTATGCTTTTCAATTTTTGTGCATGGCTTTTGGAGTCAAATGGTTGGATAATGATCAATTCAGTGGGATGGAAAAAGGTTGGTTTTTTACAGATGGATTTCCAGATATAGTTAAGCTTGATTCAACTTCAATGAAAGGTATTCCGCTTGCACCTATGGAGGGAGAAAAACAAGGGGATTTTCCTAGAATGGGTTATAAATCCTTTGACATTGCATGTAGAGATTTTAAAAAGAAAGATGAAGTTTTGGGGTCTATTGAAGACGAAGAAATCAGAGAAACGGTTGAACAGTACTTTGATTGGTTACAAGAAGCAAAGAAAAGAGATTGTGATTTGTTGACTATATATACCTGATCTTCTTTTTTATGAGGTATTCATTTGATTTGTCTTGAGGCCAGGTCAGTGAAAAGTATGGAATAACTTATCGCTCTATATTTGTAATTTCAGACTTTACAAATATGTGTTTGTAGATATAATGAGTTGTATATTGATTTGATGAATATTTTGAATATGAACAGAAAAAGACTAGAAAAAAACGGCTTGAAATATTTAATTGTAAAATATTCTCCCGAAGAAAAACTAAAAGATTCCGATTTTCCGGGATATGTGAAACTGCAAGAGATTGTTGTTTCTGAGCAAGTAGAAGAAGTTTGGATTTATCAGCCCTTTATCGGACCTTTTGACTTAAGCTTCGAAAACAGTGGCTTTTTTAGAGGATTGGAAAAACTAGTATTAGAGGAAAGAAAAAAATATGATTATCAAGGGATGGTCACGGCAACACTTTTTGAAAAAGACGGTTCGGTGCTTACTCATAGTACCCAGAACGTAGGTCTACACAATCTTACAGTGCCTCAAGATGAATTTTGGTGGCTTTATGTGCAGAAATATTTTCCTAAATCTTTTGATAAGTCAAAAGTACAGCAAAAGCTTGCTGAGATAATGTCCAGGGAGAAAATTGATGTACGAGAAGCATTAAAAAAAGTTACTCCAATTCCTTCGGGTAGCGGGTATGAGATAAATCCCGGTTCTGATCCTGAAAATCATTCGGAAGCAAGGGCTTTGTACCGGTATTTTGGTGTTCAAAAGGAAGCAGACTATTTACAAGCGCTAAAGGATCCGGTCAATTCTCAAAAAGTTCAAGACCTACAAAATTCTACCTGCTATCTCTATGGTCATTGGTGGTCTTGTAAGGATTGCAGTCGAAAAATGGAGGCGGCGGGAATAAAAAAATTAATATTATCCAAGGAGTGGGTTAAGAAATATTTAAATTTGGACTAAAACGGCAATATTTTTCTCCACCAACTTTTCTGTTTGGCTTCTTCGCGGATTTTTTTTCTAGGGGACTCTATTCCGTCATTTTCCAGTCTTGAGTCAATAACATCCATTAATTTCTCTTCTTCAATTTCTCCCGTTAGTCTCTCTACTTCTTGGCCTTGATTATCCAAAAAAACAAACACCGGTAATTTACCTTGGTCATCCTTTATTTTGTATTTATCTAATGTTTCCTGCACTTTTGGGTCTTCATTATCAAAATCAAAAAATTCCGTATCCAGAGTACATCCGTTATTTTTATAAATAGTCTCGATTTTTTGCCATCTTGGCTTCATTACTATACACCCGTTACACCAAACCGCACCAAATTTTAAGACTTTCATAACATTTTTTAGACTTTACAGATTTATAAATATTTTTATTTTTGTAATCAAGATTATAACAAACCTAATCCTTGCATAACTTCAATAGTGATCCAGGTTGCAAGGAGCATCATGACAATCCCGCCAATCAATTTGCTTAACCTGTTGTATTTAGTGGAAATTCCGGTAACTTGCATGGTAATCATGGCAACGGCAAAAATAATAATGTCGTCAATCATAAATACCAGAACATAGAACAGCAGGTAGGCGTATTTAGCAAGACCGGTTACGTCTTGAGAAGCTAGAACATTTGTATAAGTAGCCGGCAGAGCTGCCGAACAAAGAAGCTCAAACAGATTTACGCTAAGAGCCAGCAAAATAATTCCGATAATTGAAAGAATAAAGCTTTGTTCCAAAACAATTTTCTTTAACTTGGCAAACATTTTTTGTCTGTCCTCGTTACCGGCCACCTTACATCCCGATTCTTTATCTTTTTCATCAAGATAAGACTTGATACTCCAGATTCCTGCCCCCCAAGCAAATAAGGCAATTAAACCTCTTGTCCAAGGAATTAGACCAATTAATTCGTTTATTTCCAGCCAAGCAGCCAAAAAGAAAAAATAAGAAATGCCTGAAGTTATCAAAAATACAAGCCCCAAGGTCCACTTCTTGAACTTGTCTTCAACTTCCAGTAAGAGTGAAATTAAGAAAAGTAAAACCCACATGGCACAAGGATTAAATCCGTCAATAAAGGCCACTAAAAAGGTAATTACAGGTAAGGAGTACTGACTGAGATCTACTTCGCCAAAACTAAGTCCGAATATTTCCAAACTTATAATATTATCAGAACTACTTGAAGCCAAAACATCAAGTGAAGGGTTGAAGAATATACTCAGAAAACCTAAGGCCAGTAGAACAAAATATTTGTTTTTCATATATAGTTTTAGTGGATTTTTGTTTGTGATACTATAAATGCTAGATTAATTCCAGCCCCAGACTCTGCCAATCTTGAATTCCACCATCCAAATGGTAAACTTTTTCAAAGCCTTTGTCTTTCATCATCTCAAAGGTCTCTCCACTTCTATTGCCGCTGTTGCAATAAATTAAATAGGGCTTTTCTTTGTTCAACTCGTCAATTTTAGATTCAAAATCTTGCTTGTAAAAATCAATATTGGTTATGTTTTTGGTGATTATGCCGGCATCAACCTCTTCTTGAGTTCTTAGGTCAATTACTTCAAGATCACTTCTTTCTTTGATTAGATTATCCGCTTCAGCCGGGTTAAGGTTGACAAACATAGAATCGCTTTCGTTTACCTCTTCACTGGCTCCTTTTACTTCCCCTTCCTTTCCGCTGAGAGGCTCCAGGCCTAAAGTTTCTCCGGTAACGTCAGGACAACCGTTCTCGAGGCAGTATTCAACCCTTTCTTTAATATCTTCTCCGGTTTTATCGGCACTGTCAAAGCCCTGAAACGGCTGATCACCAACGATAATTAAAGGCACGCCCCCTGTTTCCACTCCTAATTTCTCGGCTACGGCATTTTGTTTCTCTTGATTTTCCTTGCTATAATAAACTTCATAATCTTGAAGTACTACCCCGTCTTTACTCTCCACATATGGTTTTAGAAATTCGTTTGCTTTGGCACAGTGAGGGCAACCATTCCCCCAAAAGTCATAGATTCTAAGCCTGGCATTAGCATTGGCTACTCCGGCGATCTCTTCTTCATTATCTAATCTCTGTTGGTTAAAATAACCATAAACTAATAAACCTCCTATTAAAAGGATTGGGATTGCGATTATAAAATATAATTTTGGTAATTCTTGAAGTCTTATTTTAAGTTTTGCCATATTGGTAGGTAATTTTAAATTTTGCAGTTTCTCTGGGTTATTTAAGAACCGTTGATTAATTAGTTTTTATAATTGGTTATTATTATATCAGAATCATTTAAAAAAAGCAAGATTATTTTCTTCGGATTATCGTAAATTAAAAAATTCGCTTAATTGCAAGTTTGAATGATTTTTTGAGTTAAGGTTTTTTAGGTCAGGGCTATCCGATGTTCAAGACAAACTTGATGAAACTCTCACAATCTAGGG